>JAIRPR010000061.1 GCA_031256895.1 Coriobacteriaceae bacterium
GCATTGCCAATATGACCCCCGAATACGGCTGCACCTGCACCCTGTTCCCCATAGATGGGCAGACCATCGAATACCTGCGCCTGACCGGGCGCAGCGAGCAGCAAGCCGCCTTGGTGGAGGCATACGCGAAAGCCCAGGGTTTTTGGGGCGACCCAGATGCACCGCAACGCCGTTATGCCGAGGTCATCGAACTGGACCTCTCAACGATAAGGCCAAGCATAGCCGGCCCTTCGCGGCCGCATGACCGCATCGAGTGGCATGAGGCCAAGGCTGGGTTCGGCCGGATCTGCGCAGACAGGGGTCTGGACCGTGGACTCAGGATGACGGCCTCTTTCGAAGGCGAGGAATACGGGCTGGGGCATGGCGCCTTGGCCTTGGCTGCCATCACGAGCTGTACGACCGCCACCGACCCCGCCATGATGGTTGCTTGCGGGCTGTTGGCGCAAAACGCAGTCAACGCAGGCCTTCAGGCTAAACCTTGGGTCAAGCGGGTGTTCGCCCCTGGCTCGCATGCGACAAGGCTCTTGCTTGAGCGTGCAGACCTCGAGGACGCCCTGTGTGAGCTGGGCTTCTACAACTGTGGCTATGGCTGCATGAGCTGCATAGGCAACTCGGGCCCCTTGTTGGAAGGCATGGAGACCCTAGCCGGGCATCTTGAGCTGGCAAGCGTGCTTTCAGGCAACCGCAACTTCGAGGGGCGCATATCGCCCGATATCTCACAGAACTACCTGGCATCACCAGCGGCGGTGGTTGCCTATTCCCTGGCAGGCACTATCGACTTCGATTTTGAGACACAGCTGCTCGGGAAAGGCAAGGAAGGGGAGGACCTGTTCCTGCGCGACATCTGGCCGAGTGCTGCAGATGTGGAGGATGTCCTGACGCGCTTCTGTGACGCCACTTTGTACGAGCAGGCCAGGGCTGGGCTTTATCGGGGAACCCAAGCCTGGCAGGACATAAGGGTAGAGCCAAGTGCCACCTTTGCCTGGGATGAAGGTTCCACCTATGTCAGACGGGCGCCTTATTTCGATGCCCTTTCGGCTAGGCATCCTGAATCCTTGCAGATACAAGGTGCGCGCGTATTGGCTTACCTGGGCGATTTCGTGACCACCGACCACATCAGCCCCGCAGGGTCCATTGCCCAAGGTTCCCCTGCAGCATCGTATCTGAAAGACAAGGGCGTTGAGACCGCTTTGTACAACACCTATGGGGCACGACGCGGCAACCATGAGGCCATGATGCGGGGCACTTTCGCCAATGTGAGGCTCGAGAACAGATTAGCCCAAGGCATGCATGGGGGGATAACCTATGACGCGGTGGAGAAACGTTTGACCAGCATCTTCGAGGCAGCTGAATCCTATCGTGGACAGGGCATCCCCTTGGTGGTCCTTGCGGGCAAGATGTATGGGAGCGGTTCTTCGCGCGACTGGGCGGCGAAAGGGCCTGCCCTCTTGGGAGTCCGTGCGGTCTTTGCGGAATCGTTCGAGCGCATTCATCGCTCGAACCTTATCGGTATGGGCATCCTGCCCCTCCAGTTCGAAGAGGGGCAATCGGCCGCCTCTTTGGGCTTTGATGGCTCAGAGTGCATCACCATTGCGGAAATCGACTTCACCCAGGGGCTTCCAAGCCCTGCTCACGTGATGGTCAGGGCTTCTCGTGAAGACGGGACCATCTTGGACTTCAGTGTCATGGTGCGCATCGACACTCCCACTGAAGGACGCTACTTCGCCCAGGGGGGGATCCTTCCCTACGTTCTGCGGAACCTTGCCTCTTAGGGCGCTGCAATAAGCGAAGCGCAGCGCTTCCCCCTGCGCGGATGCAGGCCATGCGATCCTGGGGGATCGATCCCGGTGTCGGCATGGCAACGCAATCCTGGGGGATCGATCCCGGTGTCGGCATGGCAACGCAGCCATTGGGGGTTCTTCCGGTGTCGGCATGGCCGCACAATCCTTCGGCAACCTTTGGGCAACAAAGAGGCACAGGGTTGCCTTTGTGGGACGCAGGCAGGTATTCTTGCGGTACAATGAGAAGGTTATACCGTGAGAGAAGGGAGTTCGGCTTTGGCGAAGCAGGGTTCAGGAATCGATGCCTTGTTAGAGGCGCTGCGGCAATCCGGTGTTGAATATGAAAAGGGCGGCAACTACGTCGATGCAGAAGTGCATGAGGCGGGGTCACGAGCCTCTTCGCGTCCACAAGGCAGCAAGGGCTCAGGTGCGAGGAAGCCCCCGAACGCACCCCCCAACTTCTCCTTTGCAGCGCAGATGGCGTCTTGGGGCAAAAAGGTGCTCATCATTGGAGGCATCATCCTACTGGTGGTCATCCTGGTCGCTTACTGGTGGTTCCACCCCCCTATCAACATCCATAGCACCGACACGTGGACCTTCGTGGCCATCTTCATCCTGCTACCGTTGTTCTTGGTGCTTTATGCGCGTTCGCACGCCTATCGGAAGGGAACGGCGAAGGTGAAGGTGGACGATAAGAAGGCGAAGGCATTCAAGGGCCTCTCTTTCATCCCGGTACTTATCGCCTTGGTGGGCATCCTGGGGGCGATCGCCTCGCTTTCGCTCTTCCCGGGCAATGCGGAAAGGTACGCGGCCGTACTCAAGACCGACACACTTGACTTCGCCCAGGACATCAAGGAGGTCGATTATTCCGAGATACCCATCATCGACCGGGATTCCGCCGCAAAGCTGGGCAACCGCGCGATGGGCTCCATCCCTGAATATGTGAGCCAGTTCGAGATATCCCCCTTGTACAGCCAGATAAACTATCAAGGCACCCCGGTACGCGTGAGTCCCTTGGGCTATGCCGACATCTTCAAGTGGTTCGCGAACAAGGATGCTGGCATACCGGCTTATGTGCTGGTGAACATGACGACCCAAGACACCCAGATAGTGAAGCAGTCAAGCCCCATCTACTATTCGCAGTCAGAGCCGCTCGAGCGCAACATAGACCGCCATGTGCAGTTGAAATACCCCTTCTACATGTTCGACCAGAAGTCGTTCGAGATAGACGACGAAGGCCATCCCTGGTGGATATGCCCGGTCAAGGATTACACCATCGGCCTTTTCGGCGGCCAGACCATATCGCGGGTCATCCTGTGCGATGCGACCACCGGCGAATGCCAGGACATCCCGGTCGCGGAATGCCCCCAATGGGTCGACAGGGTGTATCCTGCCGAGCTGCTCATAGAGCAGTACAATTGGAGCGGCGCCTACAAGAACGGTTGGCTGAACTCATGGCTGGGGCAGCAGGGCGTCGTCCAGACCACACCGGGCACCAGCGGCAACCTGGGCTATAATTATATCGCCAAAGACGATGACGTGTGGGTCTATACCGGTGTCACCTCGGCGACCTCCGATAACTCTATAGTCGGTTTCGTCCTGGTGAACCAACGGACCGCCGAGTCACATTTCTATACCGTGCCAGGGGCGACCGAGGATTCAGCGATGAGCTCAGCTGAAGGCCAGGTCCAGCACCTGCGCTACCATGCCACCTTCCCGCTCTTGCTGAACATCAACGGACAGCCCACCTATTTCATGGCGCTGAAGGATGATGCGGGTTTGGTGAAGATGTATGCTATGTTGGACATCCAACGCTACCAGAACGTGGCGGTGGGCGATACGGTAGCCAACTGCCAAAAGACCTACACCCAGCTGCTTGCCACCAACGGAGTGGTCGGCGAAGGCGAAGGTGTGGCCGATGAGCTGCGTGCAAAAGGGGTCATCGCCACCATGGCGACCGCAGTCATCGATGGCAATTCCCATTTCTACGTGAAGCTCCAGGGCGACAAGAGCGTCTATGACTTCGCATTGCCTGCCTGCATCGAGATAGTCGGCTACAGTGTGGGGGATCCCATCGAGTTCAACTACATCAAGGCAGACCCCCTGAACATCGCACGTGAGATAAGCTCAGACACTCCGGTGCCGCCCAAACCCTTGTCTGTCGAGGACAGCGGGCCGGGTGCAGGCGCCACCGGCAGCGGGCCGGGTGCAGGTGCCACCGGCGACAACAGCAGCGGCAGCGCTGGAGGCGGGGGCAGCACGACAGCCGGAAGCGGTACTACGGCGGCTGGAAGCAGCGCCTGAGGCGACAAGAAACAGCGGCGCTCAAGAACCAGGAGATCCCCAGGCCCAGCACACCATTGCGCTGAGCTTGGGGCGTTGTACTCGGTCCGGGGCGTTGCACTGGGCGCTGGGTCTGGGGCATTGCGAATGGCGTTACGCTGGGGTTGTTCATTTACGGCTCGTTGACGTATTGGTGCCGAGCTTGAGACGGGGTGTTGATTCTGAGAAAGCCTTGCAAGCTTTGCGTACTATGATATCATAGGCAGGCTGTCTTTGCTTTGGTCGGAAACCAAGGCGATAAAAGGAGAAAACATGAAGAAAGACATTCATCCGAACTACATCGACTGCACGGTCAAGTGCAGCTGTGGGAATACCTTCCAAACCCGTTCCACCAAGCCTGAGCTGAAGATCGACATCTGCAACACCTGTCACCCCTTCTTCACCGGGCAGCAGAAGTTCATCGACACCGGTGGACGTGTGCAGCGTTTCGCCGATCGCTTCGGCTCTGCCAAAGAGGCGGTCGCCGCCCGCGAGGCAGCCAAGAAGGCAGAGCGTGCAGCTGAACTTGAGGCCATTGAGGCCAAGAAGAAGGCAGAACGCGAGGCGAAGGCCGCAGAGAAGGCAGCCCGTGCCGCTTCCTTTGCCGCCAAGGCAGAAAAGGAAGCCCGTAAGGCTGCGGCCGCTGAGGCCATTGAAGACGAGGGTATCTCTCTCGATGCCACTGACCTCGACCAAGAAGTCACCGGTAGCGAGCCTGTTGCGGTATCCGACGCATCAGCGCCTGAAGCAGATGCCGCCCCCGCTGCTGAAGCTGCCGAAGAGGCCGCCGAATAGTCTGGAACCTGCGAAGCGGGCGATGCCGTCCGACACCTTGTTCCTCAGTGTGATAGGCCCGGTTGTTCTCACCGGGCTTTTTTGTCGGCTCACGGCAAGCCTCAACCCCTCAGGTACGGCCCCTT
>JAIRPR010000177.1 GCA_031256895.1 Coriobacteriaceae bacterium
CTTGCCCCCGACGTCACCGGCACCGTGCGGCTCGGCCTTGCCCCCGACGTCACCGGCACCGTGCGGCTCGGTCTTGCCCCCGATGTCGACGGCACCGTGAGGCTCGGCCTTGCCCCCGAGGTCACCGGCACCGTGCGGCTCGGCCTTGCCTCCGACGTCACCGGCACCGTGAGGCTCGGCCTTGCCCCAGACAATCCCGACAAGCAGCTTGAAGGCTTTGTCAAGCGAAACCGCAAAGGGCTTATCAGGGTGAGGATCCCCTCAAAGCCCAACCTGATAATCGGGATTGCAGCAGCCGTGCTTGTTTTGCTGACCCTGTATACGATGCTTACGTTGAATTATGGGAAGGTTTCGTTTCCGATAGCACTGGCTAATGCCGCCACGGATTTCTGGAAGATGATGACCCAGCCAAGCATCGAAGCGCACTTCACTTTCGAAGACATTCTTTTTGGCCTGGTGGTCTCATTGGCGCTTGCCGTGCTTACCACCTTCATCGGCGCCCTGATTGCCTTTGTCTTGGGCTTGTTCGCAGCGGCAAACCTCTCTAACCGCACCGTGAGCAACACCATCAAGGCGGTCATGTCGTTCTTCCGCGCGGTGCCCACCATATTGTGGGTGTTGGTGTTCACGGTTGCCATAGGCTTAGGCCCAGAGGCAGCGGTCTGCGGCCTTTTGTTCCACAGCATCGCCTATCTGGTCAAGGCCTATTCCGAAAGCTTTGAGGAAGTGGACCGCGATGTCATCGAGGCGCTGCGATCGAGCGGGGCGTCCTGGTGGCAGATAGTGTTCCAAGCGGTGGTGCCCGAGAAGATGAGCGAGATGCTCAGCTGGACCTTCATCCGCTTCGAGATAAACTTCGTCAACGCGGTTGCCGTGGGCGCGGTTGCCGGTGCGGGGGGCATCGGCTACCAGTTGTACCTTGCGGGAAGCTTCTATCACAATATCCACGAGGTGGGCTTCATCGTGTATGCCTGCCTGATTGTTGCCGCCATTCTTGAGGTGCTGGCAACCCGACTACGGAAGAGGTATATCGGATGACCCGGACGGAGGCTTCAACAGACGATGCCGCAGCACAGAACGCAGCCGCAGCACAGAACGCAGCGGCCCATGGCGTGGGGCTAGGGGATGAAAGCCCCCTTGCATCAAGCACTCGGGCCCCGAAAGGATTGGCCGAAGAAGAGAAAGGGCAGACGAAGGAAAGCGCCGACTGCCCCATGAGGCGCAAACGAAGGACGCGTATCCTGGTTGAAGGAGACCCTGCCCTGGCCCGTTGTATCGCCGAACAGATAGAAGGCCTCTACCCGGTACGCATCGTGAGCGTTCCCCATGAGGTGCTCGTGATGAACAAGGTGCGCGAAAGTGCCAAGAACAGCCTGTTCTATCTGGGTGAAGCGCTGATAACCGAATGTAAGGTAGAATGCGTGGCCGGGCACACGGCTGCCATGGGCATCGGTCTTGTCTTGGGCGGCAACCGCGATCGCGCTTATGAGCTGGCAGTCATCGATGCGGCATTCAGCCTGCCTGGCCCTGTTCCCGAATACCGCCAGTGGGTGGCCCTGCTCGAAGCGGAAGAGGCACGCTTGAGCAGACTGAAAGAAAGGGCCAAAGAAGAACTCGAGGCAACAAGGGTGGAATTCGCCAACATGCTGATGGAAGAAGGAGACCCAAGATGACCAGGGAATATAATCCAGATACCCACGAACAGGAGCTGTTCGCCACCCAAGAGGCATTCCGTGCGGTCATGGATGCCATGGCGCGCCCGGGCATGGTGCGCAAGGTGCCCCCCCTGCATCGCCCGAGGCTTTCGAACCCTTGGCTTGAGACGATTGCCTGCATGCTCATCGACAGTGCCTGCACCTTCTGTGTGGCAGCTGCCGATGAGGAAGCCTTCCGCACTGCCCTGGCGACACGCACCTATGCGAAAGCCCAGCCGCCCGATGCGGCACGTTTTGCCGTCATAGCGGCCGATGCCGACCCCGATCAGGCAACAGAGGTGCTGTTGGGGCTCAGTGGGGGAAACGATATCTCGCCTGAGAAAGGTGCAACCGCTCTCATAGAATGCGAAGCGTTGGGAATCGGCCAAGCTTTCTGTGCTACCGGGCCTGGCATCGCAAAACGCCACGTGTTCTTGGTCAGCAGCGCCTGGTGGCATGATGCCCGCGAGGCCCGCAAAGACGAGTTCCCCCGTGGCATCGACATCATCCTGGTCGATGGGGCAGGCCGTGTGATGGCGGTGCCGCGCACGACACGCCTGGAAAAGACGTTTCCGACCGACCGTCCTACCATGCCTCTCTCCAAAACGGCGCTTTCGGATTCATCCCCGCACTGCTCGAAGACGGAAGGGGGCAACTGATGGCCTATGTTGCGGTGAGCGGCGGCGAAGAGGCGATAGAGGCCAGTCTGGCCTTGTTGCGCAAACGCATGCTTGCCTCTTCAAGCGATGTTGCGGTCGCAGCTATTGCCGCTGCACTGCCAGAACTGGTCGATCAGGTCATGGGTGAAAGCTCGCTCTACGATCCCACGCTTGCCGCACTCGCCCTCAAACAGGGCGGCGGCTCGGTGGAAGAGGCCGTGTTCTTGCTGCGGGCCTTCCGTTCGACCCTTGAGCGCCCCTACACCTCGCGGATCATCGATACCTCTGACATGGTGGTAGGCCGTCGTATCTCGGCTGCCTTCAAAGACATCCCCGGTGGCCAGATCCTGGGTGTCACCCGCGATTACAGCCATCGGCTCCTTGACTTCTCGCTTGTCGATGACGCTTTGGGTCCTGCATCTGGCAGGTCCACCGATGCCGCCGAGCCTGCCGGATCCACCGGTGCCGCCGAAGCCGCCGATTGCGCCGATTGTGCCAAGCCCGCCGATGCCGCCGATGCCGCCGATACTGCCCCGCATTCCACCCTGGTGCCTTTCGGCTTCGAGGCGCTTCCCAAGGTGACGGCTTATCTTGAAGAACAGGGGCTGCTTTGCCCTTGCAGCTTTGATGACACGCCCCCTCATGACATCACCATGGAGCCTTTGAGCTTCCCGGCACCCCGCAGCATACGCCTCCAAGCGCTTGCGCGGGGCATGACTGCAGCGGTCATGGCACTCGGATATGCGGCCATCCGTGGCTTCGGTCCTGCCCATCCCACCGTAGGCGAACTGCGCTACGGCAGCCTGGACATCCTGATAGACCATCCCTTCCAGGCAGGCGACGAAGACGATGCCTATTATGTGGGCGCCATAGCGGTTACCGAGGTTGAAAGCCTTTTCTCTGTTGAGAGCAAGGAAAGGCCTCATGTTTCTGAGGAACAGGATGTGCAAGCCCCGACCGTTCCTGCCGAGGCGGTCATGGCCGAAGCTGCAACTCATGCCGAGGCGGTCGTGGCCGAAACCCCGAAATCCCTGGCCGAAGAACCCGCGGCCGAAGCTGCAACTCATGCCGAGGCGGTCGTGGCCGAGACCCCGAAATCCCTGGCCGAAGAACCCGCGGCCAAACCGGGAAGAGCCGACCAGGCCCATTCCCTGGAGTTCGGCATAGGGTATGGATTGGTGTACGGAAGCGCAGAGAGCAAGGCCATCGCCATGAGCGTTCTTGACTTCTGCATGGGTTTGGGAAACCCTGTCTTTCCCACCCAAGACGAGGAGTTCGTCTTGTACCACATCGACGGCATAGAGGCTACCGGCTTCATCTCGCACCTCAAGCTGCCCCATTATGTGACCTTCCAATCAAAGCTCAACAGCGTGCGCCGCACCCAAGAAGAAGGTGCCTCAAGCTTAGCTGACGATAGCCAAGACACGTGCGCAGGCAGCCCCGAGAAGCCCGCTCCCTGCGCCCTGGGCACCTTGGGGCAAGGCCTTGGTGGGGAACGGGGCGCTCCCAGGCACCCGCTGCCCCAAACAGCTCAGCAGGCACAAAACAGACCAGGAAAGGAAGCCCATGCGGCAACTCTATAACTTCGCATTCTTCGACGAAGGGTCCAAGCGCGAAATCCGCCGCGCAATCCTCAAAGGGATAGCGATTCCCGGCTATCAAGTGCCCTTTGCCTCGCGGGAGATGCCTATCGGACGTGGATGGGGGACAGGCGGTTTGCAGATAACCTTGGCTATCATCGGGCGCGACGAGGTGCTGAAGGTCATCGACCAAGGCCATGACGGCAGCGTTAACGCGGTCAACATCAAGAAGCTCATCTGTGCCACCACCGGTGTCGCGCTGACGGAAGACACCGCTGCCGCAAGCCTCATACAATCACGGCATCGCATCCCTGAAGAGCCCCTGAGTGAACAACAGGTGCTCGTCCTTCAGGTGCCCACCCCCGAGCCCCTGCGCGACATAGAGGCGCGGGAACAGGTGACGCAGCGGCTCCATGCTGAAGCCGATTACACCGGAGCCTGGCTCGGACTGTTCGAGCAGGTGGTCCGCTATGGGAGCGCAACCACGGGCGCCGACCATCCTGTGCTGGTGAACGGGCGTTATGTCATGGCTCCTTCTCCCATACCGCGCTTAGACAACCATAAGCTCGATCATGTGGCCAATCTGACGCTTCTGGGTGCGGGGCGGGAAAAGAAGATATACGCGGTCCCCCCCTATACCAGCGTGAAGTCGCTCGACTTCGAGGATTACCCCTTTGTGACCGAGACTTTCGAGGGCAGGGAATGCCGTGTATGTGGAGCGAAGGGGGTCTATTTCGACGAGCTGGTCGATGAGGCAAGCGGCAAGACCTATCATCAGTGCAACGACACCAACTACTGCCATAAGCGCCAGCTCGAAAGGCGGCAGTTCGAAGAACAACAGAGCGAAAGGCGCCAGCTTGGAACGCAGCAGCCTGCAGCACAGCAGCTGGGAGACAGCGATACGGGAGCAGAGCCACTTGAAGCCCAACACCCCGAAATGCCGCTTGAAAGGCAGCAGCCTGCAGCACAGCAGCCTGCAGCACAGCAGCACGAGAAACGCCAGCCCCGTCTCATAGCCCCGGAGGTGACCGCATGAGAAGGGCAACAAGCACAAGCGCAACCTTAGAAGCCCCCCTGCTCAAGGTAAGGGAGCTGACCTGCAGCTTCGGGCCTGGCTGTTCGTACTGCGCCGATCGTGACGCCATCCTTGAGCGCAACATGTGTCCCCGGTGCGGCACCATCCACGCCCTGCGCCAGGTCTCGCTCGATGTCTATCCCGGCGAGATAATCGGCATCGTAGGGGAAAGCGGCAGCGGGAAATCCACCCTCATGCGCTGTATCTGCTTCGACCAGCAGCCCAGTTCCGGTTCGGTGACCACCGGCCTGGTGGAAAACGGCACCGTGGACCTGCTGGCCTGCTCTCCTCAGCAAAAACGAGCCATCCGTAATACCATCTTCGGCATGGTCTACCAAAACCCCTGGTTAGGGCTCCGTATGGATTTCAGCGCGCTCTCAAACATCGCCGAGCAGATGATTGCTTCCGGCAACCGCAAGGTCGAGGAAATGCGCACAAGAGGCCTGTCCCTGTTGGAACAGGTCAACATTCCCCTGCGCCGTGCCTCCGACCCGCCCCGGGAGTTCTCGGGCGGCATGCAGCAGCGTGTCCAGATAGCCAAGGCGCTCTCCAACAACCCCCCCATCCTGCTCCTTGACGAAGTGACCACCGGGCTTGACCTGTCCGTGCAGGCAAAGGTGCTCGACCTCATCTTGCGCCTGCGCCGCGATCTTGACGTCAGCATGGTGGTGGTCAGCCACGACCTGGCGGTCATCCGGATGTTAGCCCAACGCACCTCGGTCATGTTGGACGGGAAGGTGATAGAGCAAGGCCTCACCGACCAGATACTCGAGGATCCGCAGGAGAGGTATACGCAGCAACTCGTCCATTCCCTCTTGTAGAGGGCTGCCGGGTGAAGCATAGGGCGCTCAAAGCTCGCTCACGTAACACCAGTACGCATCGCTCGCTTTTCGGGTCATCTGCAATCACCGGGCAGCCCTCTTGGGAAGGCCGGGTGAAGCATATGGCGCTCAAAGCTCGACCGGACCATTGAACAACTATGAAAGGAAACCTGTTTATGTTTGAAAAAGGCACCAGCATCATCCAAGGGGGCACCGTGGTCCTGGCAGACCGGCTTGCCCCTGCGCACGACGTGGTCATAGTGGATGGCCGCATCAGTGCTATCGAGCCCAGCCGTGTGCGGCCTTTAATGCCCGATATCAAGCTGATCGATGCGACCGGCTGCTATGTTGCCCCCGGGTTCATCGACATCCATTCAGACTACATCGAAGGCATCGCCTCTCCGCGGCCGAGCGTGGTGATGGATCTGCGCGGCGCCCTTTACGAAGCCGACCGTTCGCTTGCGGCATATGGGGTGACCACTATTTACCATTCCCTTTCCATCTATAAGATGCTGGTGTTCGACCATAAGCCCATCAGGCGATTCTCGAACGTATCTGCCCTCATCGAACACATTGACCAGATGCGTGCGGGCGAATTGCGCGACCATCTTATCCGGCATCGCCTTCACGTGCGAGTCGAGTTGGATGCGGTCGATCATTTCCAGGACGTCGAGGATCTGCTGCACGCAGGCAAGGTGGACCTCATCTCGTTCATGGATCACACCCCGGGGCAAGGGCAATACCGGGACTTAGAGGTGTTTGCGAAGACCATCAAGAGCTACAAAGGCAATCTGAGTGACGAAGAGGTCCAGGGAATGGTCGACAAGCAACAGGCCGCAGCGAAGCTCGACCTTGACCAGATTGCCCATCTTACCCGCATAGCGCACGAACGGGGGGTCTCGGTTGCCTCGCACGACGATGACAGCACCGAAGAGGTCGCCTTCATGGCCGGCCTCGGTGCCAGCATCTCGGAGTTCCCCATATCCCTTGAGGTTGCGCACAGGGCACGTGACCTGGGGATGCACACGATAGCCGGAGCGCCGAACGTGTTGTTGGGCTACTCTCATTCGGGGAACCTTTCCGCACGTGAATCAGTATGTGCCGGTGCAACCGACATCCTGTGCAGCGATTACTACCCGGCGGCACTCCTGCGGGCGGTGTTCGAGCTTCACCAAAGCTGCGACATCAGCCTGCCGCAGGCGTTTGCGCTGGTCACCTTGAATCCTGCCCGTGCGGTCGGGATAGAGGGCGAAGTAGGGCAGATAGCCGAAGGGATGCGGGCAGACATCCTGTTGGTGCGCGAGCTTTCCCTTGACAAGGGAAGCCCGGGCATCCCGGTTGTCGAAGAGGTCTTCGTGGAAGGACGATCGGTGTTCAAGACGCAATATCCGCAGGCCATCAAACAAGCAGCCTCGAGCGGCTCCGAGACAGGACTTGAAGAAGCCCATGGTGCAACTGCCAAGCCCCCCGTTCCTTCAGTCGCTCCTGTTGCAACTGCCAAGTCCCCCGTTCCTTCAGTCGCTCCTGTTGCAACTGCCAGCCAGGAAGCTGCCCTCGAATCTGCGGTAGGGCAGGTGGCCTGATGAATGCCTTGTTGCGCATAGAAGGCCTCTCGAAGAGCTTCTACCTGCATGAAGCCGGACGCACCATCTGCGGCTGTCGGGACATCGACATCAGCGTGATGCCGGGTGAGTTCGTCGGCATAACCGGAAGGAGCGGGAGCGGCAAATCCACCATTCAGCGCTCAATTTACCGCACCAACCTTCCGCACGCCGGCGCCATCTGGTACGACTCCATGCAATTCGGCTTGCTGGACCTTACCAAGGCAAGCGAGCGACAGATGATCCACCTGCGCCGCTTTGAGATAGGGTATATCTCGCAGTTCCTCAAAGCCCTTCCGCGCACCACCGCCTATGACACCGTGCTGCAAAGCGCCCTGGATTCTTCGCCCGAGGGCGGCCTTGAGTGGGCGCGGGCTGAGACGGAAAGGCTGCTGCGCCATTTCAACCTGGCCGAGGATCTGTGGGGGCTGTATCCGCTCACCTTTTCCGGCGGTGAGAAGCTGCGCCTCAACATTGCGGCTGCCATGATAAAGGAGCCAAGGCTGCTGTTGCTCGACGAGCCGACCGCTTCGCTCGACAACAGCTCGAAGCTCAAGGTGCGCGAGTTGATCGAGCAGTTGAAACAGGGGGGATGCACGATGTTGGGCATCTTCCACGACCTTGAGTTCATGGAAGGCCTCTGCGACCGCGAGTTCAATATGCACGAAGGCTTCATGGTCGCGTGACAAACAAGGCATCAGCGTGACAAGTCCTGCGACCGCGAGTCCAAGAGGCACGAAGGCTTCATGGCCGCGTGACGGAACCTGAAAAAGGGAGAAAGGAACAACCATGTCAACGTTCGATTTCTTAAGGCTTGGACCTGAGGCCTTGGTGCTTCCCGGCTCACAGGTGACCGGTTCCTCTTTGGGGGCTTATGTCTTCGTGGGGGAGCGCTGCACCATAGACGCTTCGACCATAGGGAGCTATTCCCACATCGGCGCGGGAAACGACATCTTCTCAAGCGAGGTAGGCAAGTTCGCTTCCTTTGCCACCGAGGTGCGCATCAACCCCGTGCAGCACCCCACCTACAGCCGTGTGGTCCAAAGCCACATCACCTACCGCTGTGCGGCGTATGGCTTCGGGCAAAATGACGAGGAATTCCTTGCCTTTCGGGCAAGCCGCCGTGCCGTTATCGGCCACGATGTCTGGATCGGCTATAACGCGACGGTGCAGGGCGGGGTCACGATAGGCAATGGCGCGGTGGTCGGGTCGATGGCGGTGGTCACCAAGGACGTCGAGCCTTACACTATCGTGGTTGGCAACCCGGCACGCGCCATCAAGGCACGTTTCGAGCCGCGCATCATCGAGGGCATAGAGCGCAGCGCCTGGTGGGATTGGTCTCATGAACAGCTCAAGGATCGCCTGAAGGACTTCAACGACATCGAGGCCTTCTGCGAGAAGTACGGCAGCTAACCCTTCAGCGTATCGGTGTGCGGACGGCTGCGGCGCCGCGGGGGCGGACGGCTGCACTTGTAGAGACGTGCAGCTTCTCCCCCTCGTGGGTTCGATGAACCGGTAGCCCACGCGCCAGCCTGTACTGACGTGCAGCTTCTTCCCCTAAAGACGTTCGACGAACTTGTATCCCACGCGCCACACGGTCAGGAGATAGCGGGGTTGGGAGGGGTTGTCCTCGATCTTCTCGCGGATGCGGCGCACGAACACCGTGATGCTGTCCTCAGCCACCTTGCTGGTCTCGCCCCAGATGTGCTCGTGTATCTGGTTGCGCGTGAACACCTTGCCGGGGTTGGCTGCCAAAAGCGCCAAGGTCTCGAACTCCTTCGAGGTAAGGTCTATCTTCTTCCCGCGCAGATAGGCCTCGTAGTGGTCGAAGAAAACCTCGAGGTCGCCTGTCTTGATGCTTCCGCCCTTGTTCACCGCCTTGATGAAGCTGAGGTCGTCTTTATGCCGCCGGATGTTCGCCTCTATCCGCAGCAACAGCTCATCGGCGTTGAAGGGCTTCACGACGTAATCGTCGCAGCCAGCTTTGAAGCCGATGCTCTTATCAACGATATCGCCTTTTGCTGAGACCATGATGATGGGCACCCTGCGGCCTTCTTCCCGGATGTGCCGACAGAGGTCGAAGCCGTTGATCTCGGGCAGCATGACATCCAGCAAAACAAGGTCAGGCTTCTCGGCTTCGACAAACTCAAGCCCTTTTTTGCCCGTCAGCGAGCCGATGAACTCATAGCCTTCGGAAACCAATATACGTTCAAGGAGCACGTGCATGCTCTTGTCATCGTCTATCAGCAATACCTTCATTCCGTTCCTTCCTGTCTGCGGGGGATCCGCACCATAAAGGTGCTGCCTTCACCCAGCGTGCTGGAAACCTCCACCGTGCCTTCGTGCATGGTGGTGTATTCCTTCACCAAGGCAAGTCCCAGACCGGTGCCATTGTAGTTCCGGGAAGCTGAAGAGTCTATCTGCCAGAAACGCTCGAATATGTCGCGCAGATCCTTTTCAGCGATGCCGATGCCGGTGTCACGGACACATAAAAGGATGAAACCGCCTGCTGGTTGGGTGGGTGTGTCACCGGTGGGGCCGGGTGTGGCGTCAACAGGCTCGGAGGATGTTTGGGTGGGTGTGGCGTCAACAGGCTCGTAGGATATGTCAACCCAGACCTGCCCCCCGCAAGGGGTGAACTTGATGGCGTTGGAAAGCAGATTGACCAGGATATGGTGCAGCTTGTCAAAATCGACGAAGGCCAAGGGCACGTTGTTCTTTACCTCATAGGACACCTTAATGCCTTTCTGGTCGGCAATGGGCTGCACGAAGTCCCGAAGCGACGAAGCCAGATCGCCGAAATCGACCATCTCGGGGTTCAGTTCTGCCTTCCCTGCCTCGATACGGCTCATATCCAGGATGTCGTTCACAATGGCCAACAGGATCTGGCTATTGGATTCAATCTCGTGGCTTATCTCAGCAATACCGGGGTCAGCCTGGCCAGAGGCGCTTTTTTGGAGAAGGTTGGCAAAGGCGATGATAGAGGTCAAGGGGGTGCGCAGCTCGTGGCTCATCATTGCCAGGAAGTCCGATTTATAGCGGTTCTCGTCGGCCAGATGGCTGTTTATCTCTTCAAGCTGGGAACGTTGTTCCTCGAGAAGGCGGTTCGCCTGCGAGAGCTGTTGCGTGCGTTCTAAGACCTGCGATTCCAGGCTGGTGTAGACCCGGCCAAGCTTGTGCGACATCTCGTTGAACTCCTGCACCAGGTCACGCATCTCATATGATGCCTCTCCTGGCGCAAGGCGAAGGTCCAGTTCTCCCACCTGGGTCTGTCGTATGCCGTGCCGCAGGCGGCGCAAAGGGTTCGTCACCAGGTATGACAGCGCTATCCAAACGCAGACCGAGAACACCAGCAACAGGCAGGAAAAGAAGAGCAGATTGTATAGCACGGTAGCGCGTTCGTTTTCCCGATAGACGTCCAAAGGAATGGCGATGCTGATGGCACCGCCGATCTCCCCTTTGTTCCAGCCTTCCTTCGGGAAGCCAGTCACATCGATCTCGCCGGCAGGCATGCCGTGGCACTCGAGGCAGGTCTCCTGTATCTCCATGGGCGCAGAGTAGCGGAACACCTCCATGCCGCCGTATTCGCTGAAGGCGTAGAATTCCTTCACGCCGGAATCTGCCTTGAATGCCTGGAGTGCAGCGGACTCGAAGTCATCAGGGGTGTCTGCAAGGTTTCGGGGAGAGAAGTTCACGAAGCGCGTCGTGTAGTTCGTCTCTTGCGAGAAGATGGCGCCGATGCTTCGTCCGACTATGGCGCAATGAAGGCCGTAGTAGACGCCTTCTTCGGTACGGGCTATCGACTGCAGCTGGTCTTGGTTGGCTGACATGAAAGACCATACCGCGTTCATCTGCTGGGATAAGACCCTCCCTTTCTCAATCAGCTCCTTTTCGGTCTGTTGATGCATCGAAGAGGATGTCCCGAAATAGTTGGCCACGCTGGCGAAAACGAACAGCACCAACAAAAGGACAAGGAACATGCTCTTAAGGCGGACCTTACCCATGTGCGCCCGCCTTCTCGCACGTCATTCTGGCGCAAGATGCCGGCCTTCGCAATCGGCGCGGTCTTCGGTCCGGCACCTTGACGGGAAGGCCGGCGGCAGGCAGGGGGCGCACATCGCCCTGAGCGGAACGGATGCCCCCAGAATGTGGGTTGCGATGCCGCCCGGTCATGTCAGCATCTCGCGGTATTCCCCAGCCAGGGCGCTGTGTCGGGCTTTTATGAGCAAGGAAGGCTCGGTTGCCTTTGAGTCGGGAAGGAGAGGCAGGTCGAAGACGGCATCGGGATGCAAGGCCAGAAGCTCATCGAAGGGGCCGAACTCCAGGGCACGTGCGGGACAGCCTGCCACGCAAGCCGGTTGTTCGCCTGCTTGTCGAAGCTGCAGGCAGGCATCGCATTTATGGACCACCATGATGTCCTCAAGGTATTTGGGATTGCCATAGGGGCATGCCTTCACGCAATACTGGCAGCCTATGCACAACAGGTCGTCGTGCTGAACGGTGCCGTCCGCCTTGTCCTTGTACATCGAACTTACCGGGCAGACGGCGACACAGGCAGGTTTGGCGCAATGGTTGCAGGTCGCGGCAAAATGAAAGGTCGAAGGGGTGGGGAAGCTTCCTGTCTCGTATGAGGCCACCCTACGGAAGAGCTTGCCCAGGGCAAGCCCGTTCACGTCTTTACAGGATATCTGGCAGGTCTTGCAGCCTACGCAACGTGTCTGGTCATAGTAGAAGCCCTGCCTGGTCATGACCGTGCCCTGCCCTTGATTGGCCCCATTGCCGCGCCCCTTCAACCTTCCTGCGACAAGGAGGCGCCCTGCGACAAGGAGGCGTCCTGCAACAAGGAGGCGTCGAATGCTACGAATGCCAGCAGCATATCGGCGGCAGCACGGTAGTAAGGCCCGGTTGCTGCCGCCTTGAGGTCGGCCACATAGGCGGGAATCCACCCCATCAGGCTTTCCTGCACGAAGGAGCCTTGAACGGTTTCAAGGCGCTGTGCTTCGGCCAGGTCGCCTTCTTCGATCGCCATCTCTTCCTTTTCGCACAGGAAGCGCATGAAATCCAACTCGAGGGCAAGGTGGTCGTCGGATACACGGGGGTGTTCGGCAGGCAGGCAGCCTTCTTGCTCATACCGGGCACGGATCGTGGCCACACCTGGTTGGAAAAGCTCCCTTCGCCCGGTCCGATACACCATTTCCCAGGGCGGTGCCGCCAAGGCTGCAGGCCCGATGAAAAGGCGGGTGTATTCGATATCCAGTTGTCGCAACGCTTCCGAAGCCTCATCGGGATCGGAGCCAAGGTAATGGCTGCCCCACAATGCGAAGGCCTTGACGGCCTTGCCATAGGCGGGCGGGGCAAGGGGAACGATAGCCTCAAGGGTTGTCAGGGATTCTGCACTCAAAAGGGCTGCGAGTATCTGTGCGGAAGGCTTCTGTCCGAATACGACATGCAAGGCCTCATAGGCGTAGCGGCGCACCAGAAGCAGTCCGCGAGCCGTTGTTGCTGTGGTGGCCACCTCTGTTGCTGTGGTGGCCACCTCTTCGGCTGCCGGCCCTTGGGCAGCTGTCGCCATGACGCTTTTCTTCCCTCTTGGTTCCCCCATGGGTTTCCCTCTCTTGTCCTTCGTGGTGTCTTCACTGACCTGTGTTCGCTCAGTTGTTCGTTCAGTTGTTTGATCGGCTGTTCGGTCGGATATGCGCTTGGCTGCTTGCTCAGTTGTTCGGTCGGATGCACGCACGGGTGTCCGCTCAATGGTTCGCTCAGTTGTTTGCTCGGCTGTTCGGTCAGATGTCCGCTCGATTCTGTCCGCCAAGAAACGCCCTTCTCTCATGGGGGTATATGATACCCTATTTGAGGGAAGGGCGTGCGGACATCTTCTGGCAGGACGTCTGTCTGCGGTTTGGCACCGGCAAGCCCTGCGGCTCTTTGCCTGAGAATCGCGCCCCGCCTTTTCGACCTGCGGGTTGCGTCCTGCTGACATAAGCCCGCGGCTTTTCGGCCTGCGGTTTGGCATCTGGCGCACCTGTGGCTTTTCGGCCTGGAGCCTGCTGCAGTGCCTGCTGCAGTGCCTTCGGCCTTGCCGCAAGCTAGAACAGCGAGGGGGCGAAGCCTTCCTCTTGGGCACAGGCCTTGAGGTTCACCAGCACAGAAGGCAGGGTCATCGATGCCAAGCCCAAGGCGGGGAACTCGTTTACAAGCTGCTTGCCGTTTCCATGCTTCTGCTGCAAGGCATCCATCTCGCCGAAGAAGAGGGCGCGTGCCGGGCAGGTGGATGCACAGGCGACGTCTTCCCCGTTCTTACGCAGCCAGTAGCAGGCATCGCATTTGCCGGTCTTCTGGGTGGCCTCGTTATACTGGGGCACTCCATAAGGACAGGCCTTGAGGCAGCTCTGACAGCCGATGCAGAGGTCCTGGTCGATGATGACGCTGCCGTCGTCGTCGGTCTTATAGATGGCGCCCTGCGAACAGGCGGCCATGCAGGCAGGGCTTTCGCAGTGGTTGCAGGTGAAGGAATAACAGTAGGTCTGGACATTCGGGAAGGTGCCCACCTCGAAGGACTCGGCATGGCGGAAGATGTTCCCGATATCCAGGTCGTTCTTGTCCTTGCAGGCCATTTGGCAGGCCTTGCAGCCGGTGCACCGGGTCATATCATGGTAGAAGCCTATCTGTGCCATGGTTTCACATCCCCTTTCCGGCGTAATCGCCGTTTTCTTCATACGAGACAAGCAACGGGCGGTCGATATCGGGGGCAAGCTCTTCTGCGGCCTTCTCGAAGGTGCAGATGCCTGAGTTCCAGCCCGAGACCCCAGCCCCGGAAACGACGCAGCCGTAGAGGTAGTTGTCTGAGCCGGCCTTGTCTATCCCGGTGGCCTCGTCCACATCGACCCATGCCCCATGCGGCAGTCCCACCACGCCCGGCATGAGCCGCTCGGTGACGCAGGCAGTGCGCAGGCACGATGCATAAGGGCTTGTTATCTTCACGGTGTCGCCGGTCTTGATCTGCTTGGCAGAGGCATCCTGGGCATTCAGGTACACGGGGTTCACCCACGCCTCGCGAAGCCATTGCACGTTGTCCATGACAGAATGCACCCTGCGCAGGTAGTGCGGGTTATACAGCTGGAAGGGATACTTGCTGGGCTTGCCGGCCTCGATATCGCCCCCTGCGAAGGTGCCAGGGTAGCCTTCCGGCCCGGTGTAATAGGTGGGGATGGGGGTGACGTCGCTGCTGAAGCCGAAGGACTTGCAGCTTGCGGCCAACTTGCGGCAGTAGATCTCCATCAGGCCAGATTCAGAGGTCATGGGGTTGGCCACGGGGTCTTCGATGAAATCCTTGCCGAAGTAATAGGTGTAGGCATCGCCTTCCTTCCGCTTGACCGAGACCACGCCTTTTTCCTTGAACTCCGTGAAGCTGATGAAGCCGTCCTGGGGCTTCCCTTCCACCTTGAGGGCATCGATCTCTGCCTGGGTGAAGGAGATGAGGGGCACCTTCTCACCCTTGTCGTTGATCATGGTTGCGCCTGCCGCCTGGTTGAAGAACTGCTGCTTCTCGTCGATGGGATAGATGGTCAAAGGATCGATGCCCAGCTTCGGAGCAAGCATCATGACTATCTCTTGGTCGGAATAGGTCTCGAAATAGCGGTCCAACACGCGGGAATACATGATCAGCATCTCGCGGTTGCCGGTCAGGAAGCCGCCATCGCGTTCCCACAGGGTAGATACGGGCAGGATGAAATCGGCGTATTTCGAGTTGGTGGTCAGAAACGAGGCATTGCTTATCACCAGATCAACCTTGCGATGGGCTTTGATGCCGGTGACCTGGTCGTCCGCCGTTTGGAGCCGTGCGCCGCCCCCGTGCCATATCACATGGATGTCGATATCCTTCTTCACGCCGGGGTTGCGCTTTGAAGAGCTAGAGCCGGTATAGTTGTAGCTTCCGGTCAGGATGCCCCGCCACATCTCGACATGGCACAAGGCCTCGTCTTTGATGGGGTTCTCAATCGATTTGAGGCCGCTGCTCCCTGCCTGGAATATAGTGCTCCCGCCATTGTAGGCGCGGGCGTTGGTGGTCAGCCCGCACATATGGCCGGATTTGCCGTAGTGGCCGCCCATGGCGCCGATGGTCATCAGCATTTGGGGCCAGTTATCGACATGCGTGTTGCGCGCGGCGGCATAAGACCCGACCACAGCCGCTTTCGTGTCCTTGCCGATAAGCTCAGCCACAGCGCTTATCTTCTCGGGCGCCACGCCGCAGCGCACGCTGGCCCATTGGGGCGTCTTGGGCGTCTTGTCATAGGTGCCCAAGACATAATCCTTGAAGTTGCCCTGTGGGTCTTCGCCTTCCGGCATGTGTTCGGCATCGAAACCGATGGTGTACTTGTTCAAGAAGTCCCAGTCGATGAGCTTCTTTTCCGCATCCATGCGCAGCATCTCGTGGGCAATCCCTAAGAAGAGAGCGGTCTCGGTCCCTGGGCGCGTCGGAATCCATTCGGCCTCGAGCGCCGAATGGCTTTCGTTGTAGAAGGGGTCGAAGGCAACGAACTTCGTGCCGCCTTCCTTGCAGAGAAGGGCATGGTAGATGGGGCTTCCGCCGGATGACCAGGCGGGGTTCGAGCCGATGAGAACGATGACCTCGCAGTTCTTGAAGTCGAGGCGGTCGTTTCCGTTGTCGCTCAAGTTGAAGCCGCCGAAGCCGCAGATGCCGGGCGTGTAGGCGAATGCCCCGTAAGAGGTCGTGCCCCAGTTGTTCACGAAGCCGCCGTACGCGGCCATGAGCTGTTGGGCTTCGGAGCCATTGATGAAGAAGGCCTTGTTGCCATAGGCAGCCTTGATGCGATCGAATTCCTGGGCTATCAGGCTGAGGGCTTCGTCCCATTCGATTTCTTCCCATTCGTCCTTCCCGCGCATCTGGCCGTTCGAGGCAGCACCGCCGCCAGGGGCCCATCCGGCGCGCTTGAGGGGCTTGCGGATGCGATCGGCACTCAGTACCTGGTTGCGCTGGGCGCGGCCGCGCACACAGGCACGTTGCTGGAATTGCTCATAGCTGTCCTCGTGGGTGTCGTCGGTCTTCTGACGTACGATGATCCCATCTTTCACCAGCGCCTTGTTCAGGCAACGGCCTCCGCAGTTGTGCCAACAGGCTGCGGTGACCCATTCGCCCTCGGTGGGGTCGGGCGGTGTGGCGTGGTCCTTCTTGACCACGGAGTTCTGCGATGGCGAACACCCGGCGTTGCCAAGTGCTGCCAAGGCAGAAGCTGCCGCCGCTGCGGCGACGAAGCCCCTTCTGGTCATGCCTTCGGTGATCCTGCCTTTTCCTTCCATGTCCTCTCCTCGTCTGTTCGTCGTCAAAGTAGTTCCCAAGTCCCTTGCTTGGGCTTATCGGACCCTTGTTCAAAGCCCCATGACAAGGGTGTCATGGCAGCCTGTCTCACAAGATAGAGATTCTGGGCGGTAATCGCAATGAACAATTCCTTGTATGTTCCTGAATCATCCTAGAGGGGATATTACCATATATTGCAGAATCCTTACAAAGTACGGGGCATTCCTGGTTCACCAGCCCCTTTGAACGTTACTGTTCGCCGGATGGATAGTAACCGAAAGGTAGCTTCAAGGCATCACGTCGGGTGACTGGGTGTCAAATCTCCCCTTGACAGCATAGGTACTCGGTAGTACGATGTACTAGTAATCGGTGTAACAGCATACCGGTAACACATAATACCGGAAAGGTGCTGCCCCCTGGCTGCGCCCCCGGCCGCAGTGCCGCACCTGTCGCAAGGCCGCACCTGTCGCAAGTGCCGCCCGCCAGTCGTCCCGGCTGCAAGGCCGCACCTGTCGCAAGGCCGCCCCGGCCGCGCCTCGGCCGCAAGGCTGCCCCGGCTGTCACTCGGCCGCGCCTCGGCCGCAAGGCTGCCCCGGCTGCAAGTGCCGCTCGCAGTCGTCCCGGCAACCCCAGCTGCTGGGATTGTGGCTGCACCAAGTATCGATGAAGAGGAAGGATAATGCTTGGATAATCTGACCGAAATGCTGAAGGGCGTTCTGGAAGGATGCGTGCTTGAGATCATCGGCCGTGAAGAGACCTACGGCTATGAGATCACGCGTACCCTGAACGCACTCGGATTCACCGACGTGATAGAGGGTACGGTGTACACCATCCTCTTGCGCCTAGAAAAGAACCATCTCGTTGAAGTGGCAAGACGGCCTTCAGACAAAGGCCCCGTGCGCAAGTTCTTCACGCTCAATGATGAGGGGCGCAAAGAACTGGCCATCTTCTGGGAGAAATGGGCTTTCATCTCATCGCGGATTGACCAACTGAAAAAGGAGCAGCCCCATGTCTGATTTTTTCGACAATTATCTGAACATCAAGAAGATCCGGGAAAGCAAGCGCGAATACAAAAGGCACATGGCGCGGGTCGATGCCCTGCCGAAGGATTACGCCTTCGTCTTCAAGAAGATCCAGCACCATATGTGGATGTTCGCCTCCGGTTCAGGCTACGATATGCTGAAGATCCACTACGACCTGCTTGAGCTTTTCGAGGAAGGAGCGGCCAATGGCAAGGACGTCCTCGAGTTAACCGGGGAAGACGTAGCTGCCTTCTGCGATGAACTGCTCAAGAACGCTAAGACCTATACCGAGGATTGGCGGACGCGCCTCAACCGCGAGATAGCGGCAAAGTTAGGGAATAAGGAAGGCCCACAATGAACAGGACGGGTAATCGTGCCAAGAGGCCCGCAATGAACGGGACGGGTAATCGTGCCAAGAGGCCCGCAATGAACGGGGCTGCTATCGTGAGAAGAGTCCTGCAATGAACAGGGCTGCTATCGTGGCAAGAGGCCTGCATAAGTCGTTCAAGGGCGCAAAAGGCGGCACTCAAGAGGTTTTGCGGGGCATCGACTTCGAAGTGGGTCAAGGCGAGGTGTTTGCCCTGCTCGGCTCGAATGGTGCTGGTAAGACCACGGCAATCAGGATACTGGCCACCCTGATTGCGGCCGATGGCGGCACTGCAGAGGTCTGCGGCTTCGATGTGGCCAGACAAGGACGCAAAGTGCGCGAATGCATCAGCCTTACCGGGCAGTTCGCGGCGGTGGACGATATCCTGACCGGGCGTGAGAACCTGATCATGATGGGAAAGCTGCGCCACATCCCCGACCCTAGGGGGGAAGCAGAAAGGCAGCTTGCAACGTTCGGGCTGACTGAAGCGGCCGATAAGCCACTCTCTCAGTATTCGGGGGGCATGAAGCGGCGCCTCGACCTTGCGATGAGCATGATAGGCAGCCCACAGGTCGTGTTCCTTGACGAACCGACGACTGGGCTTGATCCGCAAGGCCGTCAATCGGTCTGGGAGGTCGTTCGCACCATGGCCAGGTCGGGTGTGACGGTGTTCCTTACCACCCAATACCTTGAGGAAGCCGACAGCCTTGCCGACCGCATAGCGGTTCTCGATGGCGGCAGGATTGCTGCTTCAGGTTCAGCAACACAACTCAAAAGCCTTGCCCCGCCGCCAAAGCTTGAACTGAGCTTTTTGGAAGAGGCCGAAATGGCGCGGGCACTCAAAGCCCTTGCTGGATATGATGCACAGGCTTGTGGGTTATCGCTTCTGGTTTCGACAGATGGAAGCGTGAGACAGGCGGCAGAGGTCCTGGCAGCCCTCGAATCGGCAAGGATAGCGGCCACCTTTGCCCAGAGGCCACCGACGCTTGAAGAGGCCTTCCTTTTTATCATCGGTGCAGGATCTAAGACCGACAGAAGCCCTGGAACGGGCATGATCGACGAAGACCCGGACAACGGATATGCCGACGGAGATTCGGACAGCAGCTATACCGGCGAAAACCCGGAGTTCGAATGTACCGACGAAAACCTGGAAATCGAATGTACCGGCGAAGACCCGGACAGCAGCTATACCGAGGGAGACCCGGACAACGGATATGCCGGCAGAAGCCTGACACACGAAGGAGCCTTACGATGAACATCAGATATGCCCTGAGCGATACCCTGGTCATGACGGGGCGCGTGATGAAGCAACTGCTTCGCAGCGTGGACACGGTGATCACGGTACTGCTCATGCCCATCATGATGCTGCTTGCTATGCGCTATGTGTTCGGGGGGGCCATGGATCTGGGCGGCATCGGCACGGCGGACTATATGTTGCCCGGCGTCATCCTGTTCTGTATCCTGAGCGGCATATCCTATACGGCGTTTCGACTCAACTTCGACGTGCAGAAGGGCATCTTCGAGCGCTTCCATTCCATGCCTGTTGCAAAATCGAGCATCCTGGGTGGGCATGTGCTGGCCTCGCTCGTCAGCAACATCGTCTCAGTTGCCGTTCTTGTCCTGGTAGGCCTTGTCGTGGGGTTTCAACCGGGTGCCGATATGGCTGGTTGGGCTTTTGCGGGGGTGCTTGTGGTGCTGTTCACCATTGCCATGACCTGGATCAGCGTGTTCTTCGGCTTGATGGCAAAATCCGCCGAGGCATCGGGTGTGTTCTCATACCTGCTTATCGGCCTTGCGTTCATTTCGTCTTCCTTTGTGCCCGTGGGCACCATGCCACCTGCACTGGCGGCGTTCGCGCAGTTCCAACCTATGACGCCGATTGTCGACAGCTTGCGCGGGCTGCTCTTGGGAAGCCCTGTCTCTGGGACTTACCTTGTGGCGCTCATGTGGTGCATCGTTGTCGGGGCTGCCTTTTGGGCCTTGTCGGTCAAGGCATACCGGCAGAGGATGCGCTGAGGCTTGCCGATGCGGCTGGTCGGGGGCAAGGCACTGCGAACGGCAGCAGAGCCCCAAGGCAACTAAAAGTGTTTTCATGGGCGGCTCCCCAGAAAAGCCAAGAATTGCTACAATGCTTTCAGCAAGCCAAGGCTTACGGCAAGAAGGCGTCCCATGCCGAGAAGCGACATTCAAGGCGCAGGCTTTGCCTGTGGTGTGAACCCGAGCGGTATGATACCGGGAAGGTGTTGGAGAAGAAGCGATGTCTTATCAAAGCGGCAGAGATACACCAAGGAACACGAGACGACATATGCTCCAAGAAGGGAAGGCCGGATTATCGTATGCGGCGCCCGGCCAGCACCCCACCATTCATCAAAGGCGACGAGCCAGCAACATGAACGGGGCTTCTGGTGTTTGAGATTGCGGGTATGGAAGAAGTCCCTTCCTCTTCAAGGTACCGCGGTTCAGATTATTACCGTTCGGGCAGGGTGACCTCGCTGCACGTCCAGAACGGTATGCTCAATGCCACGGTAAGGGGAAGCAGCGACCAGCACTATGGCGTCGTCATCGACCTGAACGACCAAGGCGACATCAATGTTGCCAGCGGCACCTGCGATTGCCTGGCATATTGGGAATACGGCAGCCCCTGTAAGCATATCGTCGCAGTGGCCTATGCGGCTCAAGACCGGCTGCGGATCCTCGGGAAAGCAAAGGAGGGCACCAAAGCGAAGGCAGGGTTTGCCTGGGACGGGGCTTCGCCTTATCAGGAAGGCTTTGCACCTTCTTCTTCCACAAAAGCGCGGAACAGCGATAGGGAGGCGGTCGACCTCTTGAAACGCAGGGCTTGGCAGATGGTCTTGGAAACAGGCCACCATGAAGAGCCTTTGGGTGTGGTGAATCTCGAGCCTGTCCTCCAAGAGAGCGTCGATTACTACGGGGACAGGGAATGGAAACTGAGCTTCAAGGTAGGCCGCGAGAAGCTGTATGTAGTCATGAACATCATGGAGTTCAAAGACGCTGTCTTAAAATCGGGGTATATCGACCTGGGCAAGTCACATCAGCAATGGGCGAATCGTGCAGCCTTTAGCGCAGGATCCCAGCCTTTGCTCGACTTCATCCTGAAACACTACCGCATACCTCGGGATTACTTCTATTACTATGGTGGCCGCAAGAAAGACATGGATTTGGATCCTGCTACCGCAGACGCCTTCTTTGACATCCTTGCGGGCATCGCCGGGAACAAGGCCGACGAAGGAGCACCAGCAGGCAAGGCCGACGAAGGAGCACCAGCAGGCAAGGCCAACGAAGGAGCACCAGCAGGCAAGGCCAACGAAGGCGACCCACGGCTGGCTGAGGGCACTCCTGACGGCCAGGTTGACAGGACAGGGAACGGGTCGGCGGACAAAACTGGCCTCAAGGCGCAATCCAAGCCGAAAGCCAAAGTCAAGGCCAGGGCTGAAAGTAAGGCCGGGACCGAAGGAAAGGCCTTGCCAGGAACGCTCAAATTCAACGACCCTGAGGTACCGGGGGAGGCATCGGCTGCGAGGAACCGGTCCTCTTACAAGGCAGCTGCGAAAAAGAAGATACGCACCTTGCAGGTCGTACCGGGCATTCCTCCGCTCGACCTTAGGCTCGAGCACGACAGGGAGGGCGCTATCCTGCGTTGTGCGCAACCGTACCGGATAATCGAAGGATTGGAACGCATCCATGTCATCTTGGGTGATGTGGTCTATTCCTGCAGCGAGGAGTTCAGCGCCCAGTGCCGCGACATCTTGCTTACGCTTGAGGCAGCAAGAAAGCCTTATGAGCTGTTCTTCGGCAAGAAAGACCTTCCTTCGGTGTTCTCGACCCTTGTGCCCGAGGTGGCCAATCATGTCGAGGTCAAGGTTGCACAAGGCCTTGACGAGTTCGTGCCTGCGTCCCTTGATACGAAGGTCTATCTCGATGTCGACGAAGAGGGGAACCTGCTTGCACATATGACCTTCAGTTATGCCGGGAAGACCCACGATGCCTTCGAAGAGAAGGAGCCAAGCCGTTCCTTCGACCTGCTCGGAGAATACCGGGCAGAACAGGTGCTGCTGCGCTACATGGACTTCCTGCCCTACCGGAAGGGATCGGCCATCATCTTCGCCCACGACGAGGACCGGATCTTCGAGCTTGCCTTCCGGGGCATAGGAGAGCTTTCCGGCATTGCGGAGCTGTTCATCTCCGATGAGCTGAAAAAGCTCAAAGTGCGCCCGTCTGCCGTGGTCAGTGTGGGCGTACAGGTCAAAGACAACCTCTTAGAAATAGACTTCGATATCGGGGAAGCCGAGATAGAGGACATGGCAGAGGTGTTGAAGGCATACCGCAAGGCGAAGCACTATATCAGGCTCAAGGACGGCTCGTTTTTGCCTATCGCTGAAGGCCCCTTGTCGCAGTTCGCAGAATTGGCTTTGGGCTTAGACCTTTCCGAAGGCGAGCTCAAGGAAGGGCATGCCAGCCTCAGCCTGAACCATGCCTTGTACATCGATTCTCTTTTAAAGCAAAACGAAGAGCTGCGTTATCAACGTGACGAACGTTTCCGGGGGATTGTGCGATCCCTGCGCGACGTGGCCGACACGGATTTCCCGGCGCCTTCCAGCCTTGCCCCAATCTTGCGCAACTACCAGGCTGTGGGCTTCCAGTGGCTCTCGACGCTTGATGCCCTGCGTTTCGGCGGCATCTTGGCCGACGATATGGGTTTGGGAAAGACCTTGCAGGTGCTTGCGCTGCTGTTGGCTTCAAAAGAGGGCGGAACCCTTCGTCCATCCCTGGTCGTGTGCCCGGCTTCGCTGGTCCTCAATTGGAAGGACGAGGCGCAGCGCTTCACGCCGCAGCTCAAAGTGGCTGCCCTTATAGGCAACGGACAGGAACGCCAGAGGCTCTTGGGTGAAGGCGATGGCATCGACCTTCTGGTGACATCCTATGACCAGCTGAAACGCGACATCAAACACTATGATGCGCTTGATTTCAATTTCATCGTGCTTGACGAGGCCCAGATGATAAAGAACCAGAACACCCAGAATGCGAAGGCGGTCAAGCTCTTGAAAGGACGCACCCGCCTGGCACTCACGGGTACTCCCGTCGAGAACAACCTTGCCGAGCTCTGGTCGGTGTTCGACTTCCTGATGCCAGGTTATCTGCGCAGCTACGGCCATTTCCGCAAGCGTTACGAGCTTCCCATAGTGAAGGATCGCGACGCGAAGACGATCGAGCGCCTGCGATCCCTGGTCAGGCCTTTCATACTGCGTCGCTTGAAGAGTGAAGTGGCTAAAGAGCTGCCCGAGAAGATAGAGCAGGTCTTGAAGGTGGCAATGGGACACACGCAAGAAAAGCTCTACCGCAGCACCCTTGTTGCTTCACGTGAGGAATTGGCGCTTGCCCTTGCGGGGTCTGCGGGCGGACAGGGGCATATAGAGGTCCTGGCAGCCCTTACACGCCTGCGGCAGATCTGCTGCGACCCCTCGTTGGTATTCGATGGCTACCACGAAGGAAGCGCCAAGCTTGAGGCCTGTTTGGAGCTTGTTGAGAACAGCCATGAGTCAGGCCACCGTATGCTTTTGTTCTCGCAGTTCACCCGCATGTTGGACATCATAGGGGACGAGCTGGAAAAGCGCGCTATCGGCTTTTGCCGCCTTGATGGGTCCACCTCGAAGCTGCAGCGGCAGGCAATGGTCCACGACTTCAACACGGGGGATGTGCCCGTGTTCCTCATCTCCCTGAAGGCAGGCGGCACCGGCCTCAATCTGACAGGTGCCGACGTGGTCATTCACTACGACCCCTGGTGGAACATCAGTGCCCAGAACCAGGCGACCGACCGGACCCATCGCATAGGGCAG
Organism: Coriobacteriaceae bacterium; assembly: GCA_031256895.1. GTDB lineage: Bacteria > Actinomycetota > Coriobacteriia > Coriobacteriales > Eggerthellaceae > WRIS01. The sequence continues at coordinate 23,991 of JAIRPR010000177.1, forward strand.
ACCAAGAAGGTGCAGGTGTTCAAGCTGATAGTCGAAGGCAGCATCGAGGAACGGATACTGCGGATGCAGGAACGCAAACACGAGATTGCGTCCATGATAATCCAGGAAGGCGGCAACGCCTTTGAAAGCATGACCGGTGAAGAGATGCTGGCGCTCTTAGAAGATGGATGAGAGGGAAGGTGCCCGGCTTGAAACACGGGACGGAATAGAGGGGCAGCGGCATCGTTCGATGGACGCGCTTTCTGGGCTTGGCCTGGGATGCGTGTGGTCGTGGACCTTCATCCTGAGCAGGGCTGAATCGTGGCTCGCACCCGGGCTTCCTGCCCCCTATGCCTTGACCTTCAATATGGGTTGGCTGATAGTGCTGACCAGTGCCGTGTTCCTGGCGTCATTTTTACGGCAACGCCTTTTGAGCAAAGATGCAAAGAGCCTTTTCTTGGTCCTGGGCTTTGTTCTGGCCTTGGCCACATCGGCTTGCTACCTCTCGGTGTACTTGGGGGGCTTGCTCCCAAGGGAAGGGCATGTGGGTGTGGAGCTGGAAGCAATGGTAGGAGGGATCAGTCTGATCATAGGCCTTAGTTGGGCATGTGGCCTGGTCAGTTGGGCACAATGCAATACGTGCCAGGAACCATCTTCCACGGTCAGGCGCATTTCCGTGGCGCTTGTTGTCTCGGGTCTGCTGTTCCTTTCCTATTGGGGCGCCTGGGTGCCTGGCCCCCTTTATGCGTTCGTGCTGCCCTGCGTGTGGTCTTGCTGCTTCTTCTTCGCACGGCCTCATGCCAGGAGAAAGGCTCCGGAAGAAGGCCTGGCGGAAGTCGGCAGAAGGAAGGCCGCGGAAGAAGACCTGGTAGAAGGAGATTCAGACAAAGGCAGAGACACCGGTGACCTTGCAGGCACGAACAATCCGAACAAAGCCCAAAAGGAAGGAAGAGCCGCCAGCACCCTGGGCATCCCCCGTTCCGGGGTTGCCCTCCATGCTGCGATCATCGGCTTTATGTGGGGGGTCTTCCCCCAGGGAACCATTGCGTTTCAGCCTGTCGATTGGGCATTGGGCAACCTGATGGCTGGATGCCTGTTCCTGTTCTTGGCCGTGTTCCTGCGTTCTGCGCTTGACCTGGGAATTGTGAGCGTGCTGGTGGCTGTCGTGGTAAGCGTGGTCACGATGATAGCCTTGTTCTTCCCTGCAGACAGCGCCTATTCGCCTTACTTGATGATTGCTTGTTTTGAGGCGGCATACCTGGTCATCCTGTCCGATGCGTCAGCGCGGGGGAGGGCAAGGGGCTCCGAGGCCGTAAGCTTGATACTGCGGGCGATAGCCTTGTATTGTGCATCCATCCTTCTTGGTCTGTGTTTTGGGCTTGCCTTGGGCGGCTTTCCGCAACTGATCCTTCTTACCGGCTTGGGTGCCCTGCTGGTTGCCTTGGGCACCGCGATAGCAAAACGCTTGCGCTTCCCCGAGGCACCACCGCTACGAAGCATTCCAGATACAGCGGACGACCCTGAAGAGGAAACCCAGCAAGATCTTGGAGCGGAAGACCCGTCCGGCCATGGTTTCGCTATCCCAACCCGGCATGGCATCAGCCTTGCGGAAAAGACCAGCCTGACAACCCGGGAAAACGAGGTGTTGCTCATGCTTGCCCATGGTCATACCCTTTCGCATATCGCCCAAGAGCTCTGCCTTTCCGAGAACACGGTGAAGAAGCATCGTGCGAACATCTATATGAAGTTGGGAATTCATAAGCGCCAAGAGTTGATAAACCTGCTCGATGGCGATTGAGGGCGGCAATGCCGAAGCCTACGCACAATCGCTTGTGACTGGATGTCGGTGCTTCCGACGTGGGGACGGCACCGGTTGTGCAGAGATGCTAGGCGGACAGGCGGGACACAGGGGGAGCGGGACACAGGCGGACAGGCGGGACACAGGGACACGGGGGAGCGGACACGGGCGGGACACAGGGACACGGGGGAGCGGACACAGGGACGGTCCAGGGGCGGACACAGGGACGGTTCATCTGTCCACTTTCCCTGGACACAGGGACGGTTCATCTGTCCACTTTCCCTGATGGGAAAGTGGACAGATGAACACTTGCTTGATTTTCCTTTAGAATACTCCAGTAGGAGCCGCCCGGCTCCTACTGGCTGTCATTGGGCACGGCACTGGCTCCAATGAACTGTT
>JAIRPR010000014.1 GCA_031256895.1 Coriobacteriaceae bacterium
ATGCCCAGGATCATGGCAAAAAACCCACTAAAGGCCTTTTTCAAGAAACAAGCCGACAGCACAGTGAAATAAAAAACCAATATAGGTTGACCGTCCCCCTCCGTGCCGGGGCGAGGCGCGGGATGCCGTGCCTATAGCCTGCACCATTTCGATCGTGCCTGTTCTCCATCGCTGCTTCCGATCATGCCTTCTGTTTCCCGGAAAAACACACTACCCGCAGTTTAGCACCAAAAAGGGTGCGGCGACACGTGTTTTTTGGGAACTTCCGACGTTATCGTTACCCACCTCTGGTGCGTTAAATCGCGTTTGAACCGCACCCCCCCGGGGGTGCGGTTACTTTGGAAATAATCCCCGTTTTTCCCGTTGCGGACTAAACGATGACTGCCGTCCTTGGCCTTGGGCGGTGATGATTGCCTAGCTGCTCGTCATCCTGGCCTTGAGCAGGGCGCAGATGTCCTCATCGCCCATACCGGCGTTGCGGCCAGCCCGGATCATCTCATCGGCCAGCATGATAACGGTGTCGTCGGTTGTCGGCAGGTTCTTGCCTGAGATATCGGCCACGAAGGTGCCTCTTCCCTGACGCGTGGAAATATAGCCTTCACGCTCAAGGTCCATATATGCCCGGTTGACCGTGTTGTAGCTGATGTCAAGGGCGACAGCAAGCGCCCTTACCGTGGGCAGGCGGTCGCCTGCCGTGTATTTCCCGGTCGCAATGAGGTAGGCCAGCCTGTTCTTCACCTGTATCCAGACCGGCAGGCCGCTGCCATAATCTATCTCCAATGACTCCAACGAATCCATGTGCGTCTTCCCTTATGGCCGAAGCGTCGTGAGCAGCTTCTCGACCGTGCTATCCGATGATCCATCACTGATAGAGCTGGGTATGGTGACTACCGTGCCCTTCGATTTCTTGACTGTCTCATAGAGCACCAGCATGGTGCGCAACTTGAGCGCGGCATCGGGACAAGCGTACGATTTTGCGGCTTCCGCAAGGATCTCGGCTATATCGGTCTCGATGGCAGCCAAGGTCATGCGTGCGTTCTTTTCCCGTTCCGCCTGTGCTTCCAACGACATCGCCTCTTGGAGCTCGTCGGGCAGCACGATATCGCGGACCTTGACTGATATGATATCGACCCCCCAGGTGGCCGCCTCCTTTTCGATGGCACCCTTGATCTCGGCATCAAGCTGGTCGCGTCGCAAGGCCACTTCGGCCACCGTGGAACGCCCGATCGCCTCGCGCATGGCTGTCTGTGCCAGGAAGGAAACTGCGGCAAAATAGTCCTCCACCTCGGTGCACGCTTTTTCGGCATCCCAGACCAGCCAGTACAGCACCGCATCGATGTTCACCGGCACCAGGTCAACGGTTAGCGTCTTCTCGGCAGCGAAAGGGGTCACAGTTATGCGCTGATCGACGCGGATGGTCCCATGCTCGATGACCGGGATGGTCAGGAAAAGCCCCGGCCCCACCACCCGGTTCAGCTTCCCGAAACGCAGGATGACCACCTTTTCCCAATTCAGGGCTATGTGGATGGAGGAAAGCACTATCAAGGAAACCAAGGCCATGGCCACGATGGTCTCAAGCCCTAGGTACGAGAACACAAAATACGACACAGCCATGACCAAGGTGCAGGAAGTGATGAAAAGCGCTATCTTGAAGATGACCGCGCCGTTGCGCGAGGTCTTCTTAGGGATGTAGGCGGTGGGCAGCTCTGCCTCGACCGATGCCCCGTATATACCGGCCAGGTCGGCCTCCCGATGCCTTCTGTTCCTTATCGCGCCCATACAAGTCTTCCTTTCTCTTGTTCTTACGCCCCAGGGCAGGCAGCGCAGCCCCCGGTCACGTCCCACTCAACTGATACACCAGGCCAGGCATCTGAGTGACATCGAAGGCTGCCGACGCGATGACACAGTACCTCAGCGTCAGGCCGCCTATCAGCACGAGCAAGGCCACCCAAAGGATCTGCACCCGGTAGCTGCGGGCAGATACCTTCCCTTCGATGAGCACCGGGGCCACACAGCCGCAGAGTACCGCCCCACCCCAAAAGAGCCACCCCATGCTGCCGGAAAGCAGCCCCCGGGCAGTGCCCGTCGTTTCAGGATCCAGGGCGGCTTGGGCAAGATAGAGCGTCAGGCACAGCAGCTCGGCCAAGATGAGCGCCGTGTCAACACGGGCAAGGCTGCGGGCAGTGCCGAAGAGCGGCCGCCTCGCTTCGACGAACGAGAGACAAAGGAAAAGCAACGCCGAACCCATCGACACAGACGACAAGATGAAGACTATCGGCAGCAGAAGGCTTTGCCAGAAGAGGATGGAGCTCATATCCATCAGCAGGAAGCCGGTATAGGCCGCCGTGGCCAAACCAGCGACAAACCCCAGAAGGCTGATACCGCGAACCAGGGGACGCGGAGGCAAGAACGTATCGGACAACCTGGCCACACTGAAAAAGGATGCACAGGCGATCGAGGCAAAAAGGGCATAGGCGCCTACGGTTATCGCCGAAAGGCTCGGCGACAACATCAACAGCACCAAGCGGTCGAGGCGCCCCAGATCCATGACCAGGCACAAGGCTGCAAACGAAAGCGTGGCCAAACAGAGCGGCCAACACCGGGTCGATAGCCCGTTCAGGACCAAACGGGCTTGAGGGGCGGCAAAGAGCAAGAACGTCCGGGAACGGGAGGCACCAACACCAACACCAGCACCAGCACCAGCCCCAGCACCAGCTCCAGCACCGGCACCAGCACCAGCACCAGCTTTCGAGGTTTGAGGGCTTCCCGCCTGTCCGGAACCGATCGCCTCCAATGCCACAGGAGGCACGAAGGTTTGTGCTGCCTCAATGACAGAAAGGAACACGCAAGCACCGGCAGAGGCGCCGCCAAGGAAAAGATAGCATATGAGCAGCTCGTTGAAAAACATGCATTCCTTTCACAACGCCTGAGGCAACGTGCTACGGCCATTGTAGCACAGGCGCTCCCCTTATCCATTAGTCATGCGACATTACGACAAATGCTTTACCTGCTGTTACAATCTGGTACCAGCCGTTACCCGCCGTTGTCTGAAACGTGGACCGCCCGACGGGCACCGCCTCACACGAGCCTTGCGCCCGAGACCCCTGCATGCACCTGATGCCGCATGTTCCCTGCCATCGCCTTCCTCATACCGGTCAACGCAGCAGGCCGTTCTCACCCTTCGCGCACGCTTGTGCTTTCCCTCAGCTCCGCTATCCTTTTGAGCAGGGGCTCCCTTGTCGGTTTAGCCAAGATGCGACAGATGTCCTCCGCCTCGTCAAGGTTGCCCTGGTCGATGTTGCACTGTATCCGGTACGACACCGCCAGGATGTCCGTCGAGTCCCGAACCATGGCATGCCTGAAGAACCGTTCCACCTCTTCGTACTTCTTGAAGGCCTCTGGCGACCCAAGGTCTGCAAGGGCTTTTGCTTCGGCGTACCTGCCCAGATAGGAGCATTGAATGTCTTCGCTCCCCTGGAGGCGCCTTGCGAAGTCGATGACCTGCCCGAAATCATCCTTGAGGGAATACGCACCCAAGTAGAGCCTGTTCAGGCGATCCATTGCCTTCGGGGTGCAAGGGATGACCGCTTGCTCATCCAGGATGTGGGGGTCTTCCTCCTGCTGGGGAAGGCTGTCGATGTCGGTGAGGTAGTCCCTGCTGCCGTCCTCGTTCTGCTCGGTGCCCTCCACCAGTTCCTCCAGGCCGTGCTCGCCCAGCTCTTCCGCTATCCTTTCACAGTCCGCCGCTATCATGTCCTCGACATCGTACTCGGTCAGGATTATGGGTTCTTCACTGCGGGCTATCACCCTGAAACCCCTGTTATAGGACCAAGCAGGGCTTTGGGAGGCATCGATGCATCTCAGTGCCGCATCGGGATCCTCAAGCTTGAGATGGACCTCTGCCGCCCGCAAGTAGCACTCCGCGACGCTTTCAGGGGTCTGTCCGATCGTCCCCAGCGCCCCTTCAATGGCGGCCAGGGCGGCTTCGAGATGGGCTTTGTCACCATCGGCCTTGAACCTCTCCGACATGAGGGTCACGCTGTCGTAGCAGAGATCCATCGTGGGGGCGGCATAGCGGCCTGCACGTTCCAGTTCCTTGCCGGCATCGTCGAGACGGCCTGCCTGGAGCAACAGGTTGAAGGCTATCTGGTAGCCCCGGTATTCGGTGAGCGCCAGCATCTTCAAGCGGTTGGCCATCGCAAGGCCGTTGCGCAGATCCCCCTTGATGCCGTAAATGACCGCCTTGCGCTGGAGTATCTCCGGGTCGAAACCGACCAACCGTTCGGCCCTCTCGAAGTTCGCGATGGCATCGTTGTACCTTCCGACGTCATAGCAGATGACCCCGAGCAAGTCGTAGAGCTGTGCAGTCTTTGCGGGAGTGCATCCCAGTTCTTCCGCCTTTGCGAGGCTTCCCAGAGCTGCTGCCAGGTCGTCCGCTGCAGTAAGCGCGTACCCAAGCTCAAAGTGCCTGTCGCCGTTTCCGGGGTCGCATTCGGCCGCACGCCGGTAGCTACTTACGGCTTCGTCGTAGCGCCCCAGCGACATACAGGCCTCGGCTGCGGCTTTGTGGGCTTCGGGCTCCTGCGGGTCAAGAGCTACAGCCTTCCGAGCCAAGGCAAGGGCAGCTTCGGCCTCTTGGCCGAGAAGCGCGAAGCAGGAACGGGCGATGATGTCTGCAGTGTCCATGGGGTGTCCTTTCCTCACAGGGATGCGTTCTCTTGTGGCGGCGGTGAGACGGGCGGTGCTTGGTCAGTCCGTCCAGAACTCGTCGTGGTGGTTTTCGGTCCAATATACATCAAAATACTCAACTTGGGTCATGATTTCCATCTCAGGGGTGATGGTCGGGGCAAATCCAGTGTCTTCTAGTCGCGCAAGGAAGCCTACAAGGGCACAATAACCGTTTCTCCATAAGAAAAGCGACTGGGGCGCAAAATAAGTGAGCAGCAGATCAATCCTCCTGTCCTGGTCGGTATACTTGCCGATTATCTCGTGGAAGTCGGTCTCCGGGTCGCAGCACATGCCGGACACCGGCTCGTTCGGGATGTAGCCGGTCTCCAGGATCTCCTCCCAGTTTTCAACATAGTACTCCCGGATGAGATCCTCGATATCCTCCCTTTTCTCGAAGTAAGCCTCAATCGCTGCCTCCTGTTGGGGCGTAAGAATCACTTCATCAGAATCTCCTTGAATCTCTAAGCTAATCTTATAAGTCCTAACGAACATCTCGATGGTCATGGTGAGTGTCCCGCCCCAGCCATACTTGACCTCAGCGAAGCCGGGGATGCTGAGGTGTTTCTTCTTCCTTCCGAACATATGCCCCTCCTTCCTCACTGCTGCTGGGCGGCAGCGCTTGCTGTGTGCCGGGCGGCTGCCCTGAACGTGTTGTCGAGGGCGCTCTCCCATTGGGCTGCAGCCTGCTCATGACAAGCTTGTGGGCGTGAATGCCTGCGCCTGCTGCAGCGCATCCCCCCGCAGACCGGGGCGTGGCCGTGGCCGCCTGCCGCCCGGGCCGTACCGGGGGCGTTCTCTGCGCCTGACTTGTGTATGCCTGTCACCATGCCATGCCTCCTTGCCTCAAGGATGTCCGCAGCCTGCCTGCGAAGGCACCTTCCCGCCGCCGCAGCAGAGCCCCTCCCCACCGTTCCCGGAAGGGGTTTTTTTCGATTCTAGCACCGCCGCCGCACCCGCTGGCCTGGCCGTATGCCCCTTCACCATAAATCCATACCGGCAATGCGATCCTGTCTTGCCGGGGCTTTTTGCTCTGTCTCCCTCAGGCATTCATATCCCCTCTGAGTGTTTCTGTTTGCATCCTGGGCGACATTCTCGCTTCAACCCTTATACGCATGCGTTTGCCTTGCGATTGGATTCCGGGGCATGTCCACCATGACCCTTGTGTTGGCGTTTTCTGGCTTTGGGCTTTCCACTTCTATTGTCATATAGTATTATGATAAGTGTGCAGAAGGGCGAACAGGAAGAGTTGTGGGCATGCAGGCTTTGCCCGCAAGGCTGGATGCGTGCAAGGACGGTGCAACACTCCCATTCATGCAGAGCCGGTGCGGCGCCCCCTTTCCCCCCAGCGCCCCAACCAAGCATACGACAAGGACAAGGACCACGAAAAGGAGCGCCCCATGCCGGACAAGAACAAGACACGTGCCGAGAGCCGAGAAAGCCTCTCGCACAATAAGAGCAGCTATGCCTTGGACGGCTCCGGCGTAAGGGGGTCGCGATCGTCGCGAAACGGCGTGTACCTTTTTGCCTCGCTGGTGTTCGTCATCACCTTTGTCGTCATCGTGGGAGCTTGCTATCTTCTGGATGCCATGAGCGTGTGGGCTATCATCGCTGCGGCGGCCGCTGGGTCGGTGATGGCCTCTTCGGTGCGTATTGCCCAGCAATGGGAAAAGGCTGTGGTGCTGCGGCTAGGGAAATACACCCGCACCGCAGGACCGGGGCTTTATTTCATAGTCCCCGTCATCGAGCATGTCACCTTGTGCATCGATCAACGCATCATTGCAACACCCTTCATGGCCGAAGAGACGCTCACTGCCGACCTGGTATCCGTCGATGTGGACGCCGTCTTGTTCTGGATGGTGTGGGATGCCCGCAAGGCCTGCGTGGAAGTCGAGAACTATCCAAAGGCCGTGGCCTGGAGCG
>JAIRPR010000028.1 GCA_031256895.1 Coriobacteriaceae bacterium
GCAATGGCGGCACCACCCAAGGCAAGGGCAGCCCCCAGGGCGGCGGCATGGCGAAGACGGGCGATGGCCTGGGCATGCTTGCCACAGGTGCCGCAGCCATGGCCTTGGCAGCCTTGATCACTTTGCTTGCAGCTCTGATCCCGGCATCGTTACGTCGGCAGAATATGATAGGGGAGGGCTTGGTCAAAGGGTCAGCGGAGAGAGGCTTGGTTAAAGGCTGAACTACTAATATATAACTCTGAGCAGGAACAAGAGGCTTGATTAAAATCCGAACGACCAGAGGGTCGCTCTGAACAGGGACAGGTAAGGGGGCACCATGGCTTCCCATCGACGGCCTTGCGGCACCAAAGAATAAGAGGGGGTCGCCAAGATTGTATTTGATGCCCCAGGAGTCATTTTGGCGACCTACGCCATCAATGAAAAAAAGGGGGGGCAACCATGCCCCCCCTCTCGCACAAACTAGTCCACTGCCACCAGGACATCGGTTGCCTTGATGATGGCCAGGGCTTTTTGCCCTTCAGCCAGGCCAAGGCTATCGATGGCTTCGTTGGTGATGGAGGCGGTGAGCCTCACGCCATCGGCAAGGGTGATGACCACATGGCCGTTCACCGCGCCTTTGTTGACCTGCGCGATGGTTCCCGCCAATTGGTTGCGTGCCGAGATGTTCGCAAGCGGTGCTTCGGCAGCTGCAACAAGGATGTTCGAGGCCTTGATGACCGCACAAGCCTCCTTGCCGACGGCGAGCCCGAGGTCCTTGACGGCCTCGATGGTGATGTCGCTCTTGATGACCTGGTCGCCGGTGTCTATCGACACCACGGCATTCACGGCGCCTTCCTTGACGGCGCTGATGGTGCCCTTAAGTATGTTACGTGCAGATATCCTCATGTCTTGCCTCCTGGTTGATCGCAGTTCGGGTTTTTACTTCTGCTTAAGGATAAAGCATTTCAGGAACAATGCAAGCGCCGGAAGGCGGGATTCCTCAAAGAAAGCCTCTCTTAGTCATGGTCATTGTTCGGAAACAGGCAAAAGCACGAAGCACCCCGGAACGCAAGCGTCATTATGGGCATGTCTCGGAAACCAGCGCAAGACGAACGTTTGAATTCTGGCATAAAGCCAGAATGACGACTGGTGCGCGGACGGTGTTGTTGTCATGGTCATTGTTCGCGGGTCAGTTAGCGGCAGCTGGTTCACCTGGGCGTGACAGGGGGAGCGACAGGGGGTGCTACAGGGGATGCTACAGGGGATGCGGACATGTTCCCTGCCTTTCAACAGAAAGCGCCGTAAGACCCGCTATTTTCAGAGGCTGTTCTCAGAGGTCGCTTTGGATGTCGAAGCTATCGTGGGTCGTGTAATCGATGCGCAGCTCGCGCAGGGCGGGGGCTCCCTCGCGCTGTTCGGCCAGGTAATAGGCGATGCCTACCTCAAGAGCGCCCCGGACAGGAACGCCCGATGCCTGTGTCGGGAAAGCCTGACGCAGGCTTTCCAGATATAAGGGCGGGAATTCCAGGAAGCCGTTCTCCAGGTCCAGGCGGTAGCCGTGCAGCCCTTCCGCATCCAGGGCTGCTTGGACGGGGGCGATGTCTTCCCCGAACACCTTCGCAGACTTCAAGAAGAAGTCGCGATCGGAAAAGGCGCACTGGGGGAAGCGTTCCCTGACCGGGTGGTTGTGGATATAGGCCTGCCCGCTGAACTTGTTCTCCAGCGAACAGTAATGCACGCCCATCCTGATACCTGACATCTGGGCAAACTCCAGCAGTGCGAAGCAGTTCTCCTCGCTGCCGTCGATAGGCAGGCCGCCCGCGTACCACCAGTTGTGGAGCACCCGGTACTGGCGCGGCTTGATCCGGTACCCGCGTTCGGCGAACTCTTCAGCGTTGTGGAAGGGGAAGCATAGCTCAAGCAGGTTTATCCCGGCTATGCCCATGGCATCCAAGGCAAGCAGCAGTTCCTTCATCTGTTCCAGGTTGTCCGGCATGACCGGCATCTCCACGACCACCTGGGGGATGTAGTTCTGGCTGAGCCTGATGCGGTCAAGGGTTGCCTGCTGTTCTGAAAGGCTGTCGTCGGTCTTGATGCTGAAGCGTATCTCGTCCAGGCCGACTCTGTGCAGGTCTTCCAGGAAATCCTGGTCAAGGAAGGCACCGCTGGTGTAGAGGCGCGTGTAGGCGTTCGGGAACAATGCGGCCGCATGTTCGAAGAAGGCCAAGGCCTCCGGCTTGTGGAGCAGGGGCTCGCCCCCGGTCAGGGCGCAATCCTCAAGTCGGCCGCCTCGAGCGGCAAGATCGTCCAGTTCGCCTATCACATCGTTCACGCCCGACTTCGAGGCCTCGTAGTTCTCTTGATTGGGGTTGAAGCAGAAGAAGCAGTTCCTCGGGCACTGCACCGAGAGCAGGAAAGTGGCCGTCCGGATGCCTTTCCTGCAGGTGAGGCAGGAAGGCGATATCCAGTTGAGGTGGAAGCTGCGATGGTCGTTGGCAATCTTGAGGCCGTGTTGTGCCAAGCCTTTGGGCACAGGCCCGAAGACATCGAAGGCAGCGCTTTGCGCCACGGGCACGCCGCAGCCTTCGAGCTGGGACCGGAAATCGTCCTCGATGTCAAGGTAGCTTTGGGCGTAGCCCCTGAAGGCAGGGTTCTGTATGAGGCCGATGTTGTCGTGCGTGATGGCTTCTATCATGGCTTGGTCCTTATGCCGGTCTTTCAGCAAGCAGAGGGTGCTCTTATTGAGATGGAACCAGGATACCATAGGGAAAGCCTTGCAACTGCCTGGTTCTTGGAGTGGAGGGGCGATTGCACAAGGAATGGAAGCCTTGTGCGACAGGCCTTACAACTCAGGAGGGCGCACGCAGTGAGCTTTGGAGTGGAGGGTCGATTGCAAGGAACGGAAGCCTTGCGCGACAGGCCTTGCAGCTCAGGAGGGAGTGCGCGCAGTGGGCTTCTTCAGGAGAGGTGCAGGCAAGCCTTTTCGCCTCGGGCTGCTCTCATCCTGGTCGGGTGAGG
>JAIRPR010000139.1 GCA_031256895.1 Coriobacteriaceae bacterium
CACATGCCAAGGCCACAGCATCCGGATCGATGTCGGTCGCCAGCACCCGGGCATGCGGGTATTCGGTGGCGATCGAGCAAGCCACGCACCCCGACCCAGTGCAGAGGTCGGCTATCAGCACTTCCTCAGGCGCAGGCATTGGTAGGCAGGCAAGGGCCTCGCTGACCAGCACTTCGGTCTCGGGGCGCGGAATCAGCACCCCCGCGCGCACCTTCAAGGCGATGTGCCTGAAGCCGACCTCGCCGGTGATGTACTGCAAGGGCTCACCCGCCCCGCGACGTGCGACCATGCCACGCAGGGCTTCTCGTTCCGATAAGGTAAGAGGCTGGTCGAAACGGGTGTACAGTTCGATACGCGTAAGGCCTGTCGCCGCGCCGAGCAGCCACTGCGCAGAAAGGCGCGGGTTCTCGTCGCCCTTGTGGCCAAGGTAGCCGCTCGTCCAATCCAAGGCCGCCTTTATCGTCCAGGTTGCTTCCGTCTGAGGGGTCATGGCTTGCGACATCTTGCCTGCAAGGCTTCCGGCTAGACCGCTGCCTCAAGCTTGGCTGCACGGTCTGCCGCCTGCAGGGCGGTGATAAGGTCTGCCAGGCCGCTGCCGCTGGTGCCCAAAAGGATGCCGTTATAGGTGCCGTTGAAGCCGATGCGGTGGTCGGTCACCCGGTCCTGCGGGCCGTTGTAGGTGCGTATCTTCTCGCTGCGGTCTCCCGTGCCTATCTGGCTGCGGCGCTTCGCCCCTTCGGCTTCCTGCTGTTCGGCAAGCATCTTCTCGTAAAGGCGCGCACGAAGCACGCTCATGGCAGCTATCTTGTTCTGCAACTGGCTCTTCTGGTCCTGCGATTGCACGACCAGTCCACTGGGCAGATGGGTGATGCGCACCGCCGAATCGGTGGTATTGACGCACTGGCCGCCAGGCCCGCCAGCACGGTACACGTCGATGCGCAGGTCATTGGGGTTTATCTCGACCTCGACCTCGTCGGCTTCTGGAAGGACGGCCACGGTGGCCGTCGAGGTGTGGATGCGTCCCTGGCTCTCGGTCTTGGGCACCCTTTGCACCCTATGCACCCCGCTCTCGAACTTCATGACGGAATACACCTTGTTGCCCTTCACCTTGAACTGGATCTCCTTGTAACCCCCCGCCTCAGAAGGGGATATATCCAAGGCTTCAGCCTTCCAGCCCTGTTCATCGGCGAAGCGGGAATACATGCGGTAGAGGTCTCCTGCGAATATGGCCGCCTCGTCGCCACCTGCGCCTGCCCGTATCTCCACGATGATGTCCTTCTCATCGGCAGGGTCGCTGGGCACCAGCATGAGCTTGATGTCCTCTTCCAGGGCAGGAAGCCGTTCTTCTATGGCAGCCATCTCTTCTTGCGCGAACTCCCGCATGTCGGGATCGGCCAGCATGTCCTTGGCAGTCCTCAAGTCGCTGACAGCCTGGAGGTAATCCCGCGCTTTCACAGCCAGGGAGGCCTGGTTCGAGAACTCCTTCGCCAGACGGTTGTATTCCTTCTGGTCGGCAAGCACCGCTGGATCCCCCAACCGTGCCTCCAGGTCCTCGTAGGCTGTCAGTATCTTCTGTAGCTTCTCCTGCATAGACCGGTTACCGCCTCAGCCCAGCATCTCTAAGATGTTCGCCTTGGGATAGCCGCCCACCATCTGCTTCTTGGGCTGGCCGCCCTCGAACAGGATGAGGGTCGGTACGCTGGTGACCCCGTAGCGGGAAGCCACATCGGGGCTCTCGTCGATGTCGAGCTTCACCACAGCCACCTTTCCGGCCATCTCGGAGGCTATCTCGTCAATGACCGGCGCGATACGCTGGCAAGGGCCGCACCAGGTCGCAAAGAAGTCAACCAGCACCGGCAGCGGCGCCTCCAATACCTTGGCCGGGAAATCGGCCGATCTCACTATCTCGCTCATACGGTGCCTTCCTTATCTTATGGCTTATCTGACTTGCGGTCATTGTTCCGTCTCTTTCTTGGTGGATGGTCTTTCGCCAAGAAAGGATCTTTCATCAAAGGCACAGTATACGCCATCTGGGACACACCTGCCCCCTCAAAGCCCTAACTGCCCGTATTCTCCGTTTATGGGGATGTGTTGCCCTGTTTACTTCTCCAACCTGATGACGGGCATGTCGCAGTTGTGCAGGACCCCTCGGGACAAGGCGAAGCAGGCAGCCCCCGCGACAAGCTCCCACACAGCCAGCACCAGGCCGAACATGAAGCCTGACCCCGTTAATGCCAGTGCCCCGAAACCGAGCGCCAGACCAGGGGCCATCAACAGCAAGACCTCTACCATATAAACGAGGATCAAGATGCCTGCGGTGACGTTCGCCCCGGTGAAACGTATGATGACATAGTTCGCCCCCAACAGCAGGAAAGCGAACAGGGTGTAGATGGCGATGCACAGGACCATGGTAAGCGCATCGGCTTGGGCAAGAAGGCCTCCCAAGCCGAATATCAGCACGCCTTCGACCAGGGTGCGCAGCGTTATTTCCAGATTGCTCCAGACCACCTTGGTGAAAGGCGGTTCGGGAACCAGGTAGATGTAGTGCGAGTAGAGCTCTTTCAAGCCCCTGCCGGTGCCGATAAGGAAGATCTGTGCCCACATGAGGATCTGAATAACAATGGCCAGGTCGCGAATGAAGAAGGCTGCCATCAATGCGCAAGCGACCACGATGAGCGAGGCCGTGCCCAAAAGACCCAGCCGGCTTTGCCGGAAGTCCTCGCGCAGGTGCTTGCCCAAAAAGGCACGAGCACCAAGACCCGTGATGCCGGTATGGGCAACCCGTACCGAACGGGATGGTCTTTCGGCATAGGAGATGTTACCCTCAGCCGCAGCTCGCGTCCTCTCATAGGCGGTCTCGGTGGCAACCAACACGTCCTCGTAGTAATCCGGGTTCGTGAACAGGATGAATGCTGTCAAAGCGAGGCCCAAGAGCACATCAAGGCCGAAATAGAGCAGGCAGCCGCCCCCATCGCCGCTGAAGGCGGCGGACAAGCCTGCCGCCGTCCAGCCCGCCACCGGGATGAAGCCCAAGTAAGGCGATGCTGTCAAGGCCCCGATAAAGGCCATCATGTCGGTTCCCTGGCCATACAGGATAAATGCCTGAACTGCCAGCGGAAGGAACATCATAAGCAGCAGCACCCTGACTGCCCGTTTACGGGCGGGCCGCCCATTGGTCGTGCAGTAGATGACCAAGGTGGCGATGGTATCCACCAACACGCTGAGCAGGAACGCCACAAAGACAAGGAAAAGGCCGGAAACATCGATGCCGAACAGCACCAACGTGTTCGAGTTGAACAGGATGAAGAAGCTTGCGAAGAAGGCTGTCTTCAGGATGCGCACGATGCCGTAAAGAAGGATCTTGCGGGAATCGACCGGAGCCGTGAAGAGCAGGTTCACATCCTGCATCTCGAAGATGGCGCTGCCGCTTGAGAGGCCCTGGATGACAGAGACGCACAGGAAGAAGGCCACGAACAGGAACATGATGCCCGTGAAGAACGGCAAGGGGATGACCTCTTCCAGGTTTGCCTTGGTGAACAGGGAAAGGACCAGTACTGCCACCATGGCGCCGAGGACGATCAGGTACAATACCAGCTTTCCGGGCTTGCGCACCAGTTTCCTCAGGCTGTTCTTGAAGCTTGTCAAGAGGATATAGGCTAAGACATCCATGTCTGGGCTTCCTCTTCGGATGGGCTGCCAGATCCAGCAGTTCCCCCGGAATGCCTGTTAGAGGGGGTGTCAGCGCCCACTTCCGTGATCGAGAAATACACGTCCTCGAGCGTCTTGCCAAAAGGCATCGCTTCCCGGCGGCATTTCGCAGCAACCTTGCCTCCTGACATGATATAGGTTGCGTCCCAATCGTCTTCAACGCTGTCGATGATATGCGTGCTCACCAACAAGGCGCAGCCATCACGGCGTAGATCCGCCATCATGGCCTTGAGCTCGCGGATGCCATGGGGGTCAAGGCCTACCAAGGGCTCGTCCAAGACGACCGCCTTCGGCTGGGGCAGGAGCGCGCAGCACACGCTCACCTTCTGCTGCATGCCCTTTGAGAGCTCACGGCCAAGCTTTGCCTTCTTGTCGGCAAGCTCGAAGCGGCGAAGCAGCTCATCAGCGCGTGGCCGCCAATCGTCCAGGCGGTACGCCCTCGCAATGAATTCCAGGTGTTCCCCCACCGTGAGCAGCGGATACAGGACCGGCATCTCGGGGACATAACCCAAGATGCGCTTGGCTTCGGTGCTTCGGTTGTCAAGGCCGTCGATGCTCACCTCGCCCGTGAAGCGCAAGAGACCGCAAATGGATTTGATGAGCGTTGACTTGCCCGCGCCGTTCGGGCCGAGCAGCACAGTGAGCTCACCCGCTGCAGCCGTGACCGAGACCTTGTCGTTGGCCAGAAAGCTGCCATAGCGCTTGGAAACCTCGTTGACGGTTATCATGAAGCCTCACCTTCTGATCAGGGTAGCACCGCTTCGATTGCCCAAAGGGTCTAAGACAGTCTACCCCATATGTCCCTCAGCGCCCCAGGCAGCTGCCGTCACAGACAAATCCTCCATATGTCGCCAGGCTGTCGCTTCGTTCCTCTCATGCCCCCGCTTGCCGCCAGCAGCCCCACCACACCGGCGCTCTGAAGCCCCACACCATTTCTGGATTCCATCTTGCCTGTTCAATGCTTTATTTCAAGGCATTGGGCCTGAGGGTTGGCCTGTGCGTGGGCGCTTCGCAGCAAGTCGTCAAGGCGCAAGCTCTGTGAATAAGGGCAAGCAGCAGACGGATTGCGTTATAATGGGCGTGATTGGAAGGACATGAATGAAAGACAGCACCTTATACATCCAGACATCAGGCAACGAGAAGCCCCAAGGAGGACTTGCCTCCCGATCGCTTCGCGACCACCTCAAGGAGAGCGCACGCAACAGCATGAGGGACAAGCCGTCCTCAAGGCCGGACGAAGGAAAGCCCGAGGTGAAGGTAGCCATCCGCAAGCCGGTGCAGACCTTCGGCCGCCAGCCTGCCTATCAGGGGCACGAGGTGCTTCCTTTCAACCTGGTGTTGGAAGGCGGCGCCATGCGCGGCCAGTTCACCGCAGGGGTCCTCGATTACTTCATGGAACACGGCCTATGGGCACAGCACGTCATCGGAACCTCTGCCGGGGCTTTGAACGGCTACAACTATGTAGCCGGCGACCTCGGGCGCAGCTGCTACCTGAACACGAAGTACTGCAATGATTGGCGCTATCTTTCCCTGCAGAGCTTCGTGCGCACCGGAAACGCCCTCGGGCTGGAGTTCTGTTTCGATACCATCCCCCATGACCTTGAGCCTTTCGACTACGACGCCTTCCGGGCATCGCCAGTGAGGCTGACCACCGTGGCCAGCAACCTGGTGACCGGCGAGGCTGACTATTTCACCTTCGGGGACCCCGAGAAAGACATCGCCTATCTCATCGCCTCTTCAGCAATGCCCCTTGTCAGCAAGATCGTGGTGGTCGATGGAAAGAAGCTCTTGGACGGCGGGCCTTGCGACAGCGTGCCCATCATGTACTCCTACTGCACGGGCGCCAAGAAGCACGTGGTCGTGCTGACCCAGGACGCAGGCTACAAGAAGGGCGCCAACAAGCTGATGGCCTTGGTGAGGCGCTCGTATTCCGACTACCCCTATTTCTGCGACCGCATCCAGCACCGCCATTTCGAGTACAACCGCCTCTATCGCTACCTGGCGAAGCTCCAGGAAGAAGGCAAGGTGTTCATCCTGCGTCCGCAAAGCCCGGTCGCGGTGTCGAGCATGGAGAAGGACTCCGAGAAGCTCCTGGCCTTGTACGGGGAAGGCTATGCCGAAGCCGCCCGGAACTGGGACGCCCTGCTGCGCTACCTCGATGCCTGAGCAGCCTGGTTATCCGGCAGGTCAACAGCCGTCCTTGTTGCGGCATGAACATCTTATCGGCATAGACGCACGATCGAAGACCATCAAGATAGTCGTGCTTGACGAAGACGGCAGGCTCGTCTGTGCAGCCTACCGGCGCCATCGCTCCGATATCCGTGAGAACGCCCGGGAGCTTCTCCATGACCTTGTCTGGCGCTATGGCGATCTTGCCGGGCCCGTGTGCGTCACCGGGTCTGCGGGAATAGGCCTCTCCCATCTGCTCGGCCTTCCTTTCGTCCAAGAGGTCGTTGCCACCACCTGTGCGGTCAGGGAGAAAGTACCCGAAGCCGATGCCTTCATCGAACTCGGCGGCGAAGATGCCAAGGTGGTCTATCTTTCCGGCGGGCTCGAGCAGCGCATGAACGCCACCTGTGCGGGGGGCACGGGCGGCTTCATAGACACGATGGCCTTCATGTTGGGCGTGCGGACGCACGAGATGAGCAGCCTGGCTCTTGCAGCAAGCCATATCCACCCCATAGCATCGCGTTGTGCCGTTTTCGCGCAGACTGATGTGCGACCCCTGCTCAACGCAGGGGCACGGAAAAGCGATATCGCCGCAAGCGTGCTTGAGGCCGTGGTTCGACAGACCATTGGCGGCCTTGCTTGCGGGCGGCCCCTCAGCGGCACCATAGTCTTTCTGGGCGGCCCCTTGGAGCATGTCCCCGACCTGGTCACCCGTTTCCGGCGCGCCTTGGGCTTGAGCCGTACCACCGGTATAAAACCGCCTGATGCCCACCTTTTCACCGCACTGGGCGCCGCATTGCTGGCTCCCGATCAGCCAAACCCTGGCTGTGGGGGGGTCCGGTCCTCTCTTTCAACACTTGAACGGGCAATACAGGCAGCACCTTTCCCCGAATACGACCGAGGGCACTTGCCTCCGCTCTTCTTGGACGAGGAAGGGCGCCAGGCGTTCAAAGAACGACATCGAAGCCTTCAGGCGCCCCGGGCAAGGCTCTTCGATTGCCGAGGTCCCCTTTACCTTGGGATCGACGCGGGATCGACCACCGTGAAAACGGCTCTTGTGGACGGGGACGGCGCCTTGGTGTACTCAGACTACCAGCCCACGAAAGGCGATTCGCTTGATACCGCCACTGCCATGTTGGACAGGCTCTTGCGGGCACTGCCCCACGAATACGGCAAAGGCCCTCTCGCCTGGATAGGTCATGCTGTCGTGACCGGCTATGGCGAAAGCCTGCTGAAAGCCGCCTTCCAAGCCGACTCGGGCATGGTGGAAACGATGGCCCACCTGCGTGCAGCACGTGAGCTGTGCCCCCATGCCGACCTCATCCTTGATATAGGCGGCCAGGACATGAAGGCCTTATGGGTCAAGGATGGGCGGATAGTGGACGCCGTGTTGAACGAGGCCTGTTCTTCAGGCTGCGGTGCCTTCCTTGAAGGCACCGCCCATGCGCTCGGACTGGCGCCCACTGCCTTCGCTGAGCTTGCCTTGACGGCAAGGACCCCTCTTGACTTGGGAATGAAATGCACGGTGTTCATGACTTCACTGGTGCGCCATGCCCAAAAGGCTGGCGCCAGCAAAGCAGACATCGCCGCTGGTCTTGCCTATTCGCTCGTCAAGAACGCATTGTTCAAGATCATACGCGCCGCCCGCATGGAAGCCATGGGGTCTGCCGTGGTCGTCCAAGGAGGAGCCTTCATGTCGGATGCCGTGCTGCGTGCTTTCGAGCTGGTTTCGGGAAGGACTGCACTGCGACCCGACATCGCCCA
>JAIRPR010000089.1 GCA_031256895.1 Coriobacteriaceae bacterium
CTAGGGGCTTGCCGGATGGCTGTATACGGGCTTCATGACTCGCTCACGTAGCGGAAGTACGCTTCGCTCGCCATACAGCCCTTCTCCAGCCATCCGGCAAGCCCCTGGCGAAGCTGCGACAGAGGCCTCATGACTCGCTCACGGAGCGGAAGCACGCTTCGCTCGCCATTCGGCCCTTCTCCAGCCATCCTGCAAGCCCCTGGCGATGCTGCGACAGAGGCCTCATGCCCCGCTCACGGAGCGGAAGCACGCTTCGCTCGCCATTCAGCCCTTCTCCAGCCATCCTGCAAGCCCCTGGCGATGCTGCGACACAGGCCTCATGCCTTATTCATGATACAGAGATAGCAGACTTCGACCAATTTGTTATCTGGCATATCTTCTTGCGCCCACTTGCGTGATATCAATTTTTCGGCTATTTTATGTATGCACTATTAAATCAGCCGAAACGAGAATCCATGTCATACATCAAACGTCACATTGAAGATGTCATAAAAGACGCGCTTTCTGAGAAAGGCGCGGTCTGCGTCACAGGTGCAAGACAGGTTGGGAAATCAACTACGCTTAAAGAGAACTTCCCTGCCTTCAAGGAGGCAAGTCTTGATGATAGCAGGTTGTTGCGTCTGGCGCTGGAGTATCCAGAAGAATTCTTTGTTCAGTTTTCTCCGCCGGTTTTTGTTGATGAAATCCAGTATGCGCCATCTTTGTTTAGTTCTATCAAGCTTTACCTCGATAAAATTGGCACCAAGAGTACCGAGGGCAACAGTGGTACCATAAGCGGAGAAGGCACCAAGCCCAATAAGGACAACAAGGGCATGTTTTTGCTTTCTGGCTCACAACGATATGAAATGATGTCTGGCATAACAGAGAGTTTGGCAGGCAGGGTCAATCTGATTGATCTTTATGGACTATCAACACGCGAGATTCGCGCAGAGAACTTTAGGGAGCCATTTTTGCCCACGAGGGATTATTGTGTCAGGAGAAATCCGGAGCCTCTGGAGTACCATGAGATATGGGGGAATATTTGGAGAGGCTTCTTCCCCGAACTCGTTCGTGACAGCATGTCGTTGCCAGACAAACTGCCAAACGGTTTTGCTTGGCAGCGCTTTTACTCAAGCTATATGCGTACCTATCTAGACCGTGATGTCTCAAAGCTTGCCAATGTAGGTGATTTATTGCAATTTGAGAGGTTTATGACGGCGATGGCTGCCCGCACAGGCCAGCTTCTCAACCTTGCCGAAGTGGCAAAAGACGTACGCATCAATCATGCGACTGCGCAAAGGTGGCTTTCTGTCCTCGTGGCATCGGGCATTGTATTTCTTTTGCAACCTTATCACAACAACCACTTAAAGCGCATCATTAAGACACCGAAGGTTTATTTTTTGGATACAGGTCTTGCCTGCTATTTATTAGGTTGGGAGAATCCAGAAGTCTTGCAAAACGGAGCAATGTCTGGCGCATTGTTTGAGACATTCGTTTTTGCAGAGATCCTTAAGTCATGGGTGAATTCAAGCGGTGTTACCCCAATCGCAAACGTATTCTTTTATAGGGATAAAGATGGAAACGAAATAGACCTGCTTATCAAGCACAATGGCACTTTGTATCCCATCGAGATTAAGAAACATGTCGGTTGCAGGAAACAAGACATATCTGCCTTTGCTCAGATTGACAGGATTCCTGACATGCAACGTGGCGAGGGCTGTGTGATCTGCATGGCATCAGATGCGTTGCCAATCACGGACAAAGACAGGGCAATTGGCGTAAGCTATCTTTAGGGTATACGGGCAGATTCTCAAACAAAAGAGATTTTTCAGCCTCTCCTTTCCGGCACGGACGCGCTCTAAAGCACCGACACGGGTTCGTCAACTGGGTCTTATGGAACGAGCTTGCTGCGTATGGCAAGGTCGAGGATTTGCTGGCAAAGGAGCTTTGTGTTCATTCGCTGCCGTCCTCCATATCCTCGGCGGCATCAAGCAGTCGCTTCATTTCCTGCAAATCAGGCAGGGCTTTCTGAAGTTCCTCCGGCATTTCGTTCTTGGTGCGGTAGGTAGCGATGCCCATCGGCTTGGTGTAATCGTGTACAGCGAACTCCACAACACTGCGGTTTGCCTCTTTATACCATCAGGGAGGCAATGGAGTCGGCGAAGGCCAGGGGGTCTTCGATGGGAAGGCCTTCTACCAGCAAGGCTTGGTTGTACAGGATGCCGGCATAGCGTTCCACTTTCTCTGCTTCGCCCGCTTCTTGGGCGGCCTTCATGACCTCGAAGACGGGGTGTTTCACGTTGAGCTCCAAGACGCGCTCTGACTTGACTTCCTTGCCATCGGGCATCTGCGAGAGGATCTTCTCCATCTCAAGCGATATGGGGCCTTCTGCAGTCAGGGTGACCGGGGCGTCAGTCAGGCGTGTCGATACGGCCACCTTGCCCACCTTGTCCCCGAGCGCTTCCTTGATGGCGGCGAACAGCGCCTCGTTTTCTTTGGCGGCTTCTTCGGCTTGGGCCTTCTCTTCCTCGGTCTCAAGCCCTAGGTCCCCTCCAGCCACGTTCTTGAAGGGCTTCTCGCGGTACTCCATCATGGCGCTCAGGCTGAACTCGTCCACATCTTGGGTGCATAACAGCACATCGTAGCCCCTGCCCAATACCGAGGTGACCACCGGCATCTTGGCAAGGCGCTCCACCGACCCCCCGGCGGCATAGAACACCGAGGCCTGATCGGCAGCCGCTGCATCCAGATACTCGTCAAGGGTTATCATCTTCTTCTGCTTAGCGGAATAGAACAAGAGCAGGTCCGCCAAGAGCTCCTTCTGCATGCCATAGCTCATGTAGATGCCGTATTTCAAAGTGCGCCCGAAGTCCTCGAAGAAGGCCTCGTAGGCTTCACGGTCGTTGTCGCGCATATCGGCAAGGTCTGACTTCACCTTCTTCTCTATCTTGCGCTCGATTGCCCGCAACTGGCTGTTGTGCTGCAAGGTCTCACGGGATATGTTCAAGGTGAGATCCTGGCTGTCTACGACGCCGCGCACGAAACTGAAGCAGTCGGGCAGCAGCTCTTCGCATTTCTCCATGATAAGGACGTTTGCGCTATAGAGGGCAAGCCCTTTCTTGAAATCCTTGGAATAGAAGTCATAAGGGGCGCGACCAGGCACGAACAAGAGGGCATCGTAGCTCAGGGCACCTTCCGCATGCACCGAGACCGTCCTTATCGGTTTCTCGAAGTCGTGGAAGTCGGATTTGTAGAACTCGTCATATTCTTCCTGGGTCACTTCTGCCTTCGAGCGCTTCCAGATGGGTATCATCGAGTTGACCGTTTCCTGTTCGGTATAGCTCTCGTATTCAGGCTGATAGTCTTCCCCAGCATCATCCGGCTTGGGCAGCTCGCGGGTGTGGGTTGTCTCCATCTGGATAGGGTAACGGATATAATTGCTATAACGCCTGATGAGGCTTTTAAGCTTATACTCACTCAAGTAGGCGTCGTAGTTGTTCTCTTCGGTGTTGTCGCGCAGGGTCAAGATGACATCGGTGCCATGGCTTTCGCGCTGGCCTGCTGTGATGTTGTAGCCGCGTACGCCATCGCTTTCCCATACGAAGGCGGTATCGCTGTCGAAGGCACGGGAAACCACCTTGACGTCCTTTGACACCATGAACGCGGAATAGAAGCCTACGCCGAATTGGCCGATGATGTCTATGTCGCGTGGAGGCACGGCTTTTTCAGCATCCCCGGTGGCAGCCGCCCCCTTTCCAGCGGCTTTTCCGGGGGTGTCCCCGGGGTCGGTGTCCCCCTTATCGGCATCCCCGGTGGAAGCCGCGCCTTCGGCAGCGGCTGTTTCCCCGGTCGCTGCTCCAGCCCCAGCGGTTGCACCTGATCCTGCAGCCGCTTCGCCTTCCTTGAACTCAAGGCTTCCTGAATGGGCGATAGTGCCCAGGTTGCGGTCAAGCTCTTCCTCGGTCATGCCAAGGCCGCTATCGGACACGGTGATGGTGCGTTCCTCTTTGTTGAAGCTGACCTCGATGCGAAGCTCATCTTGGGAAAGCTTCACGGCAGGATCGGTCAAACTTCTGAAATAGAGCTTATCGACCGCATCAGAGGCGTTGGATATCAATTCCCGCAAGAAGATCTCCTCGTTGGTGTAGATCGAGTTGATCATCAGATCCAAGAGCCGTTTGCTTTCCGTTTTGAACTTCCTCATGATATCAAGCCTTTCTCTCTCATTTCTCTTTCCGGTGCAGGCACGGGCGCCTGCTTTACCCGTCCCGGCTCCGGTGATGGTTCTGGCGCTTGCCTTCCCCGTCCCAGTTCCGGTGCAGGCACGGGCACCTGCTCGCCCCGTCCCCGTCCCGGCTCCGGTGATGGTGCCGGCCTTTCCGGTGCAGGCACGGGCGCCTGCTTTACCCGTCCTCGTCCCGAGGCCGGTGATGGTGCTAGCCTTCCCGGTGCCGGTGCCTGTTCTCCCCGCATGCATGTCGGCGATAGTTCCGGTGTCTGCCCTGGTCTTCCTCCTGCCGATGCCTTGTCCTGCCACACCCCTCGCATGTCCCACACGATGGATGTCTCAGCTGAAACACCGGTCAGGGCGCAACCGGGAACAAGCCCGCACACTGCTGCCCGAGACGTATGGGCAGCGGCATTGCTTAGCCGGATGCCGGATTCCCTTCTTCCGAGAATTGGCAGTCTTGGACGAAGAGTGCCAATAGGTGATTTTAGTGATGGTTGCCTGCTTGTCAAGACCCTCCAAGCGGTTTTCACGTTTTTGCCGAAGAGGATCGTTGCCGTTCACGGGTCAACCAGTGACAACAAGGACGTGGCAGGGAACCAGCCTTTGACCGTGGAGAGCCGCTGCATGAGCACCTTCAAGCGCTCGACTCGTTATTGCCGAAGCAGGGCTGCAGGTTGAGACAGGTCGCAGGCAGAAGCGGGGTCGCAGGTTGAGGCAGGTTGCAGGCCGAAGCGGGGTCGCAGGTTGTGGCGGGACTGCAAGCGGAAGCGGGGCTGCAGGCCGAAGCGGGGTCGCAAGTTGAGGCCTGGCTGCAGGCCGAAGCGGAGTTGCAGGTTGTGGCGGGGCTGCAGGCGGAAGTGTTGCCTATTCCTCCTGCTGCTTGTCGGGCATGAGCCATAACAACACGAATCCAATGGCGAAAAGGAAGGTGAGCGAAAGGATGGCCACAGAAGGGTTTCCGGTGACCTGCGAAATGGATGCCATGAGGAAGGTGCCGAGGACTGCCGCGTACTTCCCGAACACATCGAAGAAGCCATAGTATTCGTTGGCATGTTCCTTGGGGATGAGCTTCCCGAACTCAGAACGCGAAAGTGCCTGGATGCCGCCTTGGAACAAGCCCACACACACAGCCAGCACCCAGAACTCAAAGGAGCTTTTCAGGAAGAATGCCGCAAATGTCGTGATGGCGGCATAGGCGGCTATCGAGATGAGCAGCATGCGCTTCGTGCCCACCCTGCCCGCAAGCCTGCCATAAAGGATGGCCGAAGGAAAAGCAACGAACTGCGTCACCAACAGGGCAAGCACCATCTGGGTCTTGTCGAGGCCCAGATCGGAACCGAAGCTGATGGCCATTTTGATGATAGTATGCACCCCGTCGATGTACATGAAATAAGCCAGGATGAAGAACAACAGCCGCTTGTCCTTGATGATGTACTTGACCGTCTTGCCAAGGCCTATGAAGGTGTCCCGGAACAGATGGGCAGTGCGCTGCTTGTAGTTCTTCTGGTGGACGTTGCGCACCAAAGGGATGCTGAATGCCAGCCACCAGAGTGCCGTGATGCAGAGGGCAAGCTTCATGCCCAACCCTGCATCTATGCCGAAATTGCCCCCATACAGCACGATGGCCAGGCAAACGATGAAGGGGATGGTGGATCCGACATAGCCCCAGGCATAGCCATGGGAAGATATCTTATCGTAACGTTCCTCGGTGGTTGCATCAACCAGGAAGGCGTCATAGAATACCATGGAGGAATTGAGGCAGATGGATGCAACGACATACACAGCCAGGTATGCCATGGCCTCGGTAGGGATGCCCAGGGCGACACAAGCAACCACGCCCGTTCCCGCAAAGCCGATGTAGAACTTCTTCTTGTTGCCCTTGAGGTCGGCCAAAGATCCCAGAATCGGCATGAGCAGGGCAATCACCACTGCGGATATCGTTTCAGCATAGCCCCACAGAACAACGACCGATTCTTTCGCACCCGCTAGTGAGCTGAAGTACACCGGAAGGATAGTCGAAGCAAGCAAGACGAAGGCAGAGTTTCCCACATCGTATTTTATCCAGCTCTTTTCCTGTTTGGTCATCCTTTGCCGTGGGGCTTTTCCCGACGTGGCCGTTGCGGCACCTTCCAAAGCCTGGCCTTGAGCCTTTTGGGGATCGCCTGCCAGGCCTTCTTTCCCAGCGTCTTTACCGTTTGCCATTGTTCCTCCCGATGGTCTTTTCTGAGAGCCGAAGAACAGCCCCCCTATCAGTTACCGCTCAAGCCCCTTTCGCCATAGTGGTTGCAGCCTTGGATCTTCCGCAGGGAAGCCTGGGGGCTATCAGCCCTTCGATGGCTTCGATCCAGCAATGACGGCAGGGATGCCCCCTTTGTCGCCCTTTTCAAGCAATTTCTCGAGCACGGCATTATTGTATATGATATGCGTGCCCATACCGTGTAAAATGTAGCACAAGCTGAAATGTGGAGTTAACGCGAAGTCTTGGGAAGCCCCGGTGGCTGCCCGATCGGCTTTGCCGAGAAGCATGAACCCTGAGGGAAAGGCCTGCTATGCCCGCAATCATCACCCACGACATCTTCGGACAGGATGTCTACCAGGAGCTTGCCACCCTTATCGGGGACGCCGCAGGTGCCCGTGATGCCTTCCTTCTGGGCAACCAGGGGCCAGACCCCCTTTTCTACAGCGTGCTCTACCCTTCCTTCAGGGCATACACGCACCTTGGATCTCTCATGCATTCCAACAAGCCCAGCGAGCTGCTCTGCGCCTTCAAAGAAGCGCTCCCCTTCTTGAACGACGATGAACGCCCTTTGGGACGTGCCTATGTCCTGGGATTCACCTGCCACTATGTTTTGGACCGCGCAGTGCATCCCTTGGTGTACTTCCACGAATACACACTCTGCGACAGCGGTGCCCCTGGCCTCGACCGCAGTCACTGCAGCGAGGTGCACGCGCTCATCGAGAGCGAATTCGATGAGATGGTGCTTTTCACCAAACAACACAGGACCATTGCAGGCTTCGATCCCCACAATGAAGTCCTCCAAGGCAGCAATGCCCTGCTCGCGACGGTCTCGAAGCTTTATGTGTATGTCGCCCTCACCGTGTATGGCCTGGCAATCCGTCCGGACCTGTTCGCCTCTTCGGTCAAGGCCTTCCGCTTCATTGAAGGCTTCTTCTGTTCCCCCAGCGGGGCCAAACGCGCCGTACTTGGCCGTATCGAGGAATTGTTCAGGCCTTATTCATTCGTTCGTGCCATGAGCCCCCGCAACCATGAGACCACCGTAAGCGCCTTCGGAAACCATGCGAACGAACCTTGGGAAAACCCCTTCACCCAGGAAACCTCCACCGCTGGCTTCTGGGATCTCTATAACCAAGCACAGGGCGCAGCCCTGGTCGCTATCGGCAACATCGACAAGCCATGGTTCGATGCGGCCACCGCAAAACGCCTGACCCAAGGCCTTGACTTCTCGGGAAAGCCGACAAACGCCCTTGATGCGGGGAAAGCAACGGCAAGCAATCCGGCGAAGGCGAAGAGGACTGCCCGGACAGCCAAGGCGGGCAGGGATTCCCAGGTGCACGAGGGAGCCAAGACGGGCGGGGATTCCCCGACGCATGAGACAGCCAAGGTGGGCGGGGCATCTCCGGTGCACGAGGGGGCAAAAGCGGGCAAGGGTCCCCAGACGCACAAGCGAGACAGGTGAGGCCATGCTGGAAGTAGTCCTGACCGTCCCCTTCTGGTTCGAGCTTGCCGCCGCGCTCACCGGCGGGATCTCGGGGGCGATGAGCGCGGTGCGCGCCCGTTGCGACATCTTCGGCACCGTCTGCATCGCCTGCACCTGCGGTCTGTTCGGCGGCATCATGCGTGACCTGCTCCTGCAGAACTACGGCATCTATGCCTTCCAAAAACCGGAACTCATCCTGTGCTGTGTCATTGCCGGCATCATCGTGTTCTTCCTGGGCAAGCTCATCTCATACCTCGACCCGGTCGTTGCGTTGCTTGACAACCTTTCCTGCGGGATCTGGGCTGTCATCAGCGTGGGGAAGGGGCTCTCGGCTGGGCTTGACATCATCCCCTCTATAATCTTGGGCACGATAACGGCCATCGGCGGCGGCGTCATGCGCGATGTGTTCATGAACAAGCAGCCCGAGGCTTTCCAGGCAGGCGCCTTGTACGGCAGCGCTTCGCTTATCGGGGCGACCGCCTTCGCAATCATGAAAAGCTACCATTTCATCGAACATTGGTCAGCGCTGACCTGCGTCGTTTTAGTTCTTATCGTGCGTTATGCCTCGCTTCTGCTGGGCTGGCACACCAAGCCCCCCACCGATTATTCCGATGTCATAACCAAGACCGTTGCCAAACCGGTCAAAGCGGTCGCCCGAAAGGCACGCAAGGCAAGAGGCACGGGCACTACAGGCACTGAAAGAACCGCAGCACGGCAAAAACCCTGCGATTCAGGGGAATCACCAGGACTACAGGGACAGAAAAGACCACAAGGAGAGGACAAGACATGACAGACACCGACAGCGCTTTCCAACCTGAGTATACACCACCGCCCAACGTGAACGTGCCGCCACCCGAGCCGTTCTGCCCGCCCGATGCCGTGCCGTTTCTCCCTTCCCAGGATATGCCTAGTGCCGACCCCTATGCCCCTTACCAGGGCATGTCCGGCGCTGACCCCTATGCCCCTTCCTATGCCATGCCCGGCGCTGACCCCTATGCCCCACCACAGGGTATGCCCTCGTATGCGCCCGGTGCAGCGCCCTATCCCCCTTCCTACGCCATGCCCGATGCCAATCCCTCTGCCATGCCCCCGGCAATGCCCGCTTACGCACCCGGTGCCGACCCCTACGCTGCACCGTATGCCGCGCCCCCGGCGATGCCCGGCACGATGCCTTCCGCAACACCGTACGACGCAGCAGGTGCCATGCCGTATGCCGCGCCCCCGGCGGTGCCTGGCACGATGCCTTCCGCAACACCGTACGACACCCCCTACCCCCTGCCTTATCCAGAACTTCCCCGCGTTGAGGAAACCCCCAAGAAGAAACGGAGCAAGGTGCCCTTCATAATCGCAGCGGCCGTGGTATTGGTGGCCGCTTTGGGGGTCGGCGGGTACTTCGCTTTCAACGCGTTCCAGGAAGCCCAACGTGAATCGAACTATTCTGCTGCAATCAGCTTGATGGATCAAGGCGATTACGAAGCAGCACGATCCAAGTTCGAAGAACTGGGTGATTACCAGAACTCTTCGAAGAACCGTGAGTATTGCAATCAGGCCATCCAATACAACGAGGCCAGCACCTTGTTTGATGAAGGCCAGTATACGAAAGCCTTAGACCTCTTCCTTGCTTTGGGATCATTCAAGGATTCCGCGAAGAAAGCAGGGATCTGTGAAGCCTGGCTTGCCTTCGAGGAAGCAAAAGCCCTGACCGAGGCAGGGAAGTTCGAGGAAGCAGCCGATATGGTCTGGGATTTCGCAGGAGTCCCCGATGTCTATGATTCCGAAGAGGTCTTCGCGTGGCAGGACGCGAACGATTACGGCCTGGCCGACCTGCTGTTCAAAAGCGGCCAGATGTATAAGGCCTACCAAGCCTTCAGTGCACTGGGGAGCTATCGGGATGCTGCAGAACGTGCCCAAAACTGCCTGACGCCGATGCCAGGCACCGCAGAGCTTTACCGCAACGAAGCCTTCGTCTCTTCGGCAAGCGAGCTCACCTTCGATGCAACGGCGACACCCTATCCCACCTATATCAAGATATACAGCGGAGAAGCCTTGGTGTCGTCCGTCTTCCTTCAAGCCGGCTCTTCGCTGACCATACCTATCCCCGCCGGTGATTTCACCTTTAAAAGGGCATTCGGCGAACAATGGTTCGGAGAGACAGAGCTTTTCGGCGATGACGGGACATACACCGTCATGTTGCTCGACGGTTCCAATGAGGTCATCCACCTGGATTCTAACATGATCTATACGATCACCTTGTACGTTGTGGCTGGCGGGAACGTGAGCAACCAGGAAACGGACCGCGACGGCTTCTAAGAGCGACGGTTTCTCGGATGCTCAAGGACTCGCCGGACAAAGACGGCTTCTCGGATGTCCAAGGACTCGCCGGACAAACATACCTGCCCGCTGTGCGAGCGAAAGAGCCGTCACTTGTGTTGCGCTGGCGCAGCGCCATGATTGCCTTGCGCTCTGTTGGCCTGAAGACGTGCCGCTTCCTGCATCGCATCCGTTCGGCACCGTGCCGGGCAGCCTCCATCGGCGCCGCGCCGCCTGCGGCACCGCGCCGCTTCCGGTGCCGTGCCGCCTGCGGCACCGCGTCGGGCAGCCACCCATCGGCGTGCTAGCCTTGCCCAGCCTTTGCCAATGCCTGGGCAACCGCAGCCTTGAAGCCCAGGCTGGTTACAGTGGCGCCTGAGACCAGATCGACGTCGTAGGACTTCGCATCGACCATAGCTTTCGCCAATACCTCAAGGGCAGGGGCGCCGACTTCGGGCGTCTCGCTTTGATGGATCACCGTGACACCTTTGACGGCGCCCTTTTCGGAAGCCACCTTGACCCAAATGGGGCCACCAAGCCCTACGGCAATGCCCCATGACTCGCCAGGATCCAGCAGGGATTCATCGGGCACCATATCGTAAAGGGAGGCATCACCCGAACCAGGACCGAGCCCCCCTTCCACAGGGTCGGCGACAAAGAGGGATTCCTCCGATGCGGCTTGATCGCCGGCGATCTTGCCGAACACGACGCATTCGGACATGCCGTCGCCCCCCTGATAACCACGTGCCGTGATGCCGCCGAATTCACCCGCAGAATACAAATGGGGGATGGGCACACCCTTGGTATCGACGACCTCGCTGCGCGCCGTGCGCTCGGGGCCTCCCCGGGTGGCAAGTACCGAGGGGAAGACCGCTATCCCATAATAAGGGCCACCCTGGAAAGCCTTCATGGCATCGCCTTCCCTTCCCAGGGGGTCTTGACCCTTGGCCGCCCCTTGGCCGAATGCCTCAATGGTCGCCCGCAAGGCATCCGCATCCAGGGAAAGGCTTGCCGCAAGCGCCTCTATCGTTTCACCCTGGGCTATCTTGCCAGAAGCTATCTCTGCCTCGAAGCCTTCGCTCCAGTGGGGGAAGGGCTTTTTCAGCTTGCCGGAAAGCACTGCTTGCCGGTGGCCTTCATCGAATATGAAGAAGCTCTGATCCGGACGTGCGGGAACGACCCAGGTTCCGCCCACAAGCACCCGGCCATGGCGCTGCTCTTTGTCTTCGGCGATATAGCGTTTTGCATCCTTGCCGACCAGGATGCATGAGCCTGTCCTGAAGAACCCTGGGGTGCCTATGCTTCTGATGCGGTCTTGTTCAGGGGCAAGGCCGACACCGCCGCTTTCCCACGCATTCATGTGCCAAAGCCGAGCCCCCGCTGCCTGTGCCATACGGATGCCATCGCCTTCGTTGGCAAGCGTGCCCACCGGAAGCATCCGGGGGTACCCGATGAACTGCTGGGTATAGGAAGGGTTGTTCTCGAAGCCCCCTGGAGCCAAAACGACTGCCTTGCGTGCGGCAATGTTGAGCTTTTTGCCCCCTCGTTCAACCTCGACCCCCACGACAGCCTTCGTCTTGGGGTCTTGGATAAGCGCGGTCACCGGAGAGGAATACCAACAATCTATCCTTTCCTTCCTGGCCACCACCGCCTTCTTCAAGAACCTCCACAGGGCGGAATCGTTGACCACGCTGCCCAGGATGTTTGTCCGTATGCCCGAAGAGCCAGGCAGTTCAGGATAATCGACCGACAAATGAGGAAGGTTGTGCAAGCCAGGTATCACGGGTTGCACAGGGGGCGGCGCTGTGGCGGCCAAACCTGCCAGAGGAGCCCCGCATTCCTTGCAGTCCTGCGCCTCCGCTTCATTCTGGGTCCCACATACCGTACAGGTCACCGTGCTGGTCACCGTGGATGGCCTGAAACACATAGCGCACTCCTTCCTTTGGCGCTAACCGGCAGAAGTGAAGATCCCGACATCGATGTCAGTGATGTCAAGCATGGCTTCCTTGTCTGCCCCCCAGGAAGCCAAGGTGTTCTTGATCTTTCCCAGCCCATCGACATAGGCCCACAGAACCTCATCAGGCGTCGAGAAGCCTGCACGCAAGCCCCGGTAATACTCGAAGGCGTTATCCCTGTTGGCGGCCGAAACGAAGACCTGGGAGCTATAGCGGCTGTTGCCGCCTTCGCTTCCTTCGGCCGCCTTGTCGATAAGAAGGACCTGTTGCCCCTTTTCGGCAGCCGCGATCGCCGCCGATGCGCCAGCCGCTCCGAAGCCGACCACCACGACGTCGAAGACGCCGTCCCAGACGATCTCTTCGGGATGGGAGCCATCGCTTTCGCTGTTTTGGCTGCCGGAACACCCTTTGAGCATCCCGGTTCCCAGGGCGCCCAGACCAGCCAGTGCGCCGACCTTCAAAAACGTCCTTCTTGTCTGGTTCGTCTGCATTGCTCTTCCTTTCGGCTGTGGCGGCGCGGCTTGGGTCTTGCCTCAGCTCACCAACAGCTCCACGCTGTCGGCTTCGGGGCTGGGCGTTCCCTCGTCGTTCACCGAGCGCACCTGTAACAGGTAGGATCCCTTTTCCGGTGCCGGGAACTCGAAGCTCCAATTGACGCGCTGATAGTCGTTGGCGCCCTTGGTCTCATACCTGCTCCAATGGGCCCCTCCGTCGAGCGAGAACTCGACGGAGGATATGGCATGGCCGCAGTCTATGGCATAGCCGTTCAGCACGATGTTGCTTCCGGCCAAGCATTCGATCTGGGGGATCATTCCTGTACCCCTGATGACATGATACCAATACCAGGCATATTTGCATAGGGGATGCCGGCTTCCTGGGTGCCTGGCGCGGGCGGCGGGGTCTCGCGGCTCTCGAACCTTATGCTCGTGATATCCCTTGCAAAATAAAGGGCTGCAGTAGAGCCGAGCCAAAGCTGGTTCGAGCCACCGATGGAATCCTTGAGTTCTTCCCCATTCATCGCGTAAGCAATCATGCAATGGCGCTGCTTGACGTAGGACAGGGGAAGGGCGACCTCATAACCGTCGCTCGATCTGAACACTATGGTGTTCGCTTCGTCAGAAACGCCTGCCTTCCTCATGATCGACGTCAGGGTGACCCCGGACACCTCGACATTGGCAGTCCCTAAGCCGCCTGCCGGATTGCCGGCACAGCTGCAGCCCATGGTGATGCGTGCCTTCCCTTCTTTGGATAGCTCGTTCAACGTTGCGTTGAACTGGCTATCAACCGCACCGCTCACGCTTATCTGCCAATCGGCAGCGGATCTGGCTCCCGCAGCCTGGTCAGTCAGGAAGCCTGACCCGCAGAGGTGCTTCGCGGCATTGTTGAGTGCGCGATTGAGCTCTTCTAAGCTTGAAAGACTTGTCTGGTTGAAGACGAAAGAACCTTCCACCCGCGATAAGGTGTTGACTGACGTGCTTCCCTCAGTCGCCGTGGCATCCTTTTGGGCAAGGGTCGCCTGGTCGTTGCCTTCGTGAGGCAGTGCATAGCTTGCAGTTTGTGCGGTTCCGACCAGCAAGGTGGATCCTGCTGCAGCCACCAAGCCTATCTTCCCGAGTTCTTTTAACATATCCTATCCTCTCTTTCTGCCTTCGGCCCTATTTCTCACTCGAGACGGCAAGTCCTGCGATGTCAGAGCGGGCGACGAACATCTTCTCGATGATAGTCGTGTTCACTTTGCCTTTATCGGTGACTGCTCGCACGGCAATGCAGTAAGCCCTGTCTTCTTCGGGGGTGAAGCGGTATTCCCAGGTTATCCACTTCTCAACATCGGTAGCAGAAGTGTCGAAGCTCTTCCAGGTCTTGCCGCGGTCCATTGAAAGCTCCACCGCGACAACGGTCTCGTCGTAGGCGTCCGCATAGCCCTTGATGACAAGCTGTTCACCGGTCTTCACAACCTGGCCTTCCTTGAGGCCGATAATCCCCACGTCCGGCTTGTTGGTTATTCCCCCCTCCAGGTCAGGCCAGCCTGTCGCTTCGAAGAAGGGCTCATCGGCACTCAGGAACACGATGTCGGAGACCTGTTTGACGAAGCATCCGCAGCCGACCCCGCCGATCATGATAACGCAGGGGTAGCCGTTGTTCCACGTGAGTGGCTCACCATTCATCTCATAGACCAGCATGACATGTTTTCCCTCAAGGAGCCGCAGGTCAACGCCACCATGATCCTGGAAGCCGTCTGCCCCGATCGCCAAGAGCGAAGCTGCTGAGTCCTTGATGCCTGCCTGGTCGGTCAGATAGGAGAGCGGGATGCCCGTAGCCATGACCTGTCCTATGCCATTGCCGCCTACGGGGTTCAACACACAATGCCATTTCATGGGCACCGTTTCCTTGGGGGCATTCGCAATGAGGTCAGCCAGGTTGAAGGTCATCTTCTTATCGACTTCCCCGGAAATGCTTATGGTCCAATCCTTGACAAGCTGCTCGTCAAGCTCGACCCCGTTCACGGTGTTCTGTTTCCTGAGGTAATCCCAATCGTAATACTGGGCGTTCAGGTTGAAGAGGTATTCCTCGTCGGATATCTCGTCCTGGGAAAAAGTGAAGGTATCGGGCATGTCGGCATCGGCGATATCGCTGATCCCGCGCAGCTTCCCATGCCTGACCTCGTCCCACAGGTACATGCTGCTGTCACTCGTGTCGGACGTCGTTGAGGTGTCATGGCAGTTCCAGCACTGGGCCACTTCGCCGTGAAGCGCATGGATCATGGTGGAGAACGAGTTCTCGATGGTGAAGTAGTCGTTGCTGAACTCATGGCAGCCGACACACTGGGTCACCGTCCATTCGGTGTCGAGCCCGGTGCCTATCCCTATATGTTCATAGGGCGCCTCTTCCAGCAACCGCATCAGGTCGCTGTGGCAGGACTTGCAGCCCCGCTTGTCCGATTTCGCATAATAGGTGTTGTACGGCACAAAGCCTTCCTGCTGGAAATAATAGGCATCGGCCACGCTTTCGTTCGGCGTCAGCTGGATGAGGGTGCCATCATCGTCCTCGATGACATGGGGAAGGTAGAGCTCTGCGGTATAGGGATCCTCTGTCTGTTCCTGTGGCTGGGTACAACCTGCGACACCGAACACGAGCGCCACACAGGCCACCAGCACACCTGCCGTCATTAAGTCTTTTCGTTTCACTAGTCTCTCCTCTCTTTGTCTGTCTGTTCCTTGTGCCCGCCGCTCCCGCAAAACTGCGGGGTGGTCGCCGCGCATCACTTGTTCTCTGCTTCATCCGACAAGATCTCTCCTTGTCGGGCTACTCAACAATACTCGGTGCCCTGTCCGGGCTTCGCACCGCTTTCATAAGATGAGCCTCATGACCGTATCGGCCACATAATCGACGTGCGCCCCGGCAAGCAGGATGACAAACCTGAGCGTAGCGCCACCCACAAGCGCCGCTACCGCCCCCAAGGCCATCGCAGGGCCTGGCGCCTTCTTGTGCCCGATCAGCCCGGCAACAGCAGCCACCAGAGGGATTGCAAGCCCACAGGCCACGAAAAGCCCCCAGAAGAACGGGGCAAGCTCGCCCGTGAGGAGCAGCTTGATGGAAGCCACAGCAGTTGCACTGTATGAGGCCGACCCTTGGGCTGAAACGGCATTGCCCCCCAGCATGACCCCGATGAAACAGGCCAGTACGGCTCCTTCGCCTAATACCAGGATTACCACGGCCTTCTCAAGGAGCGCCCTTGCCTTGCCGGTCAGGGGGCTTTTCCTTTGCGATGCCAGCGCTATGACCTCGACAAGGGCGACACCGGTATCCAACGCCGAAATGCTGAACAGGCACGGCAACAGGAAGGTGCCCCAAAGCGGTATCCCCGGCACCCACATGAGCAGGATACCGGTATAGATTGCCACGCCTATGCCGCAGACGATGCCGACAATTGCCAGTGCTTTGGTCGCGGTCCGTATGCCCTTCGTCTTACGGGGCGAGCTTCCCACAATACGGTCACGGAGCGCTCCTGTTGTGAGAAGTGCGGTTGCCGCAAAAACCATCACTGCCGAAAGCACCACCCAAGCACCTATGGTCATCCATGAGCTGAAGTTGCTGAAGCTTTGCCAAAGCAGCATGCCTCGCAAGGGGTCGATAAGCTCTGACAAGAGCAGGAGCAACCCCACTATCAGGCACAACGTCGCAGACCAAAAAGTGACATTGACCACTTTCTGGTTGTTCGTGTCGTCACGCAATAGCAAGATTGCCCCGAAGACGAACGCGCCAGCCCCCATTCCGCCTAAGAACAGGTACAACGCAGGCTGCCATCCCCATACTGATTGTAGTTCTACCATATATTGCCTCCTCGGTTCAAACGTGATCTACCCGGTCTCTGAAAGCTTGCAGTCAAAGCTGCGGTGCAAGCTTGTACTACACCAGCACATACGAAGGGTCTGTAGCCCCTCCTATCTTCATGGCCCGCGAAGAACGGGCAAGGAGTTCTTCCACCTTGCCATAGCGCAAGGCACCCACCTTGCATGCCCGCACGCAACGCGGAGGATCGCCCAAAGGAACCCCCGCCCCAAGGCAATAGTCGCATTTGTCCATGCTGACCGCGTTATAATGGGGAACCTCGAAGGGACATGCCTGGTAGCAATACTTGCATCCGATACAACGGTCCTTGTCTACGGTGACTATACCGCCCTCCCCTTTCTTGATGGCTCCTGCCGGACACACTTCCCGACACGATGGCTTCCTGCAGTGCATGCAGGAAAGGGACAAGAACAGCTCCCTGCCCACCCCGGTTATATAGGGTTCCACCTTTCGGCGGGCTGGGGCGCTTTGCGGGGTCCTGCTCCACAGGCGGCAGGCTTCGACGCACTTGCCGCAATTGATGCATCTTTGCACGTTGACCAGGAACCCGTATTGTGTGTCGGCTTCGGGATTGTTCGTTTGCCCGGTACCTTGCGCCATGCCGTCTTGCGCCTGAGCAACCTGTGGCCATGTGGCTGCATGGCCGGCAGTCAGAGCAAGCGCACCGGCTGCAAGTGTTCCCCCGACCAAGACGCGACGAGTAATGCCCTGATTCTCTCTCATGTTCGGTCTTCCGCCTTTCTTCTCTCAAGGCAAGGGCCGGTTCTGGCTGATGTTCCCCTCTTGCAAGTCACTACTACCCTTAACTGCCCTCGTCTTGTTCTTAAGCCTTTTGCCCCTGGGTGCGGCCTTGCCCCTGAGTGTGGTTTGCCGCCTGTGGCCCTCTTCGGCTTCTTGTGATACATAGTATCATATATCTGTAGGATTTATGATACCTATTTTATGGTTATATGATTCTTTTTCTAGTATAGCGATTACTTGGCATCTTGCATGAATGCCTCTTGCCCTTGTGGCCGCTTCATTGCAACAGTGCTGATGGGGCTGCCTTTGCGCCTTCTATGACCGGTTATCCAGCCGGCAGCGCACCAGCAGTGCGCAGGCTGTGCGCGATAATCGGAGGCTTTGGCACGGTTCGCTAAATCCACTTTGCACGCCAGGCAATCATGGTATCATAGGGGC
>JAIRPR010000095.1 GCA_031256895.1 Coriobacteriaceae bacterium
TCGGGCCCCCCGTGCTACCAAGGCTTCCAGGCCCCCCGGATCCCCGAGCCCTCCAGGCTCCCCGGACCCCCCATGCTTCCTGACCCCGGTGCCTCGGACCTAGGGCCCCCCCGAACCCCCCATGCTTCCCCGGATCTTCGGGCCCCCCGGGCTACCAAGGCTTCCAGGCCCCCGGATCCCCGAGCCCTCCAGGGCTCAACAACCCGCCCTGCCTTCTATAGGTTTTCTCGCACCCAGGCTATGTTGGACATCACGGTGTTGATGAGCTCTTCTTGAGAAGCGAAGCTCATCATGGGGCGCAGGAAATGCATGAAGCTCACCTTTATCTCCTTGCCGTAGAGGTCGCCCTCATAGTCGAGGATATGTGCCTCACAGGTGGCATCGGTCCGGTCCTTGAACATGGGCGAAACGCCCACCGAGACCGCTGCCCGGTAGCGCACCCCGCAGACATCGACGTAAGCGGCATACACCCCTTCGCCTAATACCTGCATCAGGGGTTCTACCTTGAGGTTTGCTGTCGCGAAGCCGAAGGCGCCACCTTCCCCCCTGCCCGGCTGCACCTGTGCGCGGATGAAATAAGGGCGCCCGAGCAAGGCCTGTGCCCTTTCGACATCGGTTGCTGCCAGCAGATGGCGGATCCGGGTAGAGGTTATGGGGGATCCGGTCGCGGTCTTGAGGCCATGGGCACAGATCCGTGCACCTTGTGCCTTGCCCCAAGCCTCAAGCTCTGCCACCGTGCCTTTGGCCTGGGCACCGAAACGGAAGTCAGACCCCACATGAAGCGCGTAAGGGGCGAAGCCGTTGAAGGTGCTTGTCAGGAAATCGGCAGGGCTCAAAGCAGCGAACTCCCGCGTGAACGGCAGGACGGCCACCGCTTCTATGCCGCTTGATGCCAAGGCTTCTATGCGGTCGTCGTTTCCCATCAGCTTTCTCAAACGTTGGGGGTAGAATATCTCATCAGGGTCGATATCGAAGGTCAAAGCGATGCTCTTCCCACCGTTTTTGGCTGCGGTCTCCTGGGCGCAGGCAAGCATGAACTGATGCCCGGCATGGAACCCGTCGAACACCCCGAAAGCGCAGGAAGCGCCCTTGAAGAAGCTATGGTCGAAACCCTTATCGACCCTCAGGATCGAAGCCACGTATCACCCCTGTCGAGAATATGCATTGCGGCCGAAGCAGCCGTATGTGTTGGTCGAAACGATACAGGCCCCTCAAAGCAATGCCCACAACCACCGAGAACAGCTCGCCCGCCTCCATCGCTTCCTCGCTTTCGGCAATACCGTCTGCACGGATGCCCTTTTCCTTGGTTCCAGGACCGCGCAGGAAACCGAACAGGGTGCGCCCTTCGGCCTTCAAGGGAGAGCCGTTGGCGGCATCGCCCCACTCTGCCTCGGTCAGGAACAACAGGCGGCAGCCGAGCAAGGCCACTGGGTCCAAGGCCGCGTTTAGCCCCTGCGCCTCCAAGGCGTCAAGCGTGCAGCAATCATCCAAGGCCAAATGCCCCGAAGCTGTCCTTACCAGGCGGGATATGTGGGCGGGGGTTCCAAGCGATTCCCCCATGTCGCGGGCCAAGGACCGGATATAGGTGCCCTTCGAGACCCGCGCCTCGATGTCCCATTCGAGCAGGCCTGAGGGGCAGTGCCCTATCCCCCGCAGGACTGCCTCGTACACCTCCACCCTACGCGGCGCAAGCTCGAGTGCTGCATCGTTGCGCGCTGCCGCATAGGAACGCACGCCGCCGACCTTGACGGCCGAGTAAGCGGGCGGCACCTGGTCGTGTGCCCCCACAAGGCTTTGGACGAAGCCTTGTGCGAAAAAGGGGTCGGAAAGCTCGTCGGGCACCGGGGCCGACTGCAACACCCTGCCGGACGCGTCGTCGGTATCGGTGGAACAGCCGAAGCTCACCGTGAAACGATAGGATTTCTCCTGACTGGTCAAATACGGGCTCAGGCGGGTCGCCGGCCCCACGCACAGAAGCATGGCGCCCTGGGCTGTGGGGTCCAAGGTGCCGGTGTGGCCTACGCGCCGCTCGTCGAAGATCCTGCGTACCCGGTTCACCACATCGTGCGAGCCCATGCCGTACGGTTTGTCAACGCCCACCACAAGGGAGTGCCCCGATGCCCCGCGCTTCAAGTCATCTCCTTGAACGCCCGACCAAGCAGGCCCTTCACCTGAACCAAGGCCTCATCAAGGGTGCCTTGCACCGTGAATCCCGCAGCTGCCTTGTGGCCTCCCCCGCCGAACTCCTGGGCGAGCAGCGAGACGTCCGCCTCGCCCCGCGCGCGCAGGCTGCCCCGGACCGACCCCTCTTCTTCGCGCAGGATGCAGGCCACCTCGATTCCTTCCACGGAACGCAGGATGTTCACCAGAGGCTCGGCATCAGCCTTCGTCGCCCCGGTCGTTGCGAAGTCGTCCAAGGTGAGGAAGCTTATGATGAAGCTGCCCTGGGGCGAATGCTCCATGCGCGACAACATGAGGGCCTCAAGCCGCAGCGATGCCGGCCTGCGGTTCTGGAACACCTCGCGCGAGACCTGTGCGGGGTCGGCTCCTGCTGCCACCATCTGGCTTGCCATGGCCAAGGCCGCCGCATCGGTGTTCTGGAACTGGAATCCCCCCGTATCGGTGACCAGCCCGGTATAGGCGCAGGTAGCTATATCCTTCGTGGGTGCCACGCCCAGATGCTCCAACAGTTCCCACACGATCGTCGTCGTGGACGCACGGCTTGGGTCGATATAGTTGCAGTGCGAGAAGTCCTCGCCCACGCCATGGTGGTCAATCGTGAAGCTCTCCTTGCAGCACAGCCGCAAGGCCGCCGCATCACCGAGCCGTTCGAGGTTCGCCACATCCACGGCGATGAAGGCATCCGCAATCGGGACAGCAGGTTGCGCATGCCCTGTCAAGGCCGCATCGTCAAGCGACACCATCTGCTCAAGCCCCGGCAAGAAACGCAAAGCTGGGTCGACCGCACCCGTGCTGGCCAAGACGCAGACCGCCTTCTTGCCGCAAGCCTCGAGGGCATGGCGCAAGGCCAGGGCAGAGCCAAGACAGTCGCCATCGGGGCTGGTATGCCCGCATATGATGAAGCTCTTGTGGCCTTGCAGCCTTTGTGCAAGCCTTGCCAGGCCGATGTCGCCGCGAGGCTGCATCAAAGCGTCTCCTTAAGGCCATTGGCCGGGCTTGACGCCCGGGGCGTCAGGGACTCCTGCGAATGCCCTGTCGGGGGTTCTGTGCCTTCAGGGATGGCCACCGGATCGATGGCAGCATCATGCGTGCCCTGGAACCGTACCGCGTCGCGCGCAAGTGCCGAAGCGATACGGGCGGCCTCATCGACACTGGTGTCCAACATGAAGCGCAGCTCAGGTGCCACGCGCCAGGAAAGCTCTTTGGCCATGCATGAGCGTATATGCCCCGATGCCGCCTTGAAGGCTGCCGTGACCTCTTCGTAGCGCTCAGGCTCTGCCGTATAGAACACCTTGCACACACTGCGGTCATAGCTCACCTCGCAGCCCACGATGGTCACCAGGGCAAGCCGAGGGTCGGAGATGTCAAACAGCAGGATGCTTGCGATGACCTCTCTGGCCTGCTCGTTCAGCTTCCTGTTGCCACTGCCTTGTTTCATGTTCATTCCTTAATCTTGGTCTTTGAGCCACTCGCCGTTCCCAACGACTCCGGCTATTCCGGCCACAGGGTGCATTCGATCCGAATGGCCGGGAAACCTTCAAGGGCATCACCGGTCCATCGGGTCACGATGGGTCACGATGGGGCACGATGGGGCACGACGGGTAGCAATGGGTCGCAATGGGCTGCGTCAGGTCATGAGGTACGTTCGACCTCAATGGTCTTGTAGCCTTCTATGGTATCGCCTATCTTGAGGTCTTGGAAGCCTGCGATGCCGATGCCGCACTCATAGCCGCTCCGTACCGACTTGACGTCATCCTTGAAGCGCCTGAGGCTGTCGATGGAGCCTTCGTAGACGACCGTGCCGTCGCGTACGATCCGCACCCGGTCATCGCGGTTTATCTCGCCTTCGATGACATGGCATCCGGCAATGGTGCCGGCCTTGGGCACCTTGAAGGTCTCGCGCACTTCGGCGATGCCGGTGTCCTTTTCCACGATATCGGGCGACAAAAGCCCCACCCGCGCGGCATTGATGTCCTCGATGGCCTGATAGATGATGCGATAGAGGCGCACATCCACCTTTTCCTTCTCGGCCTGCTGCTTCGACTTGCCGGTCGGGCGCACGTTGAAGCCGATGATGATGGCATCGCTTGCGGCCGCCAAGGTGACGTCGGTCTCGGTTATGCCACCGACCGCCGAATGCACGATGTTCACGCGCACCTCGGACTGGTCCATCTTCTCGAAGGCGTCCACCAAGGCTTCGATCGAGCCCTGCACATCGGCTTTCACGATGAGGTTCAGGTCGGTCTGCTTGCCGGCCTCGATGCGGCTGAAGAGGTCGTCAAGGCTCATGTGCGACTTCGTCTCCTGTTCAGCCAAGCGGGCGCGCAGGGCGCGTTCCTCGGCCAGCTTGCGTGCGTCGCGTTCGTCCTCGAACACGCGGAACTCGTCGCCGGCCACTGGAACGGAGTTCAAGCCCAGTATCTCCACCGGGTCGGCCGGGTAAGCGGCATCGACCTGTTTGCCACGGGGGTTCAGCAGGGCACGTACCCGGCCATAGGAGGTGCCCGCCACCACCACGTCGCCCGGCCGCAGGGTTCCGCGATGCACGAGCATGGTGGCCACGGGGCCTCTTCCTTTGTCGAGGTTCGCCTCGATGACGAAGCCAGAGGCCTCTGCATCGGGGTTGGCGCGCAATTCAAGCACGTCCGCCTGCAAAAGGATGGTCTCGAGCAGGTCGTCGATGTGGAGCTTCTGTTTGGCTGAGACCTCGACGAACATGTTCGATCCGCCCCATTCCTCGGGGATGACGCCGTGCTCGATGAGCTCTTGTCGGACCTTGTCGGGGTTCGCACCAGGCTTGTCTATCTTGTTGACCGCAACCACGATGGGCACATCTGCCGCCTTCGCGTGGTTGATGGCCTCGACAGTCTGGGGCATGACGCCGTCATCTGCGGCAACCACCAGCACAATGACGTCAGTCACCTGGGCGCCGCGGGCGCGCATGGCGGTGAAGGCCTCGTGGCCAGGGGTGTCGATGAAGGATATCTGGCGGTCGTTGATGTTCACGACCGAGGCGCCGATATGCTGGGTGATGCCGCCTGCCTCGCTCTCGACCACGCCCGTGTTGCGTATGGCATCGAGCAGCGATGTCTTGCCGTGGTCCACGTGGCCCATGACCGTGACCACCGGGGGACGGGGCTGGAGCTCGGCCTCAGAGTCGTGATAGACCACCGCGTACTTCTCCTCGGGCGATACGACGCGCACCTTGCGGCCCATGTCATCGGCTATGAGCTCGATGAGGTCGTCGCCCATCGATTGGGTCAGGGTGAGCACCTGCCCTAACATGAACAGGCGCTTGATGATGTCGTTCGGGGGCACTGCCAGAAGCTCGGCGAACTTCGATACCGTGGCACCCTGGGGTATCTCGATAAGCGAATCGTCCAAGACCAGTTCCGGGTCGAGGCCTTTCTCGATGGCCTCGAACTCTGCCTTCTCCCGAGCCTCTGCCACACGCTTCTCCTTGCGCTTCTTGCGGCGGCCTTCGCCTTCCTGGGCGGCAGCCTCGACCGCTGCCCGGGCCTCGGCCAGCACCTTGTCGCGTTGGAGCTTCTCTGCCTGGTGGGCCATCTGGGCGTAGCGGTCCTGTGCCGGCTCTTCCGTCAAGAGCTCCGGCACCTCCGGCTCGAAGTGGTGCTTGGGCGCCGAAGCGGGCATACGGCCTTGCCGGGCAGCTTCGCGGGTGGGTGCGGAAGCCTCACGGCCAGGTTTCGCCGGCCGGGGATCGGGGCTGCCCGAGGGGCGTGCAGCGGTGGCCTTGGCGTTCTTGTCCTGGGGTTTTTGTCCGGCCTGGGGCTTCCTGCCTGCGGCATCTGCCGCTGTGGCAGGTGTTGCCTGTGCAAGCCCTGGTTGCTGCTTTGTTGCATGATGGGGGGGCGTGGCATCCTTTTCCTTCATGCGCTGTTGCTCGCTTGCTATCTGCGAGAGCAGGCCATCGAAGGAAGAGCTTTTGGCAGGGGTCGCCGAGAGCAGCTTCTTCGGCTGATCGGCAGCTTGCGGCTTTGCCGCCTTCTTCCCCGCCTTCTGGGCAGCAAGGGCTTCTGCCACCGCCTGTTTCTTGGAGACCTCGGCGGCGGTCTTCGCGGCACGCGCAAGGGCCCGCTTTTCGGCCTCTTCGCGTTTCACCCGCTCCTT
The DNA here is from genome assembly GCA_031256895.1 of Coriobacteriaceae bacterium. Taxonomy (GTDB): domain Bacteria; phylum Actinomycetota; class Coriobacteriia; order Coriobacteriales; family Eggerthellaceae; genus WRIS01. The sequence continues at coordinate 6,313 of JAIRPR010000095.1, forward strand.
TTCGCTCTCTATCTGCGATGCCAGGGTCTCGAACGGCGATGCCCCGCCCTTCGCTTCTGCAGGCGCGCTCGGCATTGCCTCTTCGGCGCCTCCTGCCACGGGGTTTTCCGTCTTGCGGTATGACTGGTTGCGGGAGACCTCACGGGGCGCCCCCGCCCTTTCGGCGCGCTCTGCCTCGCGCAGGGCACGTTCCTTTTCGACAGCGGCACGGCGCAAGGCCTCTTCCTCTGCCTTCTTCTGCGCAGCCATGCGCTGTTCCTCCGCAAGCTTGCGTGCCTCTTTGCCTTCGAGCTGGCCTGCCCGCTGCTTCAGCTCCGGCTCGATGTTCTTCCGGATCTTGGCGACATAGGCATCGTTCAACACACTGGCATGGCTCTTGGCTGGGATCTTCATCTCCTGTATCCGTGCCAGGAAGTCCTTGCTGTCCATGCCGAACTCTTTTGCCAATTCATGTACGCGCATACTGGGCATGTGTCTTCCTCATCTTCCTTGTACTTCTCGCGCTGCGGCCAAGGCCTTGAGCGGGGCTTCCCCTGGTATCAGGCCTGTGGCCGGCGTCGCATCGGCGAACTCCCGCGCAATGCGCTCATAATCCGATGGAGCTATCTTCGTTCTCAAGGCATGCTCCAGACGCCTCGATTTCAGGAGCGCATCCAGGCAGGCAGCACTGCACACATAGGCGCCGCGGCCAGCCGCCTTCCCGCCCGGATCGAGGGACACCCTGCCTTCCTGGTCGCGGACCAGGCGCAAAAGGCTTCCCTTCCCGGCCTTCATGCCACACAGGACGCAGGTGCGCTGTCTTTTTGCTCTCACCGTATCAGCCATTTGTCTGGCCTCGTTGTTTCAGCTTGTCTTGAGCGGGGGTCATCGGCAACACAGGCGTTCCTTCGCCTTATTCCTTCTCAAGCCCTGCATGCACGCCGCAATAGCGGCTTCCCGGGCGGGCATGGTTGCGGCAATGCACGCCGTCCTCGCTGACATAGGCGCACAGGCCGTCCTCGTCTGTGGCGGGAACCTCTTCATCTATCAGCATGTTGTCAGTGCTGATGGGCTCGCCCGCGAACGAGGCGCTCTTGATGTCGATATGCCAACCGGTGAGGCGCGCAGCCAGGCGTGCGTTCTGGCCTTCCTTGCCGATTGCGAGGGACAGCTGCTCGTCGGGCACGATAACGGTGGCGTAATGGGTCTCCTCGTCGATGCTGACACGCGTCACCCGCGCCGGGGAAAGGGCGTTCGACACGTAGACGATGGGGTTCTCGTCCCACTGGATGACGTCGATGCGTTCGTTGCGCAGCTCCTCGACCACCATGCGCACCCGTGAGCCCTTCGGGCCCACGCAGGCGCCTACCGGGTCGAGGTTCGCCTCGCGTGATGCGACAGCAATCTTCGAACGGGCGCCTGGTTCTCGCGCTATCGACTTGATCTCGACCATGCCGTCATATATCTCGGGCACCTCTATCTCGAAGAGCCGCCGTATGAGGTCGGGGTGGGTCCGGGAGACCACGATGGGCGGGCGTGCCTGATCGCCCCGCATCTTCGGGGCATCGGTGCCGGGTGCGCGCACCTCGATTATCAAGGTCTTCAGGCGTTGGTTATGGCGGTAGTGCTCATTGGCAGGCCGTTCATTGCGCTCGTTCGGGCTGCGTTTGAGGTCGTAATGGGGCAGCTCGGCCTCGACGCCGTCGCGTATCTTGATGATGGTGAAGTCGGGGGTGCCCTGCAGGACCGTGCCGGTCACCAGGTCCCCCACCCTGCCCGAGAACTCCTCGAAGATGCTTTGGCGCCCTGCCTCGCGCACCAGCGAGGCTATGACGCTCTTGGCGTTCTGGGCAGCCGTCCTGCTGACATCGGCCGGGGTGACGTCGCGTTCCTCGAACGCGGTGTACTCTCCGGTCTCGGGGTCTGGTTCGCCTACCGGCACCAGCTCGTAGACATAGATGCGCCCACTCGATCGCTCGATGGTCACCCGTGCGTCCCATTCCAGGTCAAGGATGTGCTGATAGCTCTTCGCCAACGATGCCTCAAGGCGTTCTATCAAGTAGAACTCGTCAAGCTTCCTTTCGTGGGCCAATGCCTGTAATGCCTCTATCAATTCTGAACTTGCCACTGCCGGTTCCTTCCTGTAGCACTTCACTTCTTCACTGCAAGCGTCTTGTCCGTCGCGCTTGTCGGGTCTGCTTGCCCCCGCCGTCTGGCTGTCTGCCAAGGGTTCAAGGGGCTTGGCAGGGCGCTGGGGCGCCCCTTCAGGACCCGAAGTCGATCCTGCCTTTCACATGCGCTTTTCTCATCTGGTCAAATCCTATCTCTTGCGTAGCCTGCACGCCCCCTTCGGGTTCGAGCAGCACCTTGCCTTCTTCGACCGCCTTCAGGATGCCTGTCCATCTGCTCCTTCCGTCAAGCGGCTCCTTCGTCTGCACGAAGACCGTTTCACCTAAGGCGCGCTCGAAATGCATGCGCGTGCGCAAGGGGCGGTCGATGCCCGGGGACGAGACCTCGAGCGTATAGGCCCCGGGAAAGGGGTCGAGCGCGTCAAGGACCTCGTTGATCCATTGTTGCGAGGACGCAAGCTCATCGAAGCCGACCCCTTCAGGCGCATCGAGGTAGACCCGTATGGTGGGTGCCTTCTTTGCGCCGGTCAGCTCTATGGTCACGACCTCTATGTCGTGTTCGGCGGCCCGTTCTTCCAAGGCCTCAAGCAAAGCTTGTTCTTTCGCGGTCAGTAGCAACGGGCACCTCCTTAGAATAAAAGAAAGCGGGATAAACCCACTTTCTCACACGAAACGACGTATGTTACTGATATCATCCGGGAGCCTTGCACCGCAGCAAGGACTGCCTTGCAAGGTACACAACTCATGGTTATTAAAACACATTTCGCGCATAAAGACCAGCTTTTGCGCCATACTATAAAAAAAACCCAGAACCCGTGGTCACGGTTCAATTGCCGTTCACACCCCAGTCGGAATGCAAGGCTTTATGCCTTGAATCCAAACGTTTGTCTTTCGCTGAGGTTCCGGGACAAGCCCAAGACAACGATTGGATTTATACGTGCTTCGTCTTATTGCCTGGGAGGTGACCGGTAACATTGCTCACGAGTCAGCCAGCGGCTGTGGTTCACCTGGCGTGCCAGGGGCTCCCGAAGGGCTCCGAGGCGCCCAGGGCACCGGGGTTTTCATGGGCTCCCGGAACAGCCTTTACCTTGTCAGAAGGCGGTTCAGGGCGTTCAGGTAGGCCTTGGTCGAAGAGACCACTATGTCGCCGTCAGCCCCGCGGCCTGTGAAGACGTCCCCCGTCGGCGAGGTCACGCGTATGGTCACCTCGCCCAGGGCATCGATGCCCCGGGTGACCGACTGCACTGAGAACTCGGTGAGGTCGTTCTCTACCTGCACTATCTTGTTGACTGCCTTGTAGACCGCATCGATGGGGCCGGTCCCATAGGCGCATTCGGTGCTTATCGCGCCTTCGGCGTCCCGCAAGGTGACGGTTGCCGTGGGAACCAGGGGGAAGCCGCAGCTGATCTGGACGCTTTCCAGGTTGTACAGGGCGCTCACGTTGCGTTCGCGTTCGTTCACCAGGCTTTCCAGATCCTCATCGTAGACTTCCTTCTTCTTGTCTGCCAGGGCAAGGAAGGCCTCGTAGACCTCGTCGAGCGCCTCGCCTTGAAGGTCGAAGCCCAGCTCGACAAGGCGGTGCTTCAGTGCTGCGTGGCCGCTTCGCGCCGTGAGCACTATCCTGCTTGTCCCGGCACCGACCTCTTCGGGATCGATTATCTCATAGGTGTCGCGCTTCTTCAGCACGCCGTCCTGATGGATGCCGGAGGAATGCGCGAAGGCGTTGGCCCCCACGATGGCCTTGTTGGCCTGCACGTTCATGCCGGTTATCGATGAGACCAAGCGGCTCGCCTTCACGAACTCACGGCTGTTGACCTCGGTGTGGGCGTCAAGTTCCTCCCCATGCATGCGGATAGCCATGACCACTTCCTCCATGGCCGTGTTGCCGGCGCGTTCCCCCAGGCCATTGATGGTGCATTCTATCTGGGTGGCCCCGTTGCGCACCCCCGCCATGGCCAACGCGGTGGCCATGCCAAGGTCGTTATGGCAGTGTACCGCAATTGCCACGTCCTCGATGCCCCGCACCTGTTGTTTGAGATAGGCTATCCGCTCACCGAACTCCTCGGGGAGCGAATAGCCGGTGGTGTCAGGGATGTTCACCACCGTAGCCCCGGCATCGATGACCGCCTGGACGACCCGTGCCAAGAAGGCATAGTCCGAGCGCCCGGCATCTTCGGCATAGAACTGCACGTCCTCGACGAAGCGCTTCGCGTAGCTCACGCAATGGACTGCCCGTGCGACGCATTCGTCCTCGGTGATGCGCAGCTTGTCCTTCAGGTGGCTAGGCGACACCCCGATGCCCGTATGGATGCGGGGGCGCCGGGCATACTTGAGCGCATCGGCA
>JAIRPR010000040.1 GCA_031256895.1 Coriobacteriaceae bacterium
CGTTGGGCTAGAGCCATAACACCCATGAGTCACTGTTCGCGGGCTAGCCAGTGACAATATGGTCTTCTGATAGCCTTTAGTCAACAGGGAAGAGAAGCTTGCAAGTGAAACATCTCCCACTGGCTAACCCGTGAACAGCAGCCACCATTATCGTACATCTTGTTCCAAAGTGGAATACCCCTTGACTGAATTAGTGAATCGGTTTACTATATCAGCATACTTGGCCGCCGAAGGTAACAGGTGCGCGGCATCCCGTGCGTCTTCTGCAATAATTCTGACAGAAGCAAGGAACCACTCAGAAAGATGCACACTTGCTCGAAGAGGCACTTCAGCAAGACCTTTGAAGCGGCATGGACAAGATGAGACGAGAGCTGGGAGGAAGGTAGCAATGACAAGATTGTTGGAAAGGATTGAAAGTGCGGGAATAGACAGGAGGCGCTTTGTCGGTCTGGCTGCCGGCGTCGGCCTGGCTGGCAGCCTTGGGCTTACTGGTTGCGAGAACAAGATGAAGCCAGCTGACGAGGAAAGCCCCAAGGCGGGCCGGTTAGAGAACGGTGAATGGGTGCCCTATGACTGCATTGCCGGTACCTGTGCCTACCGCTGTTTCAACCGCGCTTATGTGGTAGACGGCATCATCGTGCGCAGCGGCACGGACACCCGCCCCGACAGCGTGGACAACCCCCAGCTGCGCTCGTGCATCAAAGGCAAGAGCGCACGCAAGATAGTCACCGCTGCTGAGCGCCTTAAATACCCCATGAAACGCAAGAGCTGGCAACCTGGTGGGAAGGACTTCCATCCAGAGCTGCGCGGCAACGACAGCTGGGAACGCGTCAGCTGGGATGAAGCTATCAGCCTCATCGCTGACGAGCTCACGCGCATCAAGGAAACTTACGGCAACCGCTCGTTCCTGGCCTTTGCCCAAGCCGACAAATACCTGGCACCGGGGCTGTTCGGCTCCGCAATACTGAATGCATTGGGCGGCTGCCTCACCACATGGGGCCAAGCCTCGCAAGGCGGCCTTCCTGTCGTGTGCCGCCATATGCGCGGCGCCTGGGCATTGGGCATGATGGAGGCAAGCGACCGCATGGCGCTTCGCCATACCAAGCTCTTCGTTCTCTGGGGTGTGAACCCTACCTGGAGCCATAGTGCGGGCGATATGTACCACTTCCTCAACACGAAGAAGGCGTCCGGGGCAAAGGTCGTCTTCATCGACCCGTTCCTCAATCCCTCGATGCAAGCCTTGGCCGACCTTTGGGTGCCCGTCCGCCCCGGGACCGATGGCGCCCTTCTGGAGGCCTTGGCCTATGAGATGATAAGCAACAACTTGCACGACCAAGCGTTCCTGGACGCACATTGCATAGGGTTCGACGCCGACCACATGCCGCCCAATGCCTCCCCGAACGAGAACTTCAAAGACCACATACTGGGCCTCTACGACGGTGTTCCGAAGACCCCCGAATGGGCAAGCGACATCTGCGGCACCCCTGTGCAGGTCATCAGGGATCTCGCTCAAGAATTGGCGACCACTAAACCGGTATCGTGGAAGTCGTCCGGGGCCCCTGCCCGTACCTATTATGGCAACCGCTATGCCCAGCTGTTCTTGACCGTAGGATTCATGATCGGCAGCGTCGGCACCCTGGGCGGCGACATCTCGGCCGGTGCCGGTGTGAGCAACTGTCTGATGGGCACACCAGGGGGTGCCAACCTGGTATCCTTCGGAGGATCGGGATACCAATACGTGACAAACGCCATCTGCACCGAGACGCGCGCCGGAAGCCAGATACAGAACGGCCTTTATGACCCGGAACAGGAATACGGCATCCCCTTTGCCGAGACCTTCAAGGCAATCGTCGAAGGAAGGTACCATACCCCTGGCCCAACAGGTGCAACCCGCGCTTGCGACATCCGTTGCATCGTGCGCGACAACGCCCATCAGCCCTCTAACCAGCAAAGCGGGGGCTTCTGGGTTGAGAAGGCCTACCGCAAGGACACGCTGGAGTTCGTCTTGGTGCAGGATTATTTCCACACCGTCGATGCCCAGTATGCCGACATCGTGCTTCCTGTCTGCACCACCATGGAAGCCGACCTCTCGATATCCGGATCCAGCGTGTGCCCTTCCGATTTTGCGATGTGTGGACGCAAGGTCATAGAGCCTTACTTCGAATCAAAGTTCGATGTCGAGATATATTTCCTGCTCTGCGACCGGCTGGGAATAGCGCCGGATGTTGCCCCCCGCATCTCCATCAAGCAAGCAGGCTTCAACAAGATAGCAAGCGGCACCATTGTCAAGGACAGCCCAGCCGAACGCGAGCCCTTGGCCGCCATCACTGAGGCCGACCTTGAGGCCTTGGGGGTTGAAGGCAGTCCGCAAGAAGGACGGGTTCCCATCAGAGAGCTTATCGAGCAAGGCTCGTACCGCTTCGAGCGCAAAGCCGACGATGCCTATATGAACATCTACGACAAGGGCTTCGTTGCCGACCCCGAAGCAAACCCACTCAAAACGGCTACCGGCAAGTACGAGATCTACAGCCAGGCCTTGAAGGACTACTATGACCGCGCCTGCTTCAACGATATCGATCCCCTGCCCAAGTACAAAGCTTCAAAAGGCGGCTATGAGTCCATCAAGGAAGCGCCCGAGTACCGCTTTCAAATGGTTTCCATCCACCACATACGCCAGGCGCACACGAACTATTCCAACGTGAAACAGCTCAATGAGGTATTCTCGAACGACCTTGTCATGAGTGCCTTCGATGCCCGCAAGGAAGGCTTGAAGAAGGGCGATTGGGTGATTGCCAGCAGTGTGGAAGGGGGGAAGGTCCTCAGACGGCTCAACGTGATCCCGAACCTGATCCCCGGCGTCGTGTTGCTGGGGCAGGGCAATTGGCGGGCGATAAACCAGCAGACCGGCCTGGACGAAGGCGGCAACACCAACACCATCACACCAGGCAATCTTCTGGGTGATGGCTATCAAAGCTTCAATACGGTACTGCTGAAGATCCAGAAATACACCGGCACAGAGCCCTTGCCCGATTATCGGCGCCCACCGCTCGTGCCTTTGGCTGAATAAAGGAGGACAAGAAATGGTTGCTCGGTATGGGTTCTATCATAACAACGATTCCTGCGTGGGCTGCAAGGCCTGCGTCATTGCCTGCAAGGACAAGAACGACCTGCCCTTGGGGGAGAAATACCGGCGTGTCTTCGATTATGGGGGCGGTGCCTGGGAAACGGATGCGAACGGGGTGCTCTGCCCGCAGGATGTCTTCGTCTATTCGGTCTCGGTCGCCTGTATGCACTGTGCCGCTCCGGCTTGTATGGCCTCTTGCCCGGTGGGGGCTATCAGCAAGCGTGACGACGGCATCGTCGTAATCGATGCCGGAACCTGCATCGGCTGTGGTTCTTGTGTGGCAGCCTGCCCCTTTGGCGCACCCTACGTCAGCACCGCCACGGGGGTTGCTCAAAAATGCGACCTTTGCTTTGACCTCATAGATGCCGGCGAGAACCCTGCTTGCGTGGATGCCTGTCCCATGCGATGCCTTGAGTATGGTGAACTTGAAGAGATGCGGGCAAAGCATGGCACAACAGATCAGGTCGACCCCCTGCCTCAAGAACCACGGACAGAGCCTTCGATAGTCTACACGCGCTCTCGCCTCAATCCGGAAGGAAGGCTTTCCGGCGAGATACTCAATACTCCGGAAGAAATCCTATCTGAAGCAGTGAGAGCCTAAGCTGATGAAGCCAGCTCCCCGGTACTCCCCCCGGGCGGTTCTGGGGAGCTTACTGGGCGAGCTGGCTGGGCGAGCGGACGCGGCGAGCTGGCTGGAGGCGCCTTCCTCGCTGCCCATGCCCTCTTCGGGCTGGAGGCGCCTTCCTTGCTGCCCACCTCGCTGCCCATACCTCGCTGCAAGCCCTTCTCAGGCTGGATGCACTATTCGGGTGCCTTCCTATCTGCAAGCCCTTCTCAGGCTGGATGCACATACCTCGCTGCAACTTCTCCTCTTGCATGCCCTACTCGGTGAAGTCGTAGAGGTCCTTCGTGGCTTTGCAGAATGCGGCATAGGCTTCCTGAGCGATGGCTGCGTCCTCCACAAGCTCGAAGGATGCCGGTTGCCCTTCTTCGTCCAGCTCGGTCACTTCGAGCAGGATAAGCTCGCCCGAAGATCCAGCCGGTGTTTCCTCGGTCACCGGGAAAAAGAAGCCATAGCTCCTGCCCTCGTGAAGGATAAGACCGAGGAACTCTAGGTTGACCAGATCGCCTTCCTCGTCCTCGAAGGTGAAGGTCAGGCCTTCCTCTATCGGAGGGCAATAGTTAGGGGCGCTTCCCGTTCTCATATCCTGTCCCTTTCCGCTGCCTTGTAGCGGCTCAAGGCCTCAGGGAAGATATCCCCGCCTTTCATGCTTCCTGCCTTCTCTCTTTCACGTTTCCTGCCTTTTGCCTCACAGCCTTAGTGGTGGTTGCTACCTGGGACATGTTCCCGTCTTCTCCTGCGTCACTGTGCGTGTGAACAGGATTGAAGCGGATTGTGACCGATCCCTGGGGCACGTTTCCTGTCTTCTACCGTTTCCGACGGTAGTGGTGGTTGCTTCCTGGGGCATCCTTCTGCCTTGCTGCCGAAGGCGAAGCATCGTCAAGCTGCCTTGCCTTCTCGGCCACCGGGTCCCCAAAACCTTCCTTTTCGCCTTTTGAAGCCTTCTTGCCGATTATCGGCGTCATTTCCAAGGCCAACGTGCCGGTGCCGGGATGGGCGAACTCGAAACGACCGATCTCTGTTCCGTACTTCCTCACCAGCTTCGCGTAGTTCGGCTCACGCGTCTTCCATATCGAATACAGGGGCACCGCCACCGATACCGAAGAATAGGATCCGCAAACCAGGCCGATGGTCATGGCAAAAGCGAAGTCGCGCAAGGTCTCGCCGCCGAAGAACAGCATGGCGACAACCGGTATAAGCGAGGTCAGCGTAGTGTTCACGGTACGCAGGAGCACCTGGTTTATCGAATGGTTCGCCATCGTCATGAAGGTGCACTTTATCTCCATCTCCTTCATGTTGTCGTTGATGCGATGGAAAACGACCACCGTATCGTACAGGGAATAACCCAGTATGGTAAGCAAGGCTGCGATGGTGTTCGGGGTGACCTCGCGGCCCACCAGGGCATAGATGCCAAAGACGATGATGAGGTCGTGCAGGAGCGATACAATGGCAATGATGCCCATCTTGTACTCGAAACGAAACGCGATATACACGATGATCAGCAAGATGGACACTAAAAACGCTATCAATGAAGACTGGATAACGCTTGCCCCCCAGTCGGGGCCTATGGTGGTCACCTCGAAACTATCCGTCGAAAGCCCGAACTTGTCAGCCACCTTGTTCGCGCTTGCCGTTGCATCTTCAGCGCTGGTCGTCGTCGTGCGCACCAAAAAGCCGCTATCGCCATCGGCCAAAGTGGTCTGGATGACCGCGTCTGGCTCGCCCGCTTCCGTGAATGCCAATCGCATGTCTTCGGTCGAGATCTCACCCGTACCGTGGAAGGTGACCGAAGTGCCCCCGATGAACTCGATGCCGAAGCTCACGCCCTTGAAGCCGACCACGGCAAATGACGCGACAACCATGGCTGCAGCAACGCCCAGGAATATGCGGCGATAACCCAAGAAGTTGATGTCCTTCTTGATGAAGCGCCCCTTTGTCTTCGGTGCTGCCCCTGGGGAGGCCTTGGCTTCCTTGTCGAGCCACGGTGCCGCAGGCTGTTCATGTCCCGCCGCGATCGCCTTGCTTCCCGGTTCTTCCTTGGATGTGCCTTCGCCTTTCCCTGCTTCGATCGCTGCGCCCACCACCTCGGCAGAGGCAACGGCCGCAACAGCGGGAAGCACCCCGGAATTGCCGGATGCCGTCAGGCTGTCCTTAATGCCCCAAAAGCCCGGGTGCCGTGCAATGGATCGCGGTGCCAACAAGCGGATGAGGGGAGCCTTGAAGATGAGCATCATAAGGATGTCGCACATGATGCCTAAGGCCAGCGTAAGCCCGAAGCCCTTTACCGAAGCCGAGGCAAGGAAGAACAGGCAGAGCGCTGAAACCATGGTGACCAGGTCGGCATCGATGGATGTCACAATGGCGTGGCGCACGCCGGTGATGGAAGCTGCCCGGACCGTGCGCCCCATGCGAATCTCTTCGCGGAAGCGTTCCATGGTCAGGATGGACGAATCGGCAGCCATACCGATGGTCAGCACGATGCCCGCGATGCCTGCCAATGAAAGGCTGAAGAGGCCGAAGGCAGAAAGGGTTGCCAATATGCCCAGATACAGAACCGCGAAGAAGGCCATGGCGCCCGCAGTCACTATGCCCATGCCCCGATAGAAGAACAACAGGTACAGCATCACGACCAGCAAGCCGATGGCCGCCACCAGTACGCCAGAGCGCAAGGCATCCTGCCCCAACGTGGGGCCGACCACCTGGCTTTGCGAATACTTGAAGGTCACCGGTAGGGAACCGCTGTCCAGTATGGTCTGCAGGGACCTTGCCTGATCCAGGGTATAGTCGCCCGTTATAGCCACTTGGCCGTTCGGGATGGCGTTCTGCACGGCAGGAGCGCTTTGCACTTCCCCATCCAAGATGATGACGATCTTGCCCTTCGTGGGGGCTAGCTCTTGGGTGGCAATCGCGAAAGTGCTGGTCGCGGTGCCGTCCAAGACCAAGTCCACGGAATAGTTCAAGCCTAACTTATCTTGGCTCACCGATACGCGTGTGATGTTCGCCCCTGAGAAAAGGGGCGTATAGGTCCCTTCGGTCACCTTCAGGCCGTTCACCTTGCCCGTGGGGAAGGAATTTCCGAACTCGTCGGTGACGGTCTCCATCGATGAAATGGCACCGCTATCGATATTGCTCTTCACGGTGGCATCCGTGAACGAATCCAGACGGGCGAATTCCAGCTTTCCTGTCTTCCCGATGGTATTGAGCGCTAGCTCGGTATCGGAAAGGCCTGGTATCTGCACCAGTATCTGGTTGTTGCCTTGTGGCTGAACCGTGGCTTCCGATGCGCCCAGGGCATTCACGCGGCTCTCGATGATGGCGCGGCTCTTCTCCAAATCCTCGGCCGATATCTGGCTGCCTTCGACACCTTCCGCCGTCAGCACCACCGAAAGGCCCCCTTGGATGTCGAGCCCTTGGTTGATCTTCTCCTGGGGAGGCATGAACATGATGATAGACCCGACAACCAGCAAGGTGGTCAGCACAAGCAGCCACATATTACGCCGGTCGCTAGAGTATTTCCTCTTCTTCTTACTTTGCTGTACCGCCATCGTTTACTTCTTTCCTTGTATATTCCCGATATGGCATAATCCTGCGTAAGGCACTGTTCGCGTGCATACCAGTGACCCACACAATGAACCTTCGTATTTTACCACATTATTGCAGAAGGCCTGGCATGTTTGCAGAAAGCATGAAAGCCTTATGCAAGGGTCAGCTGTCCGTTAAATCGCGTTTGAACCGCAACACTAACTCCAACACTCCAGACTCACTGCAACTGTTGCAGTGAGTCTGACCGTGCCAGCATGCCTCATCAACCGGGGGACGGGCATCTGCCCTGG
>JAIRPR010000112.1 GCA_031256895.1 Coriobacteriaceae bacterium
AAGCAGAGGACCGCAAGCACCAAGGCCAGCGCATAGCGGCCAGCAACCCGCAGACCGGCCAGATAGAGCGCCCAGAACCTCACAGTGCCTCTATCCGCGCCTCAGGCAGGTACAGGACCCGTTCGCAGAGGCCGGTGAAGTCGTCGCGGTTGTGCGACACCATCACCAGTGCCGCCCCCCTTTCCTTTTCTGCCAGCAGCACATGGCGCATATGTTCGACGGAGCGTTCGTCAAGGAAGTTGAAGGCCTCGTCAAGCAGCAAGAGGCGTGGCCTCATGAGCAGGGCGGCGGCAATCCGCAAACGCCCTTGCATCCCCGAGCTGCCCTTACGGTAGCGCTTCTTCCAAAAGGAGAGCAGGTCGCAGCGTGCCGCGACCTCGTGGGTGCGCTGTTGTGCCTCGGTGCCTTTGAGGCCGCACAGGTATGCTTCCAGCAGCAGGTTCTCCTTGAACGTCAAGGAGTCCTGGAAGCCGGTATGCTGCATGCAATAGCCGCAGGCGCCTTCCCGCGTGAAACTTCCCGCTGTCGGCTTCAACAGGCCGGACAGCATGTCGAGCAAGGTGGTCTTCCCACTGCCGTTGTAGCCGAAGACACCAAGGCCTTCCCCTGGATGAAGGACAAGGCTCAAGGGAGCGAAGAGCTCTTCGGCATACCGTTTCCGCAGGCCGTCCATGACCAGGATCGGGGGCTGGGAAGGGCGGGATGCTTCCGCAAGCCCGCCCTTTCCGGTAGTTTGGCATGTCATTGAAGCCGAGGCGGGCATCAGGACAGCCGCCTCGGGCATAGGGGGCACTCCGAGCAAGGCATGGGTGCCAAAGCCCGGCTATGCATTGTCGATGATCGAGCGCACCCGGCTGTCATCATTCAGGTTGGTGCTGTTGATGCCCGTGACCTTGAGCTCGACCTTGACGCTGATCCCGTTTGTCGATACGCTGACCTCGGCACCGACCAGGATACCGTCCTTTATCTTGATGGTCATATCGAACGGGTCAAGATACTTGCCTGCCAGAGCGACAAGCTCGTCGCAGGCATCCGCCAGGGTGGTGCCCGCATCCTTCAGATCGCCCTGTGCCTTACTTGCGGCGAAATCACCAAGCGCCTCGATGAAGGCGGCGGCATCGAAGGAGAAGGAATAGGTCCTGGTGCCTCCCTCATCGCTTGTCACCAGGTCCAGGATGAACTTCTTCCAGACCTCTTCCTTGTTGCATTCATTCTGGAAGAAGTCCTCGCCTATCTTTGTGAGGCCTTCATCGTAATCCGAGCTGCTGAAACCGTAATAGCTGCCCCCCAGGTCGATGTCTTCGAGCTTCTTGCCTATCTCTTCAAGGTAGCCGCGGTCGAACTTGCCGTTGTTCACGAGGCGGTTGAAGTCTATGCTGATGCCGTACTCATCTTCGAAAGCCTCGTTCAATTCGCTCACAATACCGTTTCGGCCAGTGTATTCATCGACCTCGATATCGCCATCGCCATAATCGTACCATTCGTAGATGCGATCGTCCTTGAGGAGGTAGCCCTGGGTCATGTCTCCACCGGCATATTCAGGCTCGGTCATAGCCACGAGAAAGGATGAGCTGCGCAGATCCTTGCCCAAGGTCCATTGGACCTGCATGTTGGCGCCGGCAGCCGAGACATCCACCGTGGCCGAGCTCACATCGAAGGCAAGCTTCTCCGTGCCGTCGTAGGTGGATGCTATGGCGCTCTTGTTGCCGCCGAAGGGATTGAAGAGGGCAAAGGCAACACCGCCGCCCACTAAGAGGACCACGATGACGGCAATGGCCGCTATCAGGGGCAGCTTGCTCTTCTTCTTGGGGACCAGCAGGTTGGGGTCAAAAGGCTGGCCTTGCCAGGCAGCCTGGGCCGGCTGTCCCGGTTGTGCCGCAGGCGCCTGCTGGCCGCTGGGGTACCAGGCTGCCGGGGCTGCCTGCCCTGGCTGGGCGGCCTGGTATGCGGCCGGGTTCTGGCCAGGCACTTGGCCGGGTACTTGACCTGGCTGGGCGTATTGGCCAGCTGGCGCTGCCTGGGGCTGGGCCTGCCAGGGCGCCGGGGCGGGCTGGTTCGCCGGGTAAGCTGCCGGGTCGTAGGCAGGCTGTTGGTTCGCCGGGTAAGCTGCCGGGTCGTAGGCAGGCTGCTGGTTCGCCGGGTTGGCTGCCGGGTCGTAGGCAGGCTGCTGGCCTGCCATCGGCACCTGACCGGGGGCTGGCGGCGCCGTTTGGGCAGCGCCCTGGGGTGCCGCGCAATACGGGCAGAACCCTGCGGCATCCGGTATCTGTTTTCCACAATTTCCACAAAACATCTCGCACTCTCCTTACATTCCTGTTGTCTTCCGCTTGTCTTTCCGCTGTCCTCTTGTTTGTCCTTGAGCTTTTCTTCTTCCTTTTGCTGTCTTTCCGCTTGTCCTTTTATGGATAGGCAAGGTTTCCGTTGGCCGCGCTTATCCTAGCTCAGGCTCTTCGAGGGGAAGTCGCCTTCATCCTTCTTCATGCGGTAGTAATCGCCGCCCTGTTCGTAGTACAGCCAATCCCCCGAGACGAAGAGGGCGTACTTATAAGAGCTGGAACCATAGGATCGGGCGAGCAGCTCGTCGCCCCCCGAGCCATCGGCCTTGCAGCGCCGCAGGTCGCCTTCGTCGAAGTAATAGACGTAGCCGTCAGTGATGTTATAGTTGCTCCTATAGCGGCCGTTCTCCTTTGTGGCAATGACATCCTTCTCATCCTTTGAGCCAAGGTCGATGGAGCACAGGGTATATTTATAGTTCCAGCCCTTCTCGATGAAGATCTTGTTGTAATACAGTGTGTTGCCGGACAGGGCTACGGGGTTGGCGTATTCCTCGCCTTCCTCGCCGCCCATTCCCATGGGCTTGAAGATCCCTTCTCCGAGCAGCTCGTCTTCCCGGGTGATATCGCTGCCCAAGCCTGCCTTGAAAAGGCCGCTTATCTCGTAATCCTTGTCGTACCTCAGGTAATAGACCGAGCCGTCCTTGATAAAACGGGGCGACCAACCCTCGTGATAGCCGAGAAGGGTGTTCTCAAAGTAGGTGATGCTTTCATCGCCCAGATCGACCATCAAGATGGGTTCCTCGGTATAGTCGGACTCCAAGCCATAGAAGCGCAGATAGAGCTTCGATCCCTCGATGCCGAACAACCCGGCATAGGAGAAGACATCGTCCTTTTCCACGTCATCGCCGAGCCGCCAGGAGATCGACTCGGGGATCTCGAAGTCCTTCTTCCAGCTCAAGGTGACCTTCTGGGGTTTTGCATCTGGGTTGCCCAGATCGAGGGCCATCAGGTAATGCCTGGTCTTGTTTCTGTCTGACCGGTAGTCGTTGAAAGTGAAGTACAGCTTGTTGTTGTGGACGGCAACCATCCTGAACGAGAGCGAGTCATTGCCGCTGTAGCTTTCGCTGTAGAGCTCTTCCGGTTTGGCGTCCTTGCTGTCGTCCACCCGCAGGATCTGGGCCACCTTGCGGTCGTAATCGTTGTTGCAGATGTAGGTGGCATTTCCGGACCGCAGGAAGGAGCCCCCTATCTGATTGGTGTCGTTCTGTGCAGGCGGCAAGATGCCCACCGTGGCGGCAATCGTTCCCACCCCCGTGAAGACGGCGGGGATGACCACGAACACGACCGCAGCCGCCAAGGCAAGCACCACGACCGCCGCAGCCAGCACCACGAGCAAAGGCCTCTTGGTTCCGCTCGCCTTCGCTGGGGCATGCACGCCCGAGGCCGTCGCCGCAGACGTCTGAGAGGCAGGCCGGGTGGCATCTGGGGCGGCTGCGCCTGGGACGGCGGCGCTTGGGGCAGGGGTTGGCACCGCAGCGCTTGGGGCGGCGGCGCTTGGGGCGGCGGCGGGCACCCCTCCGAGTGAAGGAGCAGCAGCCACCGCATTGGCACAGAAGGGGCAGAACTTCGCCCTATCAGGAATATTCTTACCACAGTTCGCACAAAACATCTTAAATCCCTTCCAAAAGGCCTCAAGACCGCAACTCGAGCCTGGCTCATTCGGCCTTACTCACCGCAGCCTTCCTGCATCGCTGCGTCCAACCCAAGGGCACAAGCCCGATGGGCTGGACGCAGCGCAGGAGGCATCAAAACCAAAGCCCTTCGCCTGCACAAGAATGCCTCATTGCACAGCCTGAGGGCACCTGTTCCGAACTAGATGCCTGCCACACCCTTCTCATCGGCTTCAATGCCTTCGGTCGCAGGCGCTTCGCCGCCCTCCCCTTCCTCGGGCGCGGCATCCGTGCCGGCCTCGGGAGCGACGCCCGGGGCAGCTTCAGCTGCCGAAGCCTCCAAGCCTTCGATGGCGGGCGTTGTGTCAGGGGCTGCCTCGGCCTCAGGGGCATCCTGCGGCGCGGGGGCCTCGTCGGGCACGGGGGCAGCATCGGCAGCGGGTGCGTCCTGCGGCGCGGGGGCGGCATCGGCAGCGGGGGCTTCGTCGGGCGCGGGTGCAGCCCAAGGCGAGGCCTCAGGAGCAGGTGCGTCCTGGGGGGCTGGTGAGTCCTGGGGGGCAGCCCACGGCGTGGCTACCGGCTCGAAGGCTGTCGCAGCGGGAGCCGCATATCCCCCGGCCGGTGCAGGAGCTGCCTCGTACACCGGTGCGGGAGCAGGGGCATACCCTATCGCAGGCTCAGGTGCAGGGGTCGGGGCGTACTGCACGGCAGGTGCGGGGGCATAGGCGGCCTCCTGCACAGGCATCGGAGCCGGGGCGTATTGCTGGGCCGGCGCAGGCGCGTACTGCGGCACGGGTGAAGCTGCGGCCACCGGTGAAGCCATTGCGGGCGCTGCCGGGGCCGGGGCACCGCAGGTCACACAGAAGCGCATGTCAGGTGCCAGGGGCGAGCCGCAATTGGCGCACAGGGAAAGGGCGCTGCGGATGGCGCTTATGTTGGTGCCGCATCCGGTGCAGAAGGCGCTGTCGGCACCGATGCTCTTGCCGCACTGGGGGCACACTATCGTCTTGTCGGGCAATGCCACTGCGGCACCCTGGTTCTCTATGGCGGCGATCTCTGCTCGTAGGGCCTCGCGTTGCGCAAGCAGTTCCTCAATAGCCCCGTACAAAGGGGCACGCGAAGCCCTGAAGCGCTGGTCGTTGCGCGTTTCCTCGAAAAGGCTTGCGCCAAGCTGGGTCATCAGGTTGTCGTGCTTCTTGTCGCACTCGCCAATTTGAGCTTGGAGCTGCAACTTCTTGGTCGCGCGGCCGGTGGAGGCAATACCTTTGTTGATACCACCCTGGATGCTGTCTAAAATGCTCATACTTGGTCTCCTTAACCGCTTGCTGCTCTGATGATGAAACCGATTCGTCCCCTAAAAGCCACATGGAACCCTTCCAACCGGGAACAGCCTCATATTACACCAAAAGCGCATCCTGTATAGAGTGAAATTCTCTTCTACACCATATCTATTGCCCAGCGGGCTTGAGGGGGCCAGATCCCCTTCCGGGACCCCCTACAGGCGCCCTGCAGGCGCCCCCGGACGAAGAATCCGGCAAGGGAAGCGGGGCCGCTGTTGTTCCTCTGAGCCCATCTGTTGCCCAGCGGGCTGGCGTGCCTTGCTTGCGCCCCCGGGCAGCAAAAGCCGGCAAGGGAAGCATCGCTGCTGTTGTTCCTATGAGCCCATGCCCCAGAACTCGGCGGTCAGGGGGCGGCCGGCAAGGACGCGTGCGGCCTCTGACGCGTCAAGGCCTTCCCACACCACCGCCCGCACCACTTCGGTGATGGGCAGCTCGACCTGATGGCGCTGGCCTAAGGTTCGCAAGGTCTTGCAGGCCAGGGCGCCTTCGGCCACCATGTGCGTCTCGGCGGAGAAGTCGTCCAGGCTTCTTCCGGCGGCAAGCATCTGGCCGAAGCGGCGGTTGCGGGAATGCTGCGACATGCAGGTGGCGATGAGGTCGCCGGTGCCTGCAAGCCCCAAACAGGTGATGGCACGGCCTCCGGCCGCCTCGACCAGGCGGCCCATCTCGGCCAGGCCGCGCGTCATCAGCATAGCTGCCGTGTTGTCCCCCAGGCCAAGCCCATAGGAAAGCCCTACCGCAATGGCGATGACGTTCTTGAAGGCAGCGCAGATCTCGACCCCGGACACGTCATCGCTGATATAGGTGCGGAAGGTGTCGCTTGCGAACAGTTCCTGGAAGAACTCTGCGGTGGCCCGTGATGATGAGGCTATCACCGTGCCCGAGGGGATGTGCTTGATGACCTCTTCGGCATGGTTCGGCCCGGAGAGCACCGCCAAACGGCCGGCATTGCCCATCTCGGAAGCGGCCACCTCGATGGCGAGCTTGCCGCTACCCTCTTCGATGCCCTTCGAGCACACCACCAGGGGCAGGTCGTCAGCAACAAGCGGCGCAAGCGCACAAGAGACCTCCCGCAAAAGGTGGGAAGGGGTCACGATGGCACAGGCCTGGGCGCCCGCCAGGGCATCGGCATGCGAGCTTGTCGCAACGATGCGGTCGGACAGACGCACCTCGCTGAGATAGCGCGGGTTCACGTGTTCGGCATTGATTGAGGCGATCACGCTTTCCTTCCGTGCCCACAAGGCCACATCGTTGTCGTTCTTCGCTAAGAGCTGGGCCAATGCCGTGCCCCATGAGCCTGCCCCTATGACGCCTATCTTCATGCCTTCCCTGCTTTCCTTATCCCAAACTTATCCCATGTTCCCGGCAGAGCTGCCGCCGGGGCTCTTGTCCAAGCTTCCGGCTGAGCTGCCGTTGGGGTTCTTGTCCGAGCTTCCGCCCAAGATTTCGTCCGCACTTTCAAGAGGACTTCTGGCAGAGTTGCTGCCTGGGTTCTTGTCCGAGCTTCCGGCAGAGCTTCCGCTGGGGTTCTTGTCCGAGCTTCCGCCCAAGATTTCGTCCGTACTTTCAAGAGGACTTCTGGCAGCGCTTCCGCTAGCGCTTCCGTCGGGATCCCTGTCCAAGCCACCTTCAGAGCTTGCGCCGGGATTCTTTTCCAAGTCACCTTCAGAAACCCTTCCAGGACTTCCATCTGTACTGCGCTTGTCTTTGCCGACACGTCGTTCGGTACCGGCCACCAGGCGCTTTATGTTCTCGCGGTGGGCCCAGACCACGGTGAGCGCCGCGAGCGAGCACAGCGCTACAGCCAACCAGTTGCCCCAGAAGAAGGCGAACGAGAGCACCAAGCACAGCAGCGCCGCCGCCACCGAGCCGAACGAGACATAACGGGTGGCCGCCACCAGGATGGCGAACAGGGCAAGCTCGGCCACTGCGGCGACCGGGCCGAAGGTGGCGAACATGCAGCCAACGGCAACAGCAATGCCCTTGCCGCCCTTGAAGCGAAGCCAGGGCGAGAAGATATGCCCCCCGATGCATCCCAGGAAGGCCAGGGAGAGCGCCACTGCAGCGAAGGCGGCGCTGCCTTCGGCGGCCTGTGTGGACAGGTCGAGCACCTGGGCACCCAAGCCGGGGAACCACGATGAGAGGCCGGCACCCCTATCAAAAAGCCCTACGGAAAGGGAGCCGGTGCCCCGCAGGGCGAAGAAAGCCCCGCACAGCCACGCGGCCAGGAAGCCCGAGAGCAGGCCTTTTCCGAAGTCGAGGACGAAGACCGCGTAACCGGCCGGCTTGCCCATCGCACGTATCGCGTTGGTCGTGCCGATGTTGCCCGAGCCGTGGGACCGTATGTCGGTCTTGAAGAACAGGCGCGATATGACCAGCCCGAAAGGAATGGAGCCGAGAAGGAATGACTCCATGAAGCACAGAACCAGCACGTCGATGAAATCTGACATGGGCTGATCCTCCTAGTCCTTCCGCTTGAACTTCAGGCGAAGCGGCGTGCCTACCAGGTTGAAGCTGGCACGGAGGCGGTTCTCCAGATAGCGCTTGAAGTTGTCGTCCACCATGTCGGGATGGTTGGCGAAAAAGCATATCTGGGGAGGGCAGGTGCCGGTCTGGGTCACGTACTTCATCCGCAGGATCTTGCGCCCCTGGCTCACGGTGTGCCCGAACTCGCGGATCTCTTGGAGCCAGGAGTTCAGACGGCTGGTGGGTATCTCTTGGCTGTAGTTGGCGAAGGCCTCATCGACTGCCTCCCAGATGCGCAAGACCTTCTTGCCGGTGAGGGCTGATATGGCCACGACCGGCGCAAAGCCTACGAACATGAGGCGGTCGGCGATGCGTTCGCGGATGGCCGCCTTGGCTTCGGGCCCTTCCACCAGGTCCCATTTGTTCAATACGACCACCATGGCGCAGCCCCGTTCCAGCGCATAGCCCGCGACCCGCTGGTCCTCGTTGGTAAGGCCGATGCTGCCGTCCACGACCAGCAAGGCAACCTGCGCCCTATCGATGGCGCGCATGGCACGCACAAAGCCGTAGTATTCGACGTCTTGGTCTATCTGGCTCTTGCGGCGCAGTCCTGCCGTATCGACCACCGTATAGAGCCTTCCCTCATGTTCGATGGTGGTGTCTATGGCATCGCGGGTGGTGCCAGCGACATCGGACACGATGGAGCGCTCGTCATCGATGAGGCGGTTCGCCAGCGATGACTTGCCGGCATTCGGGCGTCCGATGATGGCGATGCGCACCGCAGGGCTGTCATCAGGCGTGTCAAACCCTTCGAGGGGTAGCTCTTTGAGCGTAGCGACCAACGCGTCAAGCAGATCGCCTGTGCCAAGGCCATGCGTGGCCGAGACCGGCCACGGATCGCCCAGGCCAAGCTGGTAGAACTCCCACATCCCCTCGAGGCTTCCGGGGGTGTCCATCTTGTTGACCACCAGCATGACCGGCTTGTCGGTGCGCTGCAGAATGCGCGCGACCTCTTCGTCGTCAGTGTTGATGCCGGCCTTCCCATCCACCAAGAACACGATGAGGTCGGCTTCGTCGGTCGCAAGGAAGGCCTGCGATCGGATGGACCTTTGGAAGGAGTCCTCGGTGCCCATCTCGATGCCGCCGGTATCGATAAGGGTGAAATGCTGGCCGTTCCAATCGGCCTCGTGGTAGGAACGGTCGCGGGTGACCCCGCGCATCTCGTGGACAATGGCCTCGTCGGCCTGCGCAAGGCGGTTGACGAAGGTCGATTTGCCGACGTTCGGGCGGCCTACGACCGCAACGATGGGTAGGGGCATGGCTGGTTCCTTATGTTCGTGTCCGTGCTTGCCATTGCAGCCGCAGGACGGTCTTGGTCTCAAAGGGGCGATTCTTATGGGCTGGCACAGCGCCTAGGAGCTTTGGGCTCAGGGGGCTTTGGGCTGTGCCCGGCACGGTGCCGATGCGATATCGGGGCTGTGCCCGGCAGGCCTGTGTCCAGCACGGCGCCGATGCAGCATCGGGGCTGTGTCCGGCAGGCCTGTGTCCGGCACGGTCCTGATGCGACATCGGGGCTGCGCCCGGCAGGCCTGTGTCCGGCACGGTCCTGATGCGACATCGGAACCTTCCGCATGCCTTCAGGCAAGCAGACGTGCAATCTCACCCAGATAATCCGCAGGGTTACAGGATACCACGGCAAGGGGCGCTTGGGTCCTTCTTTGCATATCCTCCAGAGTCATGTCGTCCAGGGTGAGCCCATCGGCGTTGAACACCACCCGCGGTATCAGGACAAGGGGCGCATGGGCAGCGTCATGCGCAGGACGGGTATCGGCTTTCCAGCCTTGGCGTGGCGGGAAGGCCTGGTTCACGGCATCGACGATGTCACAGCCGCACAAAAGGCCGGTCACATCGACGTTGCCGCCGAAGAAGCGGTTCTCCACCGCCAACGGCACCAGCAGGCCTGCGAGGGGGCTTGCCTCGATGAGGGGCAGCAGGAAAGCACGCTGGGCAAAGCCTATCACCAGGTGGGCTTGCCGACAGGCTTCGAGCAGGCGTGCGGCCAAGGCAAGCTGGGCTTTGGCGCCCTCATGCCAAGAATCGATGGTGGAGCGCACGATGCCTATGCCGTCCTCGAACATCGTGAACTCACCGTAGTGTTCAGCAGGCGGAATGTTGGCCAAGGCATCGTGGGGGTAGGCGTTCAGGTACAGCTCGTCGGCAGCAAAGACCCAGGGGCACCCCCTTTCTTCTTGTGCACGTTGTTGGAAGGGGGCCAAAGCCTCCAAGACCTTGCGCGCATCGGCGGGGTCGTTGAAGCTTTCGGAGAAGACGTTCTGGTGCTTGGTGAAGCCCAAGGGCACCACCCCCACCTCCGCCACCCCCGGGCGCCGATAGGCCCATTCCAAGGTGCGTGCCAGCTCTTCTGCATCGTTCACACCAGGTACCAGCACGATCTGCGCATGCAGGACTATGCCCGCCTCCATCAGGCGCTCGGCTGCCTGGATGCCGCGGGCTTGGTGGTGCCCGATAAGGGCATGGCGCACCTGAGGGCTGCTCGCATGGAGCGACATGCGCAAGGGCGAGATGCGCTGCTCGATGATGCGTGCCTCGTCTTCGGGGGACAGGTTGGTGAAGGTGGCGAAGGTCCCTTGCAGGAAGCTCAGGCGGAAGTCGTCGTCGCGCAGCGTGAGCGATGGGCGCATGCCTTGCGGAAGCTGTCGCATGAAACAAAAGGTGCAGGCGTTCTTACAGGTCTTGATGCTGTCGAAAATCTCGCCCTCGAAGACGAAGCCCCAATCTTCGCCCTGTTCGCGCTCAAGCGTGACCTCGCCCCTGTCGCCGTCGGTGTCGAGATAGGAAAGAAGCACCGTTTCCCCGGCAGAGTGCCAGCGCCAATCGATGACGTCGCGCAAGGGCTGCCCCTCGACAGCCAGAACACGGCATCCCGGGGTGAAGCCCGCGTCATCCGCGGGGCTGCCCGCAAGCACCTCCCGTATCAGCGCCCCTCCCCCGCCGTCAGCCATGATGTATTCCAACAGAAATGCCCTGGGGGCATGGAGATGGCGAGAAATGCGAGCGAAGCGTACTAGCGTTACGTGAGCGAGCTGTGAACGCCATATACATGCCCCCCGCCACGCCAGTGAGGCCATAAGGCCGTTCGTAGGACGTGAAGAGCGAGCGAAGCGTACTGGCGTTACGTGAGCGAGCCTTGAACGCCATATACGTGCCCCCAGGGCATTTCTATATGAAGATCATGGGATCGACCGCCACCCCATTCACTTCCACCTGGAAGTGAAGATGGGCGCCGAAGGAGTTCCCGGTGTTGCCGACTGCGCCGATGTTCTGGCCGCGGGTGACCCTTTCGCCGACCGAGACGTACACGGCGGATGAATGCATGTACTTGGTGACCTTGCCGTCGCCGTGGGAGATGACGATCCAGTTGCCGGCGCCGCCGTTGTAGCCGCCGTCGTAGGTCGCGTAGATGACGGTGCCGTCGTCGGCGGCATAATAGGGGGTGCCTTGGGCGGCTGCGAAATCGACCCCCAGATGGAAGGCGTTGTCGAAGGTGCGGTAGCCGAAGGTCGAGGACACGGTGGAGTTCGGGCAGGGATGGGTGAAGATGCCCGAACCGGATATGACGCTCATGCCGGCGCCGCCGGCAGGACGGTTGCTCTCGAGTTGGCGCTGCAGGGCTTCGGCGGCGGCTGCCGCTTGACGTGCCCTTTCAGCCTCGAGTTCTTCCTGGGCCTGCAGCTCCATGGCTTCGGCGGTGATCTTTTGGGCTTCGGCCTTCAGGGTGGCCTGAGTGGCCAGTATCTGTTCTTTGAGCGCTTTGGCCTGGGCCATCTTGTCGGCCGCTATGGACTTTTGGCGTTCTGCCTCTTGGCGGGCGGCTTCTGCCTCGGCGCGGGCGTCCTTGGTCTCCTGCACCAGCGCGGCGTCTTGGCTGCCTATCTTGTTCAGCATGTCCCACGAGGTGAGGAAGTCTTCGAAGCTCTTCGCTCCGAAGAGCACCTCGATGAAGGAAAGGGAGGTGTTGCCGTTACGGTAGAGGTCGCTGGCCCTTTCAGCCAGGCGGTCCTGGAGCTGCTTGATGCGCGCCAAGGCTGCATCGACCCTCTTCTGCGCGTCGTTCATAGCGGCGGTGGCAATCTCGTGTTCTGCCATCGCCTGGTCATAAGCGTCCTGTGCGGCGTTGAGGTCGGTCTGGAGTACATCGATGCGCTGCAGGATGTCCTCGGCTTCTGCGAACTTGTCGGCAGAAGTGACGGCATGGGCGACATCCAGCGGGGGAAGCCAGAAGAGCAGCGCGAGAGCGAGGATGGCGGCAAGGACAGCGGGTCCAAGGTTCCTTGCCGAAAGGAGTGTGCGGTGTATGTTTATGGCGTTCATTTGCACCTTTACTTTCGTTCCGGGAAAATCCGTCCCACGATGATACCAAAAAAGCCTTTCCTTGGCCTTTTTTTGACTTGAAATACACAACCTTGTGTTCGTATCGTGTCAAAGCTGTGCATGTCCCGTGAACACCGCTGTCACTGATGCAAGGGGCGTGTCGGGCAATCCCTCGTACGGCAGGAGCAGACCGATCGCTCCCCAAGATGTCACTGATGAAGGAGGCAGGTCGCGCAGTCCCTCGAACGACAGGAGCAGACCGATCGTTCCCCAAGATGTCACTGATGCAGGAGGCAGGTCGCGCAGTCCCCTGCATCGGTGGCTCTTCTGTAGTGAGTCCTTCATGGCCTTCTGGGCCTCCCCTTCCTTGGGGCAGCTTCCCTCCCGTTCTACCGCTGGGAGAGAGCCTAGGGCCTTAAGGCCGCAGGGGAAGCTTTGGGCCTCCCCTTCCTTGGGGCAGCTTCCCTCCCGTTATTTACCGGAAGAAGGACTGGGGCTTTAAGGCCGCAGGGGAAGCCATGAGGCCTCCCCTGCATTGACCGCTTCCCTACCCGTTCTACCGCTGATAGAAGGCGGGAGCTATGGCCCCGGGCGCCAGGGTGCCCTTCTCCACGATGACCACCTGTATGGCCTCCATGCGCAGGGAATAGCCGGCGCTGCCCGCAGGAGCCCCGTTCTTCGCCCAGCCTGTCCAACCGATGTTCTGCACGTGGGTGCGGTAGTACACGTCATAGCGGCTTGCCAGGTCGCCGGTCAGCCTGATGTTGATGGCTTCCAGGCGCAGCGATTGTGCCCGGGTGCCTGCAAAGCCGCCATCTGCCGACCAATCCTGCCAGCCGATGTTCTGTACATGGGTGCGGTACTCGATGCCGCCGGCAAGCCCGGTCTGGTTGTCAAGCATGAGCGTGACAGCCTCGACCCGGCGGGACTGGCCAGAGGTGCCTATCAACGTGGTGCCATTGGCCCCGGGGAAGGCACGGTCGCCCAGGTCCTCGATATGGGCCATGGCATCGAAGGCCACCGAGCCGGGCAGGCTGATGTAGGGGCCTGTCAGGAACACGGGGCCGTCTGTCTCGCGCACCGGTTCGCCCTTGGGCACGATGCGCACCTGCACGGCCTCTGCCTGCCAGGCAAGGCCCGCGGTGCCGGCCTCTTGGCCGTTCATCGCCCAGTTGAACCATCCTGCGTTGGCCGAATGCACCCGGTAGTAGATGTCGTAATGGTCGGCCAGGTCGCCGGTCAGGCTGAGGCGCAGCGCCTCTATGGGCAATCCCCTGCCCGTAGTGCCCGCAAGAGGGCCTGTGACGAAGGCAGCATCCAAGCCGTCCGCAGAGGCTATCTCCGAGGCGCCCTGCCAACCGATGTTGGCTACGTGGGCCTCATAGCGCACCCCGCCTGCAAAGCCGGTCGCGTTCTGGAGCGCGGGCACCAAGGCCTGCAGCGACTGCGCCTTGCCGGTGGTCCCGGCAACCGATCCCAGGGGCACCGGTTGCATCCATCCCACCATGTGGGAATGGGCTTGCAGGGTGAGCTCCAGGGTGCCCGGCGCCAGCACGTTCCACTTCGCATAGAGAACCAGGTCGCCCGTGATGGGGGTGGCGAAGTCGAAGGGGTCGGCAGCCAGGGTGGTGCCGCCGTCGGCCGAGGTGAACCAGCCGGCAAAGGCATGGCCGTCGCGCAGCGGCTCGGCAGGCATGACGGCCATCGCCCCTTCTCGGACCACTTGGGCATCGACCGGGCTTCCACCGGTTGAATCGAAGGCAACCGCATAGGTGACCGGCACCGGGGGCGCTGCCTTGATGAAGGTTATGGAGGTGATGCCGTTCCAGAAGCGCTGCCCTCCGCCGATGTGGCCGTAGTACCATTCCTGCGAGAAGCCGAACACGGGGGTGCGTGCCTTGTCGCTTGTCTGCTTGGTCACGTTCACCGCTTCCTGTATCTTAGCCGTAAACCCTTGCGGGATGAGGTCGTTGTAGGCGCGCATCGAAAGCACGAAGGGCACCTGGTAGGCTCCAGCTATGTTCTCGGTCGTGCGGGTGGTGTTGGGGAAGAACCAGGAGTCCTCCACTATCTCTTTGTAGGAATAGGTCTGCGAGCCGTTGTTGCCGGGATAGCTGATGCTTGCGCCCTCGTGCCATTCGTCGGTCAGGCCGGCCTCGGCGAAGAGGTCGTCGAAGAGGACGTACTGGGCAGAGGTCCAGACCCGCCATACCTCGTCCTTGAAGTACAGGGCGGACACAGGGTCGGTGCTGGGCGAGATGAGGGCGTCCAGCTCGGCCTGGGTCCAGGAATAGGCCAGGGTGCGCGTTTCCTCGTCATCGCCTTCCTGGGTATAGATGCTGAACACCGCCTGCGTCCATTTCGCGTACAGGGTGATGTCTGTGGTGATGGGGCTCTTCTTGAACAGGAAGGGCTGGTCGGACAAGGTGACGCCGCCGTCTTCTGAGGTGAACCAGCCGATCAAGGCATAGCCGTTGCGGCTGGGGGCTGGCATCGGCTCGATGGCGAGCTGCCCTATGCCCACTGTCTGCGAGGCTATGGGAGACCCGCCCGCAGAATCGAAGGTCACCGTGGCGGTGGTGGGCGAAGCCGTCCATTTCGCATACAGGGTGAGGTCGCCGGTGATGGGAGTGGCGAAGTCGAAGGCGTTCGCCGCCAGGGTTGCGCCGCCGTCGGCCGAGGTGAACCAGCCGCCGAACACAAAGGCCGCACGTGTCGGGGCATCGGGCAGGACCGCACAGGCGCCTTCGTCGACCATCTGGTAGGGCACCGCGCTGCCGCCCGCAGAATCGAAGGTCACCGTGAACACGGCCGGGGGCAGTTCCGTCCATTTCGCATACAGGGTGAGGTCGCCGGTGATGGGGCTGGTGAAGTCGAAGGCATCATCAGCCAGGGTGGCGCCGCTGTCGGCCGAGGTGAACCAGCCGTCGAAGCTGTGGCCTGCGCGGGTGGGAGCCACAGGGGCTGTTGCTGCCTCGCCCAGGGTGACCTGCTGTGAGGCCACGGCGGTGCCGCCCATCGTGTTGAAGGTGACCAGCGCCTTGGAAACGGTGGGCGCATCTTCCCACACCAGCAGAGGATAGCCCGCATCCTGGGCCTTGAAGGCCGGCCCCAGCAAAGGAGCCGCAGCCTGCAGGGCAGCGGCATCCAGGGCATTCGCCTCGCCGTCGGCGAAGGAGTTCCCGCCGCCCGTGACACTGCCATCAAGGAAGAGGTTGCCGGCAAGCACCACCGTGGGCGTGTACATGACGCCTGCGCTGGTGGAGAGCACGCCGCCATAGATGCCGCCCATGCGCTCCGCCACCCCGCGCGCAGCAGTGACCGAGCCGCTGTTATAGGCGGCTTGGATGGTCACCGTGTAGCCGTTATAGGCAGCGCCGCCCACGATGCCGCCGACGTTCAGGTTGGCGCTCGACTGTGTCGAGGTGACGCTTCCCAGGTTATAGCTGTTCACAATTGAGGCGCTGTAGTTCGTGGATCCCACGATGCCGCCGACCCCGAAGGTTCCGCCGCTCACGGCGCCCCGGTTGATGCAATCGCTCAGGTAGGCGGGTGCAGCCGAGGCGCTTCCCGCTATGAGGGAGCCCACGATGCCGCCCGTTCCACGGGTGCTGTAGCTCAGGGTGACGTCCAAGGATGCTGTCACCGGGCCGTCGTTGACCAGCCGAGCGGTCGTCTGCGCCCGGGCGGGGCTGCGGTTCTCGGTCAAAGAGCCGATGACGCCACCGGCGTCCCACGCAGCTGTGCTGACTGCGCCATGGTTCACCAGGTTGTAGAGCACCAGGCTGTCGTTGTTCAACGAGGCCGCCCCGGCTATGCCGCCGACCACGCCGCCCGCGCAGTTCACCGCACCGAAGTTCGTGCAGTTCGTCACGCTGGCATATTCCGCACTGCCCACGATACCGCCCGCATAAGAGCTGTTCGTCACCGTGATATCGGCCTTATTGACGCAGTTGTCTATCAAGGCCGGGGCAGCGGCGGTGCCGACCGCACGGCCGACCACGCCGCCCGCATAGGCACCGGTGGTGGTCAGGGCGCCCTCGACGGTCACATTGCGCACCTGTCCTCCTGCGCCCAGGTAAGCCACCAGGCCGTTGTTGCTCGTCACCATGCCCACCATGGCTAGGGACACGGTGTGGCCGGCGCCGTCGAAGCTGCCGATGAAAGGCGCTGTGGAAGAGCCGATGCCGACATAGCCCGTGCCGCTCATATCGATGTCTGCCGTCAGGCGCACCTTGATGTCGCGCTGCGACCCGGAGTTGACCTTTTCGGAGACCCATTTCAGCTCGGCGGCGGTCTGGATAAGGAAGAAGCCTTCGTCGTCGGTAACGGGCACCGAAGACAAGACCGCCACCGGCAGTTCCAACGCGGCCGTCGTGGTCTTGAGTCCTGCCGTGCCGGTGTAGGTGTAGGTGAGCGTCACGTCCTGTTCGCCGCCCGAGAAGCTTGTGGGGGCTATGGTGAAGGCAGGTGCTATCAGCTGGGTAGCGCTGAACGAGGCGGTCTTGCCGCTTTTATAGGTCGCGAGCACCGTCATGCCGGTCGGGTCGAAGGACTCGCCCACGGCATAGGCAGCACGTGTGGGCTGCTTGGTCACGCTTATCGAGTCGACCTCGTCTTCCGCGACCGCCAGCTGGTAGCTGAACACCGCCGTCAGGCCGGCGTAGCGCACGGTGAAGCTGAGCTCGCGCCCGTCATCGGCTGCGGTGAGGGCATAGCCGTTCGCTATGTTGGATACCACGTCGCTGGGCACCACAGTGCTGGGGGCGGCGTCTTGCCCGCCATCGCCGAAGTCGACCCGGGGCGCAAAGGCGCTCAGGTCCAAGGATTCCCGCGCATAATAGCTCAAGCGCGGTGGCGCGGCGGCAACCAGGCTGGCGCCTTGTGGCAGGGCGGCGTAGCGCAAGACCGGGTAGCCATCGTTCACGCCCGTCGGGGCTGGGGCATCGGCTGCCCAAGCTGCGCCCAACAAGGGAGCGCTGCCTTTGAGGGCATCCCCATCCAAGGCCTTTATCAGGGCATCGTTTGACAGGGGCAAAGCGGCGGCATCGCTTGGAACGGAGCCGGCAAGGTAGTAGTTGTTGCTCACCGAGCCCAGCTCCGAGTTGATGATGCCCGATACGGCATCGCCCCACGAGCCGATGACCCCGCCAGCCTGGGTGCTGGTGGTCGTGCCGGTGAGCGCGACTGCCCCCGTGCTGTAGTTGTTCCTCACCACTGAGGGCACGGCGTCCGGGAAGCGGCCTATCACGCCGCCGACGGCCGCCTGGGGGTCGGCCGAGCTGTTCTCGACCGTGCCGCGGTTGTAGCAGTCGGTCAAGGTGCCTGCCCAGACCAGTTCGCTGCTGGTGCCGGAGTAGGTGTCCATGGCGCCGATGACCCCGCCGACATTGACGGCGCCCGAGCTGATGGCGCCGGTGTTGGAGCTTTCTTTGATGGTTCCGAAGGCATAGCGGTAGGCGGTGTAGCGGAAGGTGCCCACGACGCCCCCGACGCCCACCAGCTTTGCGGACACCTTTGCCGGTGCTTGGCTGGGCACGGTGACCGGGGCGCTGTTGACCAGCTGGGCGCTGGAAGCAGAAGAGCCGTAGTAGCCGATGACCCCGCCGACGCTGTGCGCGTTGGCGCTGGGCGCATCCACCGAGACGCTGCCGCTGTTCACGGCACCAATGACCTGTGCGGTCTCTGCCATGAATCCCACAATGCCGCCGATATTGCCGATGCCCCGTCCAGACCCGCTGTTCGCAAGGCCCAGAAGCCGCGTGGTGTTGGTGGCATAGCCGACCACGCCGCCTGTGCCGCCCGTCGCGTTGAAGGTGCTGCTTGTGACGGTGCCTGCGTTCACGCACGACTGCACCAGGCTGGCGTTGTTCACATAGCCTGCTATGCCGCCTATGTTGTAGGTGCCGGCCACCGCAGCTGCCGCGCTGCTCGAGCATCCGGTCACCGTGCCGTTGCTGACATAGCCCACGATGCCGCCGGCATAGGTGGTGCCGCTCACAGTGGCTGTGCTGGTGCAGCCTTCTATCGTGCCGCCGCCCAGGTAGGCGGCTACGGCGCCGGTATAGCTGCCCGTCCCGGCCACCGAGCCGGCCACGGTGAGGCCTTTCACGCTGCCGCCTGCGCCGATGTAGCCGAAGAGGCCGCGATAGGTGGCACCGGTCATGCCCAAGGCCACCGTGTGGCCGTTGCCGTCGAAACGGCCGACATACTGCTTGCCGGCTGCCGAGGTGCCGATAGGCACAAGCCCAGAGCCGGCGCCGCTGGCATCGATGTCGGCCACCAGGACGCCATTGATGGCGGCGCGCCCGTTGGCGGCGGTGGCGGCATTCACCTCGTCAGCGAACCAGGCAAGGTGCCCCAGGTTGGCGATGCGGTAGTAACCGTTGTCGTCCAAGGCAGGCACCGCCTGCGTGTCGTCGTAGCTTGTCTCCCACTTGGCATACAGGGTGATGTCGGCGGTGACCGCCTCGGTGCCGAAGGCGAAGGGGTCCTCTGCCAAGGTGGCCCCCCCGTCGGTGCTGGCGAACCAGCCCAGGAAGCTTGCGCCTTCCTTGGTTGGAACAGGGCTTGGCTGCCCGGCCAGCTCGCCCGCAAGGACCTGTTGTGGGCTGGGCTCAGGCGTGCCGCCACGAGCGTCGAAGGTCACCGTGTGGATGAGCGGCATGCCCAGGCTGACCCATTCCCAGCCGTTCGCGCCCATGGTGGAAGTGACGAATGCCTTGGCAGCCGTGGCCGTCTCATACCCGGAGGCGCTCACGTTGCGCACGTTGTAGAATGAGTTGTTGATACCATTGGTGCTGATGACAGGCATGTTTGCTGAAATCGACCCGAAGGTCACCTCGGTCAGGGATGCTGCGTCGCGGAAGGCGCGGTTGCCTATGATGGCAACGTTGCGGGGAATGCTTATCTGGGTGATGCCCGCCTTCTCGAAAGCGGACATGCCGATGGATTCGAGCTGCGAATAGGGCGCGAACACGACCGATCGCAGGTTTGCCATGGTGTATTCGCTGGAGACGCTGCCGAAGGCATAGTTGCCCAAGGAACGGACCGTGGCGGGGATGTAGGCGGATGCTATCTTCGTCTTGGAAGCATTGGCATCACTTCCGGTGAAATCGGTGTAGCCAGTGCCGCCGAAGGCCTTGTCGGCGATGGCGGTGACGGCGTAATCGTTGCCATCATGGCTCACACTTGCAGGGATGACCAGGTCGAATGTGGCATTCAGCCCATGATAGGCCACGCCGGTCACCCTGGCCTCAAGGCTTGCCTCATCGAAGTCGTAGAACAGCTCGTAGGGGGCTCCTTCCACTATCTTGAAGCTGCCTTGCAGGGTTCCGCTGAAGTTGGCGCCTATGCCTGAGATGGTGTAGCTTGCCGTGCCTACCTCTGCGTTGGCGCTATAGCTTATGCTGTAGTCCACTCCTTCGGTCAGAGGAGAGCCGCCGAACCACACCACGAGGGGCGTGTAGACGCTGCCCTCCTCGAAGATCACCTCGTAGTCCTGGTCGATGGTGTTGCCGTTCATATCCTTGATCACCGCGTGAGCGATGTCGTTCGTTGCCGGGGTGTCGGCGATGAGGAACTTCATGACATCGTAGTTGGAGAAGTTTCCGTAGGGGATGTAGCGCACCATGAGGTAGCCGTAGCCGGTGGTGCCGGGAACGCCCAGGTTCTCCTGGCCTTCAGGCACCGCGGCGCCTTCCAGCAAGGCGTCCCCGTAGGCTACGCGGTAGTCCCTGCCCTCCACCAACGGGCGGCCCAGGTACTCGACCAGTGTGACTTCCGGCTTCACCGGATGGCCGGTGTATTCCGCCACCAAGACAAGGGCTTCGTCGGCGACGTTCGCATCGACGGTCAGGCTCTGCCAGTCATAGGAGGCACCAAGGTAGGCGGTGCCCACCGGGTAGGCGTTCTGGGCACGGGTGGCCGGGTCTGCGTTATAGATTATCTTTGCTTGCTTGACCGCCAAGGTGGCCTGCACCGATCCCGAGAAGTGCGTGCTGTCGTCGACAGCGCTCACCAGCACCGCATACGACCCTGCGTTGGCCGCGCCCCAGTTGCCGTTGCCGTCATCGGTGAGCTTTGGTTCCTGCGGGTCGAAGGCGAAGGTGTATTCAGCAGGATCGATGAGGGCGCCCGCCGCGTTGGTCACCGATATCTCCGAGGCGTTCAGGAACTGCGGGTCCCATTTGAAGGTCTTGGCGTCCACCAGGGCGGTGCAATCGGCAAGGTTGCCCTTGTCGATGCCATAGGCGAAGGTCTGCGACGCCGTGCCCACATAGCGCCCGATGCCTTGCACGCTGGCCGTATAGGGCTTCTCATCTGCGGCAGTCACTTCGATGGCGGGGCTGGGCTCTGTCTGTGGCACCACGATGAAGTCGATGTTCTGCACCAGCGACGTGCCGTCGAGCGACACCTCGGCCTGGGGCACGGAGGCAAGGCCGGTGTAGGGCGCGTTCGCCTTGAAGGCGACGGAAGCGTCGGCGATGTTCAGGTTTCCGGCAACCTGGTTGTTCAACGCAGGATAGCCGCTGTTCACTGAAGCATCGGCCAGCGTCCAGTAATGCGACCAGCCGTCGCGGTCGCCGAAGCGGTTGAGCACGGCTATGGGGGTTGTCGAGCCCTCGTTGATGACCGCCTCGTTCGCCTTCAGCGGGGCGGCCTCCACCACGTAATTGCGTTCTTGGGTGCCCCCGGCTGAGTCCGCGTCCTCGGGGTTCTCACCGAAGACGATGGCATCCAGGAAACACATGCCCTTGACGGCGATGTTGTCGTGTACATAGCCGCCGCTGTCGCCGACGATGTTGCGCTGGCGCATGTTGTCGATGGCCATGATGCGGCCTGCGTTGTAGCAGCCATAGACCTCGGGCAAGGGCGTCACGCGGACGGACTCGCCTTCGTCGTTCACTGCGGTGAAGTATTGGATGACGCCTGCAATGCCCGAGGCATAGTAGCCGTCGCTTGTGACCACGCCTATCTGGTTGCGGATGGCCTCGTTCGACCAGTTCGCCTCTATCCAGCTGTTATCCGCCCAGCGCCCAGCCACCACCGTGCCCAGGTTCGCGCAGTAGGACACCGTGCCATAGCTCCCGCCGACGATGCCGGCCGGCATGGGCTTGGTCGCCCGGGTGGCCACCACATAGGCTGAAGGCGCATTGAGGCAGCCGGAGGTATCGACATACGAGCCGGTGCGGCCGACGATGCCGCCCACCTGAGCGCGCCCATAGACCAGGCCGCTGTTCACGCAGTCGGTGATGCCCAAGGGGTCGCCTGTGGCGACCGACATGCCGTCGTCGACGCCTTCGCCGCTGAAGTTGGGGTTGTAGCCTGAGACCGATATCTTCGCACGCACATTGCCCACGATGCCGCCGGTGGCAAGGCCGTTGGCGGCACGGACATAGCCGCTGTTCGTGCAGGCTTCCACCGAGCCACGGGCATAGCCGGCGATGCCTCCTATGTTGGAGGCCTGGCTGTACACCGTGTTGCCGAAGCGATCAAGCCCGTTCGTGGCCGGAGTGTCCACCACCACCCTGCCGAAGTTCGCGCATCCGCTGATGCTGCCATGGGTGTTCAAAGAGCCTTGGTCGATGGATGTGTCCGTGGCGCCAGCGCTTCCCACGACGCCGCCCACGTCCACCACGATGATGCTCTGCTCCAAGAAGTCCTCATCGGCAGCCGGTTGGTAGGGCGTGCCCGACTCGGTCACGGTGATGGTGCCAAAGTTCGCGCAATCGCTCAGGTCGCCGAGCACCACGCCAGCCAGGCCGCCGACGTCCCGGATGGGGAAGAGCAGGCCTGGCTGCTGGTCAATGGCATGGGATAGCGTCAAAGAGCCCCGGTTGGTGCAGCCGGTCACGCTGCCTTCGCTCTTCCCCACCAAAAGGCCGACATTCTGGATGGCCTGCGCTTCCTGCGTGCCCAAGGCAAGCGTGAAGGAGGCGCCCGTACCTACCGTGACGTCCACGATGTGCGAATCTGGGCCTGCGGCACCGAAGATGCCGATGTTTCGGCTGGTATCGGTGGCACGCTGGGCAAGGCTTATGACGAAATTGTCAATGGTATGTCCTTGCCCGTCGAAGGTGCCTGCGAAGCAAGCGGCACCTTCGCCCCCTATGGGGATGAGGTCGCGCCCGCCGAAGTTCAGGTTGTTGGCCAGCTTGACGGTCTTTCCTGCGAAGTCTATAGCCGGCTCGGCCTGCCCGTCGTTGTCGGTATCGGCTGTACCGTTCACCAGCTGGGCAAGGCCTGCGAGGTCGGCCTCGCCGTTGATGGTGAGCTCTGAGTCGCCCGCGTGAGCGGTGTACCAGCTGTAGTTGGGGGTTATGGGCGCTGCCCAGACCAGATAGACGGGAAGGCCGATACAGGCCGCCAGCACCACGGCAGCGAAGGCCGCGAACAGGCGTCGCGGTCCGCGTTTGCGCCTGCCTGGCCTGCCGGGGGGCGCTGCGGTGCGGGCATGGCGCCCACCGCCCTTCTGCGCATGGCGCGCCAACCGCTCTTCTTCTGCCGAGAATCCTGCGTGTAACATGGCCTTACCTTACCTTCCTGTTTCGCACTTCTTCTTACCGCACGTTCCTGGGTGGTTCCTTGTGTTCCCCTGCGTCCTTTATGTCGCACCTCGATGGGTGGGCGTTCTCTTTGTTTGTTCCTCTGTGTCCCGTTTTGCGTCAAGTCAGCCGTTCTGCTTCAAGTCAGTCGTTCTGCGCTGTCTCCTTACGATGAGTTGGCAGATGCGGGTCGGATGTTCGCAGCCGCGTGTGGGCGCACCTGTCGGCGGTACCACA
Source organism: Coriobacteriaceae bacterium (assembly GCA_031256895.1). Classification (GTDB taxonomy): domain Bacteria; phylum Actinomycetota; class Coriobacteriia; order Coriobacteriales; family Eggerthellaceae; genus WRIS01. Next base: position 22,929 of record JAIRPR010000112.1, read on the forward strand.
GGAAGAACTGGGCGCCGCCAAGGCAAAGCGCGGTGGCTGCCGTGGGCAATGCCGCTGTGGCCAGCGGGTTCTCATCCTTGAAGCTGAAGGTGCCGTCGATGTCATGGCTGTTCATTATCTGGTAGACCGAAAAGCCGTCGCTCTTCTCCTGCCCCTGGCCCTGGCCGCCACCTGCCGACCCGCCTTGCTCGGTCATGGGGCCTGCCTGGCCTTCTGTGCCGCTGCCACTGCCCGCGCCGGCGCCGATGCCGAAGCCGCTGCCACCGCCGCCTTCACCTTCGTCACCCGAGCCATCGCCATTGTTTCCGGTGAGATCGACCGGCTTGCTGCCCTTCAAGACCACGGTTATCGTGTTTATCCATTTGACCGCATACGAAGAGTCCTTCTGCCCGGCAATGGCACCGAACAGCAGCCGGAAGCGCGTGCCTTCGTTCATCGCATAGTTCGGCGCGGTATCGCCCCCCGCCCGGTTGTTGCTTATCAGCGCTATCATGGGCTGTACCGGCACGGCGCCGGTATAGAGCCCCAGATCGATGTTGGGGAAATAGTAGCGCGTCGAGCCGAAGATGAATTCCCTGCTGGGCCTGCCCGCGTAGGAGTCTGCGGTGCCAAAGGAGAAGGACTTGATGGCCTGCAGGTCGCTGATGCCTGCGTTGGCCAGCACTTTTTGAAAGCTTGGGCCATAGCCGGTCATGGTGAAGTAGCCTTTCGGGCCCCCCAGGGCGGTATAGGTGGCGGTAGAGGCACCCATGGCCTCGAGCTCGGCGGGGCTGAAGCTCACGTTGACGCAATAGGCTTCCTCGCCGTGGTCCGCTGGGGTATAGAGCTCGTAGTATGCCTTGATGGTCAGGCTCTCCTGGGGATGATAACCGTCTATCACGTCTTCGTCCGTCTCGCTGCGCACACTGCATACCCCCGCCACCCGCCGATTGCCGAGGCCTGCGTTCGAGTTCGCCCGCACATTGACGATGCCGAAGCGTGAAGGCCTGAAGAGGCCGGTGTCTGAGAGGACGGAGGCAAGCGCAACGTCATCGACGTCCCAATAGATGTCGGCAAGGTCGGGCGCCTGCACGGAAAGCCTGCCGTCCTTTGTGTTGTAGGTCTCGGAGATGCCGGTCGCAGGATCGAACACCTCGACCAGCGCATGGAACTGCAGGGTGTCGGTGGCAAGGTCAGGCTGCCAGATATATGGCCCCCCGAACAGGTCGAAGCCTTGCGCGTCCGCAACGCGGATAGAGGTCACGTAGCGGGCGCCGTCCTGCCCGATGATGTCTATCCATGCAGCAGCCACCAGATCTGCCCCCGTGCTGGAATACGCGGCATCGACCTTTGCCCGTACCCGTACGCGGCCATCGGCCACGGCAGTCAGGGTGCCGTCTGGGGCTATGGTGGCCAATGAGGTATCACTTACCGACCATTGCACATAATAATGGTTGACATCGCTGCTGTTGAAATCGCTCCACCAAATGTGGCTCTCGAATTGCAGCTGCCCCCCTTTGGCAGCGATGCTGCCCTGCATGATGTCTGGCCGTGAGGCATAGCCCAGGTAGATATTGGTGCCCTTGTAGCGGATGCCGACATCGCGCACGGTGAGCGTGGGGTTTGTGCCGCCGCCGGGGGTGCCGGGGTCGCCGGGGGTGCCGGTGTCGCCGGGGTCGGTGCCATCGCCGCCGCCAGGGTTGCCGGGGTCGCCGGGGTCGGTGCCGCCGCCGCTGGGGGTGCCGGGGTCGCCGGGGTCGGTGCCGCCGCCGCCGCCAGGGGTGGCGGGGTCGCTGGAGGCACTGAGGGCGGTGCTGCCGGGGGTGGCG
>JAIRPR010000192.1 GCA_031256895.1 Coriobacteriaceae bacterium
TAGGCCCCCGCCGGCACAGGGGGACGTTTCCTCTGACAAGTTTCCCAGTTGGTAATGTGGACTGTGGAACCGTCCCCGTGTCCCGGCAAGCATCCCAAGCGGCCACGTCCCTCGTGCCCCAAGCATCCCAAGCGGGCACGTCCCAAATTATGAATAATGAATCGTGAATCACGGAACGCCCCCTTCCTCCCGTATAATGGATTCGTGCATTTTCGTGAACCTGAAGGAGTGAGCGGCATGAGTTATGGCTACATCGGCATATTTGTGGTGACCCTTATCATCGGATTGTGTGCGACCGGCTATGTGAAGCATCAGATACGCAAGTACCAATCCGTGCCCATCTCGAGCGGGCTGAGCGGCTACGAGGTTGCCCAGCGGATGCTCGCCTATCACGGCATCTTCAACGTCACTATCCAACGTGGCCGTGCTGACCAGGATTTCTACGACCCGCGCAAGAGGTCTATCACGCTGGATCCCGACGTGTTCGACGGGCGCAGCATCACCGCGACAGCCACCGCCTGCCACGAGGTAGGCCATGCCTGCCAGCATGCGCAGGGCTATTTCCCCATGAAGATACGGCATGTCATGGTCCCTGTGGTGAACTTCACCTCGAACGCGTGGATCTTCCTCCTGATGATAGGCGTGGCTGCCCAGATACTCATGCTGATCGACCTGGCCATCATCTTCTATTCCTTTGCAGTCCTGTTCCAGATAGTCACCCTGCCCGTCGAGTTCAACGCGAGCAGCAGGGCTATGGCCTATATGGAGGCCACCGGCATCCTGCAATCAGAACAAGGGGGCGCCTTCTCGGTCCTCCGCGCCTGCGCACTGACCTATGTCGCGGCAGCCCTGACATCCATCCTGCAGCTTTTATGGCTGCTCGGACAGCGGGATTAGGCCATAACGGGAACCGCATCATGACGGCTTTCTTCGACGGCACCGTGGACGACAGCCGACAGGCTGCAGCCGAAGGCCCGCTCTCGGTTTCCGAGGCGCTTGCCCAGGCGAAGTCTGCCCTGGAGTCCTTCATGGTCCGCCTGGTAGGCGAGGTATCCGAGGTGAACGACAAGCCCGGCTATAAGGCAGTCTATTTCACCGTGAAGGACGACCGCTCATCCCTGCCCTGCATGATGTGGCTCAACCGCTACCAGGATTGCGGATTGCGCCTGCGGGTGGGCATGCTGGTCGAGCTGGTAGGCCGTTTCACCCTGTACGCACCGAAGGGCAGGATGAACTACGATGTGTTCAGCCTGTCTGCCGCAGGGGAAGGCGACCTGCGCCTCCGGGTGGCAGAACGTGCCAAGAAGCTTGAGGCAGAAGGCCTCATGGCACCGCAGCGCAAGAAGGCCATACCTCTGTTCCCTCAAACGATAGGCCTGGTCACTTCGCCTCGCGGGGCTGCGGTCCATGATGTGCTGCGCACCTTGCGCAGGCGCTTCCCCTTGGCCCGTGTGGTCTTGGCGGGAGTCCCCGTAGAAGGCGCGCAGGCTGCGGCAGGCCTTTGCGAAGCCCTGCTCGCGGTTCAGGCAGCCGGCGCCGAACTGGCCTTGTTGGTGCGCGGCGGGGGGTCTTTCGAGGATCTCATGCCCTTCAACGATGAAGGCCTTGCCCGCACCATCGCTGGCCTGGGCATCCCGGTGGTCACCGGTATCGGGCACGAACCTGACACCAGCATTGCAGACATGGTGGCTGACCTGCGGGCATCGACGCCCACTGCCGCAGCCGAAGCGGTGAGCCCTGCGCCTGAGGCAATCTCCACCCATCTTGCCTCGCGTGCTGCTTCGTTCAACAGGGCTATGACGAATCGGCTCGTGCAGCAACGCTTGGGGCTTGCAGCCCTTGCCAGGCGCCCCCTCTTCCGCGATCCAACAGGCCTCTTTGCGACCGAGGCGCAGACGCTCGACCTGATGGGGGAACGCCTCGGCCGTGCCATACCCCGGGGTCTTGAACGCGACAGGGCATTGCTTACGGCTTGTCGACGGCGCATCTTTCAGCTGGGGGCAGGCCTTTGTGGGCGCTTCGGCACCGAGCTTGCCATTAAGGCTTCCCGCCTGCAAGACCTCTCACCCCTTGCCGTGCTTTCGCGGGGCTATTCACTGGCAACCGATTCCCAAGGGGGCATCGTCACCAGCATCCACCAGGTCAAGGTTGCAGATGATATCCGCATCGACCTTTCAGACGGGCGGCTCCATACGCGGGTGATCGCTTCGCAGGCTGCACGCCCAGATAAAGAAGATGGCTCATAGGAAAACGCCTTGCAAGGCAGATGGAAAGGAACAGGGAATGGGCTTTACCGATAAAGACGAAGAGGAACGCAAGCCTGTAGGGGATCTCAGCTTCCGCGAGGCCATGGCCGAGCTCGACGCGGTCGTTGATGCTTTGGAAGCGAACACCCTTGAACTCGAGGAAAGCCTGCGAAGCTATGAGCGCGGCGTAGGGCTTCTGCGCGAGCTGCACGGGCGGCTCGACGCTGCGCAGCAGAAGGTCGATGTCCTCATGGGCGAACTTGAGGACCGGGGCGATGATGCCCTTACCGATACGACCTTGTCTTGAGGCCTCGCAAAGGTAGGAAAGTACCCCGTGACCGCAGTGCCCCCATGCGTTGCGTGTCGCCCTTGGTTCGTTGCCTCCTGTGGAAGACAGGAACCACAGGACCCGCCTTCAAAGCGGCACGCCGCAAACGCGATAGAGCAGAGAGCAACAAGCCCCTCGCAAAGAAAGGAACCACCGTATGGAAGATTGTATATTCTGCAAGATAGCAGCAGGTCAGATTCCTGCGAACAAGGTATATGAGGACGATAGGGTCTTAGCCTTCGAAGACCTGAACCCTCAGATGCCGGTGCACACCTTGGTCATCCCGAAGAGCCACTACCGCAACATCGCGGACGGAATCCCCGATGACGAGCTGGGATACCTGATGAACACCGTGAAGAAGGTAGCAGAGATTAAAGGGGTGGCTGAGTCCGGTTTCCGGGTCATCGTGAACACGGGGGCGGATGCCCGTCAGACCGTCCACCATGTGCATGTCCACGTGTTGGGCGGTGGCCTCATGAACGTGGACTCACCTGCACAGGTCTAGGGGATCGGATCCCTGCCCAGGGAAAACAGGGTTGTCTAATAATGCCCGTTTCTACTAGAGCCAGGAGTTCCGGCTAGGATCGGATCCCTGCCCAGGGAAAACCAGGGTTGTCGCCTATTGCCCGTAAGAAACCGACCGCAACGCGGTTTTCACCGGGCAGTCCAGGCTGTTAGCTGCTACCATTCGTGAATCGCCTTCAAGGGTGCTGCTTCCGATGCTTCTTGGATGGAGCAACAAGCGAACATGATGCGCGGCCACCGCTTCGCCGGCCGGCCTGCGTGAGGGGCACAGACAACCGAAGAAAGGAACCCCATGAATGTCTTAGTGATCAATGCCGGCTCATCTTCTTTGAAATACCAGTTGATGCACGTTGAAAGCCAAGAAGTCCTGGCCAAGGGCATCTGCGAAAGGGTAGGTTCGCCCGCTTCCTTCCACAGGTACGGCACAGGCCCCAAAGAACACCAAGACGACTTGCCCCTAGAAGACCACGACCAGGCCATAGCCCTGGTCATCGATGCTCTGACCACTGGTCCTGCGAAGGCGGTTGACTCGCTAGCGGCCATCGATGCCGTGGGGCACCGCGTGGTGCAGGGCGGCAGGTACTATCCGCAATCCGTCCTCATCACCGAAGAGGTCATCGGGCGCATAGAGGAACTGGCCAAGCTGGCGCCCCTCCACAACCCCCCTGCCCTGAGGGGCATCTTTGCCTGTCAGCACCATATGCCTGGCGTGCCCATGGTGGCCGTCTTTGACACCAGCTTCTTCCAGAGCATGGAACCGAAGTCCTATATGTATCCCTTGCCCTACGACCTTTACGAGAAGCATGACATCCGCAAGTACGGGGCACATGGGACCTCGCACCGCTATGTGGCCGAGCAGGGGGCAAGGCTATTGGGTATACCTTTTGCAGAATCGCGCCTGATTACGCTTCATTTGGGGAACGGGTGCTCAGCCTCTGCCGTAGCGGGTGGCAAGGCGGTGGATACCTCCATGGGCCTGACCCCCTTGGACGGCCTGATGATGGGGACACGCTGTGGTGCCATAGACCCCGCCATCGTGCCCTTTGTCATGGATCTTGAAGGCCTGGACACCGCCGGGGTGAACAACCTGATGAACAAGCAGTCCGGTCTGTTGGGGATCTCGGGCGTCAGCAACGACCTGCGCACTGTTGCCGAAGCGGCAGATGGCGGCAATTCCCGTGCAGCGCTCGCCCTGGACCTGTATGCGCAGTCGGTGAAGAAGTACATCGGCATCTACCTGGCCGTCATGGGCGGCGCTGATGGCATCGTGTTCACCGCAGGGATAGGGGAGAACTCAGCCATGATGCGTGCAAGGATCCTTGAAGGCTTGGAAGGCCTGGGCATAGTTTGCGATCCCCTCAAGAACGCCCAAGGCAAAGGACCCCGCGTCATATCGACCGATTCCTCGTCCACCGCAGTCATGGTGATCCCCACCAACGAGGAATACATGATAGCCCGCGACACCGCCGAAATCGTCTCGGCCCAGTGAGCAGGCCTTGGGCGCCTCAACCCTCGCCCGGCGCCCGTTTCGCCCAGGGGGTGACTGGCGAAGGGAGAAGGCGGTTCAGGATGAGCGATGCGTACTGGACGTACGTGAGCGAATCCTGAGCGCCTTATCCCTCGCCCGGCACCCCCTGGGCTGCTTGGAGGCAGGTGATCCCCACCACTCCCACAATATCAGCCGCGCTGCAGCCGCGGGAAAGGTCGTTCACGGGGGCGGCTATGCCTTGGGTGATGGGGCCGTAGGCTTCGGCCTTTGCCAGGCGTTGTACCAGTTTGTAGCCGATGTTGCCGGCATCGAGGTCGGGGAACACCAGCACGTTGGCTTTCCCCGCTACGGGCGATGCGGGCGCCTTGGAGCTTCCGACGCTGGGCACGATGGCGGCATCGAGCTGCAATTCGCCGTCCAGGGCAAGGTCGGGGGCAAGCTCTTTGGCAATCCTGGTCGCTTCGATGACCTTCTCCGCATCGGCGTTCTTGGCCGACCCATAGGTGGAATGTGAGAGCAGCGCCACTACCGGCTCGGTTCCGACAAGGGCGGACCAGGAACGGGCCGAACATACAGCGATATGGGCTAGGCGCTCGGCATCAGGCTGGACCTCGAGCCCGGAATCCGCAAAGATGAAGATGCCGTTCTCGCCCAGGGGGCAATCGGGGACCACCATGAGGAAGAAGGCGCTGACCAGCTTCACCCCGGGGGCGGTCTTGAGGATCTGCAGGCATGGCCGCAAGACGTCGCTGGTGGCATGGACGGCGCCGGCCACCATGCCATCGGCTTGGCCGGTCTTCACCATCATGACGCCGCAGTACAGAACGTCGCCCACCAGCTTGTAGGCTTCCTCGTAGCTCAGGCCTTTCTCGCGCCGCAGGTTGAAAAGGGCGTCGGCAAGGCTTTCCCGGCCATCAAAGTGGCGCGGATCGATGATGCGGGCGCCGCCCAAGGCGAAGGGGCTCTTTGCGATTGCCTCGGCATCACCAAGTATGACGAGGTCGGCGACACCTTTTGCCAATATCTCCTGGGCAGCTTCCAGGGTGCGCGGATCGTCGCCTTCGGGCAAGACGATGGTCTTTTTGTCGGCCTTCGCGCGGGCAAGGATCGATTCAAGAAAAGCACTCATAGTGGGTTCCTCCCGTTCAGGTCATTCAGGTCATTCTGGTCATCCAGGTCGTACAGGTCGTCCGGATCTCGGGCGTGATGCCTGAACGACCGGTCGCGATGCGAACAGCAACGCACGTGCCTTGCGATTTGTCTTGTTTATATGATAATCCATCAAGGGGGGAGTGGCGAACGGTAAAATGTCCTACGGTGCAATATCGGGGCTGCACAGCCCATGGAGAAAGCCAGGGCACCCCGCGCGGGGCCAAGAAGGCGCCCGGAAGGCCCATATGGTACGGCTCAAGGAAGGAACGGTTGCGTGCAACTCTGTGATTTCAAGGACATCGACATCAGCGCTTATGGCGCCCTGGTCGTCGGAAGCGGCTTTGCCGGAAGTGTCGTCGCACGTGAGCTGGCTGAACGTGCGGACATGCGGGTACTCGTCATCGAGAAGCGCACCCATGTGGGGGGCAATATGTATGACGAACATGACGAGTCCGGCATCTTGGTGCACCGCTACGGCCCCCACATCTTCCATACGAACGACAAACGCGCCTTCGACTACCTCCAGCGCTTCACCGGCTGGCGTGACTACAGCCACGAGGTGCTGGCCGATTGGTACGGCACCTATATGCCGGTCCCCTTTAACAAGAACTCCCTAGAGATAGCCTTCGGCCAAGAACAAGGCCAGGCATACAGCGAAAAGCTGGTAGAGGCCTTCGGCGACGAGCGCAAGGTCACCATCAACGAGCTGCGCAGCAGGCAGGACCTTGAACTGGCCAAGATCGCGGACTTCGTGTACGAGAACGTCTTCCTCCACTACACCCTGAAGCAATGGGGCCTTACCCCCGAGGAAGTGGATCCCAGCGTGACCGCGCGCGTCCCCGTGTTCATCTCCCGCGACAACCGGTATTTCCAGGATGCCTACCAGGGAATGCCGGCATCAGGCTATACCCCTTTGTTCGAAGGCATGCTTGCCCACGAGAACATCGACATCTGCCTTTCGACCGATGCGACCAGCGTCTTCGAGCTGGAGTTCGAAAGCGATGAAGAAAACGCGCCGCTCTCTGCCGTCTATGTGAAAGGCTCTGCGTTCTTGGGCCCCATCATCTATACCGGCCCCCTTGACGAGCTCTTCCTCTCACGCTTCGGCCGCCTTCCTTACCGGAGCCTCGATTTCGTCTACGAGACCTATGCCGAGCAATACCTGCTGCCCGCAGGCACGGTCAACTACACCGTGACCGAGGACTACACGCGCATCACCGAGTTCAAGCACCTCACCGGCCAGATTGCCGCTACGACCACCATCATGAAGGAATACCCGCGCCCCTACGACGATCCCAAGCGGCAGATCCCGTATTACGCCATCATCAACGACCAGAACAACGCCCACTATGGGCGCTACCGCCGTATGACCGACAACCTGGGGAACTTCTACCCCTTAGGGCGCCTGGCTGAGTACCGCTATTACAACATGGACGTGATCATCGGCCGTGCCCTGGACCTTGCCGACAAGCTGTGCGCCAGCGCAGGTGCCTGAAAGACATGAGGAACCCATCTTGATAACCATATCATTCGCCGTGCCTTGCTACAATTCAGCAGACTATATGGATGCCTGCATCGAATCGCTCCTTCCTTGCGGGGAAGACATCGAGATCATCATTGTGGACGACGGCTCGACCAAGGATGAGACCGCTGCCAAAGCCGATGAATGGGCGGCACGCCATCCGCGGGTCATCAAGGCCATCCACCAGGAAAACGGCGGTCATGGCGCGGCGGTCAACGCGGGTCTTGCTGCTGCGACCGGCCAGTACTTCAAGGTGGTCGATTCAGACGACTGGCTCGACGCGAGGTCCATGGAAGAGGTCATGGCCTACCTGCGCCGCCAGAACGGACGGACAGAAGCAACCGACCTGGTCATCGCGAACTACGTCTATGAGAAGGTGCATGAGGGCAAAAGCATCGTCATGGGCTACCGAAACGTGTTCCCCCAAGGCAGGGAATTCGGCTGGCAGGACATCGGACGTTTCGGGCAGAGCCAGTACCTGCTGATGCATGCAGCCATCTATCGGACCGCCTTGCTGAAGCAGAGCGGCCTGGTCTTGCCGACGCATTGCTTCTATGTGGACAACATCTTCGTATATGTCCCGCTTCCCCAGGTGAAGAGCATCTACTATTGCGATGTCCCCCTGTACCGCTACTTTATCGGCCGCGAAGGGCAAAGCGTGAACGAAGGGGTCATGATATCACGTATCGATCAGCAGCTGCGGATAACGCGCATCATGATAGACGAAGTGGACCCCCTCAACGGCGTGCCCGAACAGCGCCTCGGGCGTTATATGCAGAACTACCTTGCCATGATGATGTGCATCTGCTCGATTTTCCTGCGCATGCAGGATGCCGCCGATTCGGAAGAGAAGCGCCAGGCCATATGGGGCTATCTTGCTGCCAAGGACAAGCGGCTCTACCGGCGCATACGCTACCACATCCTGAACCTGGGCACCAACATACCGACCCGCCTGGGGCGCCGTATCGGCATAGCAGGCTACCGTATGGCCCAAAAGGTGTTCAAGTTCAATTGACTCCCGATGCATGACTACCGTTTGCCACAAGCACAGGAACACCGGATTGCAGCATGATACAAGCACAGGAACACCGGCCTCCCTTCGCCCAAGAATTATGCCGCTTCGTTGCCAAACAGGCATATCACCGGCTCAAGCGCTATAATGTGGATTTATGTTAGCGCCCGCAAGAGAAAAGATAGCCCTCTTGGGCTTTTCTGTCCTCATCCTTATAGGGATGGGCTTCCTGGTGGGCTATCTTGCCATCGGCCATTCCTGGAATGTGGCTGCCTCGAACATCGATGACGCTGCAGGCTCGATGGACGGCTATATCACCATCCTGTACGAAGGGGTCGTCCCCCTCAAGGAAAAGCCCGGGGCGGCGACAACTTCGCCGAATGCATCATCCAATCCCTCCCTGCCGGGCAGCACTGTT
>JAIRPR010000215.1 GCA_031256895.1 Coriobacteriaceae bacterium
CTCGTTGACCTGTCCTTCACCCACCAGGCCTTCGTCCTGGCAATGGCTCATCACACTGACATCGAACATCGAGGCGTAATCCATGACACGCCGCATCATGCCGGCATCCTGCACGCCGCGCCCGTCATCGGTGAAGGCACAGGCGCCATGGGCGGCCATGTCCCCCATCTCAGAGAGCGTCTCGCCCTTCAAGCCCTGGCTCAGGGCGCCGGCCACATGCACGCGGCACTTCCCCACTTCCTCAGCACGAGCAAGCAGCGATTCGACCTGCACTGCGTTATCGACGACCGGGAAGGTGTTAGGCATGCAGCATACTGCCGTGAAGCCGCCGTGCGCTGCGGCACGGGTGCCGCTTGCCACGTCCTCTTTGTGCTCGAAGCCCGGCTCGCGCAGGTGCACATGCATGTCCACCAAGCCAGGGACCGCTATCTTCCCGGAAAGGTCGCGGGTGACGCCCTTCTCGATCACAAGGCTTTGCCCTAGCTCGACGATCCTGCCATCGCGGATCAGGATGTCCACCGTTTCGTCCAACCCGCAAGCGGGGTCTATGGCATGTACGTTCTTAAGCAGTAAGGCCATCTTCGCTCCCTCCTAACAACAGGTACAAGGCAGCCATGCGGGTGAGTATCCCCGCATAGACCTGATCCAGTATGACCGAGCGCTGGGCGTGGTCGGCCATATAGCTGTCCAGCTCGACGCCGCGGTTGATGGGCCCCGGGTGGCAGATGATGGCATCAGGCTTCATCAGGGCCTCGCGCCTTTGTGTCAAGCCGAAGAGCAGGTTGTACTCACGCAGGCTGGGGTAAGGTGCCCCCTCCAGGCGTTCGCGCTGGATGCGTAGCATGTACACCACGTCAAGCTCGGGCAGCACCTCGTCAAGCTTGCTCGACACATGGTCTGCCCCCAGGATGTCAGGACGGGCGGGAAGCAAGGTGGGCGGGGCGACCACCGTGACCGTGGCCCCCACCGTCTTCAAGGCGGGGATCAGCGACCCGCACACGCGTGAATGGCCTATGTCGCCCACCACGCCTACATGAAGCCCTTCCAGGCGGCCGAGCTTCTCCCAGATGGAATAGAGGTCCAGCAAGGCCTGGGTGGGGTGCTGGTGCTTGCCGTCACCCGCGTCTATCACGCCCGCGCCGGTGTGCTCGGCAATGAGCTGCGGCACGCCGGCGTGCTTGTCGCGCACGATGACCATGTCAACCTTGTAGGCGTTCAGGGTCTCGATGGTATCGACCAGGCTCTCGCCCTTGACCGCCGAAGTGGATGAGCCGCCGAAGTTCAGGCTGTCGCAGGAAAGGCGCTTCTCTGCCAGCTCAAAGGAAGACCGGGTGCGCGTCGAAGGCTCGTTGAACATGTTTATCACCGTGAAGCCCTTCAAGGTGGGGAGCTTCTTTATCTTGCGCTCGTTCACCTCTTTGAACTTCACCGCGGTCTCCAAGATCCTCATGATGTCGTCGCATGAGTATTCCCTGATGTCATAGAGGTGCTTGTGGTTGAAGGCCATAGCTCACTCACCCCCTGTGCTTGCCGGGGCAGACCCCAAAGAAGCAGACCCCGGTTGGCCCGAACCCAAGGGGCCCGAACCCAGGGGGACAATCCCCGGTTGGCCCGAACCCAGGGGGGCCGAACCCACCCGCGTCCCAGGGGGCATGTTCAGTATCTCGACACGCGAGCAGCCATCGACCTCTTCCAGGAACAGGCGCACGTTCTCGTCTTTTGAAGAAGGGACGTTCTTCCCCACGTAATCAGGTTTGATGGGAAGCTCACGATGGCCGCGGTCCACCAGCACAGCCAGCTGGACCTCCGAAGGCCTCCCCAGGTCCATCAAGGCCTCCAACGCGGCGCGGATGGTGCGCCCCGTATAGAGCACGTCATCGACCAGCACTATCTTCTTGCCTCGGATGTCGAAGGCGATGTCGGTGCCATGGAGCTCGGGGGAAAGATGGGTCAGGAAGTCGTCCCGGTAGAAGCTGATGTCAAGCGAACCCAGAGGGACCTTGCACCCCTCTATTCCCGCAATCCGCTCGACAAGCATCCTGGCAAGGATGTCTCCCCTGGTGACGATGCCCACAAGTGCCAGGTTCTCAGCACCGTGGTTCGCCTCCAGGATCTGATGGGCGATGCGCGTCAGCGACCGCTCGATCTCCGCTGCGTCCATACAGACGGATTTTACCTGGTTGTCGTTCATACACACTCCTTTCTGTGAAGGTCTTGAGTGCGTACAGACTGACCTTGGCTTCGTTCTGGTGAAGGATGGCCGTTGCGTTTGTCGGTCGCATCGGATATAAAAAAACCTTTGCGATGAACAAAGGCTTCGGTCCCGCACCCTATGTAGGGGGTGCGCCAAGCCTTGTCGGTCTCTCTGTACCGCTTTTAAAGGACTGCGCTCAGTATACGCCTTCCCGCCCGCCAGCGTAACCCCCCAATTTCGTGACAGGGCGCGCCAAGTCGCCACAAGGCGTGACGAAGGTGTTCCTTGTCACGTCTTTCATTCTTTGGTGCGGGATGTGGCATGATAGTGACAGGGCGCGCCATCCATCCAATCTGCCTCTTCATGGGTTTTACATGGCAATCGGATAAATGTGCTTATCTTGTGATAGCATGGCCGCTGATAAACGCAGCATCAAACAGAGAACCTGGAGAACATGACTCAGACATTCGAATCGCTTGGCCTTTCCGAGAGGACCATTGCGGCACTCAAGCATCTCGGCTATGAACAACCCACACCCGTACAGATACAGGCCATACCCCTTGTCCTTGAGGGGCGCGACATCATTGCCGCGGCAAAGACGGGCACCGGCAAGACCGCTGCCTTCTCGCTGCCCGCGATGGACACCCTGGGGCATATCCAAAGGGGGCAAGGCCCCCTTATGTTGGTGGTCACCCCCACCCGCGAGCTTGCCCTCCAGATTGCCGCCGTATGCGAGACCATCGCCCGTGCGACACACCACCGCATAGCCTGCGTGGTGGGCGGGGTGTCTTACGACCCTCAGATAAACCACCTGAAGCGGGGGGTCGATATCCTTATCGCCACGCCCGGGCGCCTCATCGACCTCATCGACCGCGATGCCGCAAGGCTCGACCATGTCGGCGTATTCGTCCTTGACGAAGCCGACCGCATGCTCGATATGGGCTTCTGGCCTTCGGTGAAGAAGATTGCGGCCAAGCTTCCCGCCAAGCGCCAGACGCTCCTCTTCTCGGCCACCATCGACCGCTCTGTCACCGACAGCGTAGGCATCCTTCTGCATGACCCGGCCTTTGTCGAGATAGCACACAAGGGCGAAACAGCCGATACCGTGGACCAGTACATCATCCATACCACCACCCTTCTGAAGCCGGAGCTCCTGAAGGCGCTCGCTCAGGAAAAGGGCGCACAGCGCGTCATCGTGTTCGCACGCACCCGTTCACGGGTCGATTCCTGTACCCGACGCCTGAAGAAGGCAGGCTTCTCGGTCGAGGCGCTCCATTCCGACCGCTCGCAGGCACAACGGAAACGCGCACTCGACAACTTCGATTCCGGGAAGACCGACATCCTGGTGGCCACCGATGTGCTTGCCCGGGGCATAGACGTGAGCGAGGTCAGCTATGTGGTCAACTACGACCTCCCTAACCAGGCAGAGGACTATATCCACCGTATCGGGCGTACCGGAAGGGCGGGCGAATCGGGCTTCTCGGTCTCTTTCGTGAGCCCCGAACAGCTCGATTGGCTCCATGACATAGAGAAGCTCATCAAACGCAAGATTCCCGAAATGGCCTTGGACGCCTTCGACGAAGCAGAGGCAGCCGAAAGGGTGGCCGCACGCGCAGGCCAACAGGCTGCTTTGCAGGCCGCCCGGCTCGATCCCGAGCTTGCTGCCGCCGCCAAGGAACACGCAGCCCGTCAGAAAAGCCAGAAGAAGAAAGGCAGCCAAGGCACGGCTGGCACAGGTCCAGCACTGGGTGCCGACAAGCCAGGCGCCGGCAAGGGCGGAAACAACAGGAAAGCCAACAAGAAGGGTGGCAAAGGCCAAGGTGCAGGCGGCCAAGACCCTGCTGCAACCCATGGCCAGCCGCAAAAAGGCGCCACAGGGCATGAAGGCACCACCAAGGGCGGCGGGAATACGGGAAATGCGCGCAAGGGCACACCGTGGAGCCATCAGGACAACAGCCCCAAGGGCGCACGCAAAGGCGGTGCCGGCCATGGATCACTGCAAACCCAGCCCAAACCTTCCAAATCGGGCACAAAGGGGCATTCCGGCATCTTTCCCTCTTCCTCGGGCAACCAGCCTGCGAACCGCGCCCAAGGCCGTCCTTCGGCCAAGGCTGGCCCTGACCTGCGACCCGGGCGCGCCCGCAGAGCAGCCCTCGCAAAGCACCGAGGAGCCCATTAGGAAGGCTCTGCTATCGCCTACACGATGAGCGGCTCCTGTGCTGTCTCCTACAAATGGGTGCGATGGTCCTGGTAGTTGGCAAGGTAACGGGCGAACTCCGGGGAAGTGTCCGAGTTTCCGCTGCGCCACGCCTTGTGGTCGGTGATGGCGCTTTGGAACCCATAATAGCTGTCGATGTAGGCGATCAGGCTGTCGAGCGCCTGTAACTGCGCCTCGGGGTACCAGCCAGAACCGCCGACATGCACCAGCTCTATGCCTATCGAATAGGCGTTCATGCCGTAATCGGCCGCCCAAGGCCCAACCCAGGAAGTGCCCCGCATGTCGTCGCGGCCGTCCTCGGCCACCCCGAACAAGGCGTTGTTGCCGGTGTTGCCGTACCCGGCATGGTGCGCGATACGGTCCATCGGGACACATTGCCAGATAGAGCCGTCCTTGCCGATGACGAAATGGGCTGCCACCTGATTGCCGTTGCCCGCCCACCAGGATATGACCGATTGAGGGCTTCCCTCGCCCTCGGTGTCGTGCAGCATGATGTACTTCTGGTAAGCTGCACCCTTGCTGCCGTGGTCGAGGTTCGCAAAGTACATCCCGTTGATGCTTATCGGCCTTGTGTCGAAAAATGCCCCGGTGGTCTGCCCGGGGGCAGACGCCCCTTTGGGAACCAGCCTGACCTCGACGGCCTCCATCCGGATGCCGCAGCGGCTGGATCCCGCGTCTGCGCCGTTGGCCGCCCAGCCCAGCCAGCCGTAGCCCGCGATGTGGGCGCGGTAGTACAGGTCGAAGGCGTTCGCCAGGTCGCCCGTGAGGCGCATCCTCACGGCCTCGAGCTGGCGCGCCTGGCCGGTGGTGCCGGCTTGGGCCCCGTCGGCCTCCCAGGCCATCCAGCCGATGTTGGCCGCATGGACCGCGTACTCGACGCCGCCTGAGGCAAGGGGGCTTGCGACCTCGAGGCGCATGGCCTCCATGC
>JAIRPR010000157.1 GCA_031256895.1 Coriobacteriaceae bacterium
GCCATACCAGGCGGTGCCTGAGCCCCGCCCGCTTCCGGGCACTGCCCTTCCAGCCGACATGTCCGGCCAGGTTGCCGACCTGCACGCAACCCCGGACCGCAGGACTGCCTCGCGCCAGAGCAGCCTTGACGAGTTCGCGCAGACAGAGAGGAACCGCCGTCGTTTCGAGACTGAGTTCTTAAGCCTGTGCGCCTGTGAGCCTGAAATGGCCTTGACCCATGCAAACGTGCTCGTCCAGACAAAATGGCATGGGCAGGGCCATGCGCCGGTGGCACAGGCCTTGGTTGACGCTTTGGCCAAGGACCCGACGATACCCGCAGCCGATCTGGTGCGCCAGGTCCAGGAGCGCATCCCTGGGGCTGAGAGCCTCTTGACCTCCGGCAGCAGGGGCGATTCCGGTGATAGGCAAAGGCTTGCCGCCTTCCTGGCCGAGGAGTTGAGCATCGGGGACATGGAGGAAGAGGTCGCTTCCCTGCGCACCCAGCTTGAGCGCCCTGCCGAGCCCCTCAGCCCCCAGGAACAAGAGATCCTCTTTGCCAGCGTGGTGGCAGCCCAAAAAGACCTGAACCGCCGCCGGAGGGAACACAAGCCCCTTATCGGCTGAAGAGGGAAGCAGGACAGCACAAGGTACCGGCAGCGTGCGGGGTTCCCCTTGCTTTTAGGATTCGACTGAAGAGGGAAGGGGAAGGGGAAGGGGAAGGGAACAGCAAGGAGGCGTTTCCGAAACCCGGTCCATGGTTGCTGGGACAAGCGCTTTCGGCCGCTACGGCTACCTTTGCGCGAACCGCGTCAATCGGGGCAGCCATGGTTTTAGGAGCTTCGTTGAAGAGCGGGCAAACCGCTGGACAAACACAGCCTGCTCGCTCAGAATGGAAGAAACAAGTAGAAGGAATTTTGCTGATGGACATAGTGTTATCACCTTCACCGATGCTGCGGCAGGTATGCGAGCCTTGTGAGCCGGGCGATAAGGGCATCAAAAGGCTTGCCAAGCAGATGGCACGCACCATGTATGAGAACAAAGGCTGCGGCCTGGCAGCGCCGCAAGTAGGGGTCATGAAGCGCCTGGTCGTGGTAGATTGCGACACCGTTGACGAGACAGAGAAGGCAAAAAGGGATCCAATTTACCTGGTGAACCCCGAACTTGTCGAGACCTCGGGAGAGCCGGTCGTCGAAGAGGAAGGCTGCCTCTCCTGTCCGGGGATATTGGCGCCGGTGAAGCGCCGTCCCTATGCGGTGGTCCGGTATCTCGATCTCGAGGGCGAGGAATGGGTGCTCGAAGGTGACGGCCTTCTTGGCCGTTGCCTGCAGCACGAGATAGACCACCTCGACGGCAAGACCCTTTTCGAGACCTGCGAGCCAGCGGCCAGGATTGCGGCCTTGCAGGCCTATGAGGAAGCACGCGCCGCAGGCGCAAGGCCGGGGGACACCGGTGTACCGAAGGGCTGAAGCTGCCCGGCACCCCGCCCCCTGCAGCCTGCTGGAATCAACAGGGCAGGGAAGCAGAGCCAAGCGGGGCTGTCAAGGTGCCAACCCTACCTGGCAGCAGCCTTCAACCGCGAGCTTTTAAGGACGTCATATGAGACTGGTATTCATGGGGACCCCCGAGTTCTCTGCAACCATACTGGAAGACCTTATCCCACAACACGAGGTATGCGCGGTCTATACCCGGCCTGATGCTGTGCGGGGCAGGGGGATGTCGCCTTCGCCTTCACCGGTGAAACGGGTGGCACAGGCTTATCAGATAGAGGTGCGAACGCCGCAGGGGCTCAAGGACCCAGCGGTCTGGCAAGAGCTGGCTGCGTTCGAGCCGGACGCCGTCTGCGTGGCTGCCTATGGCGCTATCCTTCCCCGTGAGGTGCTCGACATTCCAAGGCTTGCCTGCCTGAACGTCCATGCCTCCCTCCTGCCTGCCTGGCGAGGCGCCGCACCCATCGAGAGGGCGATCCTGGCGGGCGACAAGGAAACGGGCGTGTGTGTCATGCGCATGGAGGAAGCACTCGACACCGGCGATTATTGCGTATGCCGCACCACGGGCATCGAGGACAAGCCAGCCGAGGCGCTTTCGGACGAGCTTGCCAACCTGGGCTCGCATGCCCTGTTGACCGCACTTGTCCATCTGGAGCGGGGGGCGCTCGACTGGACGCGCCAGGACGAGGAAAAGGCAAGCTATGCCCCGCGGATAAGGAAGGGCGAACTCGATGTCAACCCATCCGACTCAGCAACACAAGCCGCCTTGAAGGTGCAAGCCTCGAGTGCCGCCCACCCCTCACGTTGCATCTTGGCCGGACGTGCGCTCACCTTGCTGGCCTTGGCCACGCCGCACACAGAAGACGGGCAGGAACTGGCGCAAGGCCTCGCCCCAGGAGAGGCGTGCTTCATCGCGAAGCGCTTGTTCATGGGAATGGCCGATGGCCCGGTAGAGGTCTTGGCGCTCAAGCCCGATGGGAAGGTGCGCATGGAAGCCAAGGCCTTTGCGGCAGGAGTCCAAGGCTTGAAAGCGGGCACGGTGCCCTGGAAAGCCTGCCATGCCTGAGGGAAGCCCCCCTTCAGTGAACAAAGCGCCTTTGAGCGACAAGAAACCGAAGCGCCTCAGCCCCGCACGGAAAGCGGCTTGGGAAGTGGGCATCCTGGCACGCAAACGCTCTGCCTTCGTGCAAGAGGTGATCGCAAGCAACATAGACGCCTCGGCTATGACCCCTGCCGACAAGGCATTCGCGACACGCCTTGCCTTGGGGGTTGCCGCAACCTGGGGCACCCTCGACGAGCTGATCGACCGCTTCTTGGATTCCCCCGAAGGGCTTCAAGCAGAGGTCAGGGATGCCTTGCGCATCAGCTGCTACGAGATGCTCTTCTTAGGGAAGAGCCCTCACGCGGCGGTCGATCAGGGCGTCGAGCTGGTGAGGTCGGTGACCCACCGAGCTACAGGGCTTGCCAATGCGGTCTTGCGCAAGATTGCCGCTGCGAAGAAGGACTTCCCCTTCGGCGACCCCGCACATGATCTTGCTGCGCTCGCACGCCTCCATGCCTTCCCGTTGTGGCTGGCAAGCCTTTTAGTGCATGAGCTGGGATGGCAGAAAGCTGCGTCCTTCATGGAGGCATCGAACCAGCCGCCGCCTATCTACCTGGCCGTGAACCCCCTCAAATGTGACGAAGACGAGGTAATCGCCCTGTTCGACCGCTTGCAGATTCCTTACGCCCCGTTTGCGGCGCCATATGGCACGATCCCCGGCTGCCTGCGGTTGCTCGACCCGCACGCGCTTCGCCACCGGCAGCTTGCTCGGCTCTTCGACGAAGGGAAGGTGCTGGTGAGCGATGCGGCATCCCAAATGGTTGCTGCCCTTGCGCTTCCTGTGCAAAACCCTGCCTCCTTTCTCGAAATCGGGGCTGGCAGAGGCACCAAGACCATCTTGCTGCAAGGCAATGCCCTTCGTCGTTTCGGCAACCAGATGTCCCTTTCGATCCTCGACAGCCATCATTTCAAGGTGCGCATGACCCAAGAGCGCTCCGTTGCTTATGGCGTGCGCATCGATCATGCCTTCACCTTGGACGCCACTCTGCCCTTGGAGCTTTCCGAGGGGCTTGGGGGCTTGCGCTACGATGCCGTTCTTGTCGATGCGCCCTGTTCGGGCTTGGGCACCTTGCGCCGCCATCCCGAGATACGATGGAAGCTGACGCCTGAGGCCATCGCTTCGGTCGCTGCCGTACAGGAAGCCATGCTTGCCCAGGCAGCCGCTTTGGTGGCCCCCGGGGGGATGTTGACCTATTCCACCTGCACCGTAGGCGCCCTTGAGAACGAGGGGCAGGTCGGGCGTTTCATGAAAAGCGAGGCGGGAAAGGCGTTCAGGCTGCTACCCGTTTCAGGGAAGGCCTGTTTCTCGACTTGCCCCAGCCCCGACCCCGGCACTGGCCCCGGCCTCGACCCCTGCCCCGGCACCGGCTCCGACCCCTGCCCCGGCACCGGCGCCGACCCCGGCCCCGCTCGCAACAACGGCCCCGGCCCCGACCCCGGCCGCGACCCCGAAGGAATTCC
>JAIRPR010000013.1 GCA_031256895.1 Coriobacteriaceae bacterium
CTTCGGCATAGGCCGGCATGGCATCGGCTATCACATCAAAGCCCGACATATCGGCATCGAGCGGCGCCAAAGGCCCGGTCGACCCGGTTGCCCCCGTGGAAATGGCCGCAATAGCCCGTTGGTAATCGACGCTGGCCGAATCACTGAGGAAATAGGTCTTGTCGGCCAATGCCGCCTCGAAGGCCTCCACCGCGCCCTGCATCTGCCCAGCGGCCACATAGGCCTGACCCAGGTTGGCGAACAGCTTGTTCCTGGTTGCGGGATCCATCCTGAAGGGGATGGCGCTCTCGTACGATACGATCGCATCCTGCGGGCGGTTGAGTGCCATGAAGCAGATGCCCAGGTTCAAGAGCGCCCGGGTGGGGTCGGGGTTCCTTTCATCGAGGGCGGCCAGGCGGAAGGCCACGCCCGCCTCGGCCGACTTGCCCAGCTTGAGAAGGGCGTTTCCCATGCCCAGATACGCCTTGTAGGGTGTGTCATACCCCGTGTCATGCACAGCCGCCTCGAAATAGCGCACCGCGTCCTCGTAATCGTGCAAGGCTGCATAGGCCATGGCCAGGTTGCAGTTGACCATGCCCTTTGCGTCATAGGCGGGATCGACCGTCGCTTGCGAATAGGTGTAGATGGCCTCGTGGTAGTTCTTCAGTTTGGTAAGGCAGTTGCCCATTTGATGATACAGGAGCCCCATCTCGCCAGGTGCCAAGGGGCTCGCGACATCTTGGAGGCACGCATCGAAGGCCACCAGGGCTGATTCGTAGTCTTGCTGGTTATAGGCCGCCTGAGCCTGTCGAAACAATTCTCTGTTCATCCGTTTCCTAACATGTCTGACGAGTTGCCAACGATCATGCCATCAGGTTGTTCCCTATGAGTCTGCGCGCTCGGTGCCTTCTGGAACCTCGGTGCCCTCGGGACCATCGGTGCCCTCGCCGCCTTCGTCTGCGCCGGCTTGGGCTGCCTGTGCGGTGGCACCCTCTATCCCGACGCCTTCGATGACATCCCCCACGCGCAGCTCCCGGATAACCTCGAGGCCATCGATTGCCTGGCCGAACACGGTATAGCCGTCATCGAGGGCGTGCTGGGGGCCAAGGCACAGATAGAACTGCGAGCCCGCCGAGTTCGGATCCTGTGAGCGGGCCATTGCCAGCGCCCCGTCGAGGTGCTTGTTGTGGGGGTTGGTCGTGAACTCTTCCTTGATGGTATAGCCGGGGCCTCCTGTGCCCAAGCCAGAGAACGGGCTGCCTGCCCTCTGTGCCACCTCTTCAGGTGAAAGGTCGCGGGTGTTGGGGCAGCCGCCCTGGATGACGAAGCCGGGGACATGGCGATGGAACTTGAGGTTGTCGTAGAAGCCCTTGTTCGCAAGCTCCACGAAGTTGCCGACATGGACAGGGGCGTCGGTTCCGGCCAAACGCACCCGGATATCGCCCTTCGATGTCTTGATGACCGCAATCTCTGTTCCGTTCGGCTGATACGCGGGAGTATACTGTGCCATAGCAAAAGCTCCTTCTCTTGTGTGTCCGACCCCCCGTCGAACACGCTTAATCCGACAGGTACGAGGGCGAACGCCAGAGCGGCCGCCCTTGATTATCTGCTGGTGCCCTTGACAGGATTCGAACCTGCGGCTTTCTGCTCCGGAGGCAGACGCTCTATCCCCTGAGCTACAAGGGCACAACTTTAATGATTATACGCTATTATGGTCGGAAACCAAAAAACTATACGCAAGGAATTCACAGGAATCAATGGAAGAACAGATAAACATCGAAAAATTGAGCTATGGGAAGGCCGCCGTCGGCCGTCTTTCAGACGGCAGGACGGCATTCGTCGAGAACGCCGTCCCCGGCGATGTGGCACGCGTCAGCCTTGTCGCGGACAAGGGAAGCTATGTGACAGCCCGCATCGTCGAGCTGTGCGAGGCCTCTGCGCTGCGCGTGGCGCCTTGCTGCGCAGACCTCAGCCGATGCGGGGGCTGCCCTTGGGGCATGGTTGCCTACCCTGCCCAGCTCGAAGCGAAGCGCAACAACGTGGTTGACGCCTTGAGCCGCATCGCCCACATGAACAGGGAAGATGCAGAGGCACTGGTGGAACCTTGCAAGGCATCCAAACGTGAGCTGGGCTACCGCAACAAGGTTGAGCTGGGGGCGTGCTTCCACACGGGGGCAACGCAAGGCGCAGGCGCAAAGGCCGGCCAGGGCAACGGAACCGGCACCGCCCCCCGACGAGGGGCAGGCTTCGTGCCCGGGCGGACAGACAGCATTGAGACAGGTTTTGACTTGGGCTTTTCCTGTAATGAAGACGCTTATGGAATCGGCCAGGAAGAGGCCCGCAAGGCTGAGCGGGGCGGCCGGGAAGCGGCCCGCAAGGCTGAGCGGGACAGCAGCCGACAGGATGGCCCCGCCTTGGTATGCCCCGCACGCTGCCCGATAGCCCATAAGGCCATCGAAGGCGTGCCCGCAGCCCTGCGCGGAGCGCTGCGTTTTGCCAGTGCTGGAGATGACCTCGGGATATTCCGGGTCGGTGTACGTCATAGCCTGAGGACCGGCGATCTTGAGATAGCCCTTTGGACGGTGCCGGGGCCCTTCCCCCGCGCCATGGTGGCAAAGACCTTGCGCAGCGCCGTCAGGGCATCGAGCATCGTGCGTGTCCTGGCTGCCCCTGGGAAGGCCCGCTCCGTCAAAGGGGTCGAGGTGCTTGATGGCAAGGGCTATTGGGAAGAGCGCCTGGACGGCCTGACCTTCAAGACCAGCGCCCCTAGCTTCTTCCAGGTGAACACAGCCCAGGCAGAAGCGCTGATCCAAAGCCTGCTCAGCCTGATCCCCTTGGACCGGGGTACTGTCGTGGCCGACCTCTATGCGGGCGGCGGGACCTTCTCGCTTCCTTTGGCAAAGGCTGCCGGCACGGTGTTTGCCGTCGAGTCTGCTTCTTCAAGCGTGCGCGACCTCCGCCGCAATGCCGAAGCCGCAGGATTGCCCCTTGAGGTGATAGGGGGTGACAGCGCCCGTGAGCTCCCCCGTCTCGGAAGCCTCGATGCCTTGGTGGTGGACCCGCCCCGCGCAGGGCTTGCCGCCTCGCTCGTGTCCGACATCGCCGCTGCCCGCCCCCGGCAGATAGCCTACATCAGCTGCGACCCTGCGACCTGGGCGCGTGACGTCGCCCGTTTCGACAGGTCAGGCTACCGCCTGGCCCACGTGCAGCCCTTCGACCTGTTCCCGCAGACCTATCATGTTGAGGTCTTGTCGCTCTTCTCCCGCAAGGCTTAACGCCGCTTAAAGCTCAAAAAAGCACCTGAAGAGGAAGGGGCACCAGGCGGCGGATGGCATTCGCTGGAGGGCGCCTCGAAGCGCTGGGCGGCAGCTGAGAGCCGCTTAAAGCGCCAGTCGGTAGATGGCACGCGCATCGTCAAGCGTGAGCTTCTTGAAGCTGCCGAACACCTCGCCTTTGTTCTTTCGCAGGGTGGGGATCATCTTCTCGATGTCTGCCTCTGATATCCTGAGCTCGCCCAAACGCGACGGCATCCCCAAGGATACGAAGAACTGACGGGTACACTGGATAGCCGCACGGGCATCTGCGGACGCGTCGCCGGTCGGCGCGATCCCGAAGGCCTCTTTGCCATAGGAGGCGAAGCGGGCGGGATCTTCCGGGTAGACGTGCTGCATCCAGGCCGGGAAGAGGACTGCCAGGCCGGCGCCGTGCGTTATCGAGGCATCGAGGGCTGAAAGCTCATGCTCAAGGGCGTGCGTCGCCCAGTCCTCATGGCGGCCGAATCCCGCCAATCCCTGGTGGCAGAGCATTCCCGCCCACATGATATTGGCCCGCGCATCGTAATCCTGCGGGTCATGCAGCACGCGCCCTGCCTCTGACCGGACCGTCCTCATCAGGCTGATGCACAGGTTGTCGGTCACCGGGACCGGCCCTGCGTCGTCGAAGAAGCGCTCAAGCAGGTGGCAGTACATGTCGGTGATGCCGGCGGCTGTCTGGTAGGGCGGCAGGGTGAAGGTGAGCTCGGGGTTCATGAAGGCAAGGCGCGGCCTGAGCGCGTCGTTGCCATAGCCGGACTTCAAACCCAAGTCATCGTGTGAGAGGACGGTGTTCTTGGATGCCTCGCTCCCTGCGGCGGGTATCGTCAGCACGACCGCCAAGGGCAAGACGTCAACGGTTAGCTGCTTGGTCTCGAAGAAGTGCCATACATCCCCCTCATGACGGGCGCCCACGGCGATGGCCTTGGCAGAATCGATGACCGAGCCTCCCCCGACCGCCAAGACCCAATCAATACCCTGATCCTTGCACAGGGCGACGCCTTGGCGCACCAGGCCGACCTCGGGGTTCGGGCGCACGCCTCCTAGCTCGATGAAGGGGATCTGGGCTGCTTCCAAGGATTCCCGCACCCTGTCGAGAAGCCCGCTGCGCTGTGCGCTCTGCCCTCCGTAATGCAAAAGGACGCGCCCTGCGCCTTGCCTGGCCAGCTCGGTGCCGACCTTTTCCTCTGCCCCCCGGCCGAATATGAACCGGGTGGGCGATTGGTACTCGAAATTCTCCACATCAACCTCTCTTCTTTTCGTGACAGGGCATGACAAGGGACGGCTGCGGGGGGACAAAGGGGCAGGCGGGGCACCGGGACGGTGCAGGCGGGGGACAGCGGCGGGGGTGGCGGGGCCCGGGGG
>JAIRPR010000048.1 GCA_031256895.1 Coriobacteriaceae bacterium
AGTCTGCGCAATGCTGACATCCTCAAGCACCCCCCGTGCGATCAACGAAAGCCTTTTGATTTGGTGTTCCTCGACCCACCCTATGCCTATGCCCCTACCCGGATGCTCGCGCTGTTGAATGCAATGGCAGGGGCGGGATCGCTTTTACCGGGGGCGTTTGTCTGCTACGAATATGCGCGGTCGGCGGACAGGGCTGTCCAGGAGGCCTTTGAACCACTACAATGGGAACCAGTCTCAAACAAAGGCTATGGCGATACCTCGGTCAGGCTGTTTCGCCTTGGGAACGAGATGCCAGCATAGAGCCATCCCCGACTTGAAGGTGCAGTGTTTCACGTGAAACATTTGTTCTAAGATGGTTCGCTCCTGACGGATTGCACCCACGGGCACGCAAATCAAAGCCCGCAGCACAAAGCCCACAGCCTGCGGCTCGCACCTGAAGGCACGACCGAACTGAGAGAAAGGCAAGGTAAGACCAACATGAAACGCGCTTTGGTTCCCGGGACCTTCGACCCGATAACCGCTGGGCATCTTGATGTCATCACACGGGCATCCCAGCTTGTCGATGAGATAATAGTGGGGGTGGCGGCATCTCCTAAGAAAAGTCCCCTGTTCTCCCTGGAGGAACGGGTAGCGCTTGCCCGTGAGGCCACCAAAGCCCTTCCCAATGTACGGGTTGAGCCCTTCGACTGCCTGTTGGTCGTGTTTGCGGAAGAAATAGGGGCCAATATCGTGGTGAAAGGCTTGCGAGCAATCACCGATTTTGAGTATGAGTTCCAGATGACCGCCTTGAACTATCAGCTCAATCAGGCTATCGAGACCATCTTCATCATGTCGCCGCCCCAATACATGTATCTTTCCTCGTCCATAGTGCGCGAGATAGCTTGCCTTCATGGCGATATGGACGGGTTCGTCCCTGAGTGTGTCAGGGCGGCCTTAGAAGCAAAGTTCGCCTGAGCCGTCTTCGCTTGAGGCCGCTGCGCCTAAGACCCACTCATCCGAGGCCGCTTCACCTAAGGCACCAATGCCTTCGCTCGCGGCACCGGTGCCTTCGGCTGCCAGCCCCGCAGCTCCTTCACCTGAGGCCGCTTTGCCTCCGGCTCCCGCTGTGAGACCCAGCGCAACTGTTGCACTGGGTGTTGTCTGAAGTTCTCAAAAACATGTGTTACCGCACCCTTTTTGGTGCTACATTGCGGGTAGTGTGTTCTTAAGGGAAACTGAAGGCATGATCGAATACGGCGATGGAAAACAGGCACTATGCCGCTTCGGGTATGGTGAGTTCGTGGAGGCGCATTTCGCCCTGTGACGGCGCAGCAAGGCCGGTGCTAGACTATGCGCAGGGTGCCCTTTCCTGCGGCATGTGGGGGGAGGGCGGCCCGAAGGACTGCCCGCAAGGCGCCCAGAGGGGCGCGTGCGGGGCAGCGTGCGGCATAGTGTGGCCATGGCAGTAGTCGCCCGCAGGGCGGGCTGCACTTGGGCTTGGGCACATACAACAAGAAGGCCGGGCATGCGATGCCCGGGAAGGACGAATGGGATGAACCAGTTGCGAAGGAGGTCTGGCATGGAATACGGGCACTACCACAACCAAAGAGGCTACAGGGATGCAGGCACAGCCCAGCTGGGAGCGGGACACAGGGACGGTTCAGGCGGCTGGAGGTCGCCGAACGGCACACCTACCATGTGGGCGGGTGCGGCGTGCTGGTGCACAATGATTGTGACTATGAAGAGGTCTTAAACCCGAAAAACGCCGGGGAGGGGAAAGACTTCACAAGGCGCCAAAAAAGGGAGTTCCTTGAAGCGAACATGAGACAGAACGGAGGAAAACTGGTAGATGACGTAACGGGGGAAGAGTGTGTGCCCCCTAGTCAATCCAGACGGGGCGTTGTTCCTCCAGCCAATGAGGCAACCATAGATCAGGTAAAACCAAAAAGCAAGGGTGGCACAAATACAAGCGATAACGCACAGGTCAGGACAAGGAGATCGAATAGGGAGAAGTCAGACAGATGGCCTTGATTCTGTCACGATATCTTAAAAAATCAAAAGAAAGGAAACCAGCATGCCATTTCTTCTCGGTTTGAAAATACAAGATCTCTTCTCGGGCATTCTGCTGCGTTACCTTGCCCATTCGCTCTCTGTGGCTGAAAGTCCCACGTTGGCTTTTGAGCAGTCTTGGGACGGTTGCAACTACAACATGATCCTGGGGCATACAAGGGGCACCATAACTGTCATCGACGGCGTTGTGGCAGGGGCGTTCAGGAACGAGCGGTCGTCAAGGATTGGTGAATACCCAGGCTTCAGCGCAAATGGCCTCTTCAGTGACGCACCACAGGCAATCCGTGACATAGCGGCGACAGACACCCTCGAATACCTCTACGACCATATGGACGGAGCAACGATGCCCGTTGCTACCACCGCGTTCTGGAGCGAAGGTGACGATCTACTTTCGTGCGATACCGAAGAGGACTTCTGTGAGCAAGGCGGAGATCTCATCATGGGTTTTGCAGCCCCAGCACAAGAGATCTACGAAGATGTACGCGAGGAATACGAGCTAGGTGACGAACAAATCAAGGGACTCGACCTCCTTACCAAAAGCAAGGGGGGATTGCTTTTCAAACCTTTCGCGATAAGCAGTTCGGAGCTTTTCCGCATGGTAGGGGAGAACCCGAAAGGCATCCTTGAGTGCATCAGGGCACTCAAGGATATCAACATCGAGGTATTGCCATGAAAGGCTCGATAATGATGACAGCATCAGGAGGGACTGCGAGGAAGGGTACGACCAGGGACACAGGGGTGTCCCTCTGTCTGCCTGCCCTGGCAATAGCGTTTCAGGCGTGACAGAGAACATTGGCACGTTGGAGCCTTCTCCACAAAATGGAAAGGTTGGAGCCAGGGCAAGGCGGCAGGGGCGGAGGGCCACATCTTCATACACGGAGGCAGGTGATCGCATGGATGCCTTGAAGGGCCTCATAACGGACGAAAGCGTCAAGCAGGAGGTGCTGGGGAGGTTCATGGGGAGGTTTGTGAAACCCATGAGGACACATCCTTGGTCATAGGCCTCGACGTGGCAATCGACGAGTTCGACTACGACAAGTACATAGCCTCCCCCTGAAGGACGGCCTGGCGTATGCTGTCATGACGGGCATCCTTCCATCGTCAGGGCTTTTGCTCTCATGCCTCTTCTCAACGGGGAGGATTTCCGCCCCCTGAAGCGCCAGCCGGCTCCGCCACAAGTACGGGGAGCCGTTGCTGGGCTCGTGCATTCATGTCCCGGCTGCACATATTCGGCTCCCGCTGTGAGACCCAGCGCAACTGTTGCATTGGGTCTGGAACGTTGCGCTCGGTGTTGTACCGGTGTTGCTCATGTAAAACGTAAAACCGCAAAATCCACAAATGTGCGCATTATGCGGGATGGTTCTGTTATTCGCAGCTTCATGGTACAATTTATGTGCGTATGCAAGAAAGTAGCCATATGCAAAAAAATACAGAGTAAACGCAGCAGGCAAGGCGGAAGGACTATTATGGACGAAGCAGGAGTAGTGGGCTTATTGGAGGAGCTCTCAATTCTGTTGGAAGATTCTAAGCCGGTCTTCGGCAAGAACAACATACGGCAGGTCGATATCGCTGCCGCTTTTGAGATAATGGACGAGATACGCGACACCTTTCCCGGTGAGTTCTCACAATCCCGCCAGATAGTACGTGAACGGCAAAGCCTTCTCGATGATGCCGAGGCAGAGGCGAACCGCATGATAGAGGATGCGCGGAGCCAGGCTATGACCATTGCGAGCGAACAAGAGATAGTGCGCATCTCCCAACAGCAGGCCGATGCCATACTTGCCGATGCACGCGAGCTTGAGCGTCAGACGCGGGCGGGTGCCGAAGACTATGCCGACGAGATATTCGGACATGTCGAACAGAGCCTTGACACGCTGCTGGGGAATGTGCGCCGTTGCCGTGACCGTCTGAACGCCAACTCCATGGCAGGGCGTTGATGGAGGGCCCTTGCCTCACCGTGGCTCATGAACTCTTCGCGCCGGCGGAGAGTTCTTCATTTAACGGGAGCTTCGACCTGCCCTTCCTCAAGTCAGGCCCAGACCTTTACGAGTTCCTTGAGCCGCTTTCATGGCAGGTGGAGCTCACGAACACCGGGGGGGCCATCCTTATGACCGGAACGGTCGAAGGCTGCGCCAAGACCGCCTGTGCACGGTGCCTTGAGTCTTTCGATATGCGCCTTGTAGGAGAGGTCGAAGGATACTTCCTGCTCGGTCAGGATGACTCGGCACCACACGACAGGGAAGAAGACGAGTTCGAGGTGCTTCCTGATGATCGGGTGATTGAATTGGCTTCATACCTGAAGGCGGCAATCCTGCTTGAGCTTCCTCTGATACCCCTTTGTGACCAGGATTGCAAAGGCCTTTGCCCGCAATGCGGCCAGAACCGGAACCTGGAGGCCTGCACATGCCTGCCAGAACAGTGCCTTCCTGTCGAGCCGGCGAACCCTTTCGACATCTTGAAGGACATATCCTTCGACTGAGTTTTCATGACTCGAAGAACATCTTCCGTAGCATGCCTTTGTCTTCATGGCTTGGGAGGCCACAGCCCATTCTTTCCGTGCATCTTTGGGGGAGGTCTTTACGAATCCGTCCCGCAGGCCGGTGAGGGGGTGCCTGGCGGCTCATGAGGCTTGAAGGTCTGAGCGAGGCATACTGGGCGTACGTGAGCGAAGCCTGAAGGCTCCAGGTGTCCGTCCCGCAGGCCGGTGAGGGGGTGCCTGGCGGCTCATGGGGCTTGAAGGTCTGAGCGAGGCGTACTGGGCGTACGTGAGCGAAGCCTGAAGGCCTCATGTGCCGCCAGGCACCCCCTCACACGGTGCCCATTTGCCAAGACCCCATATACTCCCTCTGCTGTGGGGTGAGCTCGTCGATGTGGATACCCAGCGTGGCCAGCTTAACCTGCGCAATGGCAGCGTCTATTTCAGCAGGTACATCAAAACAGCCTACTTCCATGCCTTGCGCATGGGATGCCAGGTACTCAGCGCAGAGCGCTTGGTTGGCAAAGCTCATGTCCATGACCGAGGCAGGGTGCCCCTCGGCACCGGAAAGGTTCACCAGGCGGCCTTCTGCCAGAAGTATGAGGGTACGGCCATCGGCAAGCGTGAATTCCTCCACAAGCGGTTTCAGGGTCTTGCGGCCAGTGGCGTTCTCGTTGAGCCAGGGGATGTTTATCTCGGAATTGAAGTGCCCGGAATTGCAGATGATTGCACCGTTCTTCATGGTGCGGTAACAGGGCTCATCGATGACGTTCAGGTTCCCGGTCACCGTGACCCAGATGTCGGCATGAGGGGCGGCCTGTTCCCTTGGCATCACCCTAAAGCCGTCCATGACTGCTTCCAGGGCTGCCGTGGGGTCTATCTCGCATACGATGACGTCCATGCCCATCCCCTTGCCGCGCAGGGCAAGGCCCTTCCCGCACCAGCCATAGCCTGAGACCACGAGGGTGCGGCCAGCCAGAAGGCGGTTGGTCAGTCGCACGATGCCGTCGAGGGTGGATTGGCCAGTGCCGTAGCGGTTGTCGAAGAAATGCTTCGTCTTAGCCTCGTTGACCGCTATTATGGGGTATTTGAGCGCCTTTTGGGCAGCCATAGCCCGCAGGCGGATGACGCCGGTGGTGGTCTCTTCCGTTCCCCCGATGATGTCACTCAAGGCGCTCGGGCGCTTGTCATGGATGCGTCCGACCACATCGGCTCCGTCGTCCATGGTTATCTGCGGGCATGTGTTGATGACGGCATCGATGTGCCGGTAGTAGGTCTCAGTATCTTCCCCTTTGATGGCAAAGACGGGAATCCCATAATGCACGACCAGGGCGGCCGCTGTGTCATCCTGGGTCGAGAGAGGGTTCGAGGCGCAGAGGGACACGTCTGCGCCACCCGCCTGCAAGGTGCGCATGAGGTTGGCTGTCTCGGTGGTCACATGGAGACAGGCGCCGATACGCAGCCCTTCAAGCGGCCTTTCCTGCAAGAAGCGCGCCCGGATGCTGGCAAGCACCGGCATGTCGCGATCTGACCATTCGATGCGGTCCTTGCCACTAGCAGCAAGCGAGATGTCTTTGATGTCGTAGTTCATGGTGCGGCTCGATTCACTTTCAGGTTACCGGGAACAGTAAAGGGCATCGGTTCCAAGGACCGGTGCCTTGCAACGGCTGCAAGCTGCTGCCTTGACTAGGGTACCACAAGCCTACCAGGTTCGGGCGAACGTCACGCAATACACCCGAGAAACACCGGCATCCTTGAGGGTTCGGGCTGCCGCGATCAGGCTTGCTCCGGTGGTGTAGACATCGTCGACCAAAAGCACGGTGGCGGGGAACATGTCGTGCCCAAGCCCCTGCCCAAGCCCCTGCCCAAGCCCGTGTATACCCGCCAAGCTGAAGCGGCTGCCCATGTTGCGTATGCGTTCCTGGCGCGTGAGCCTGCGCTGGTCCTTCGCCTTCGGCCTTGCGAAAAGCCCTAGGCAGTCAAGGCCGGCAATGCGGGCAAAGTGTCGGGCTATCAGTTCGGCGTGGTCGAAGCCACGCCTCCTCAATGCCTGGGCTGTCGCGGGGATGAAGGAGACGGCACAGGTGCATCCAGGGTCTGCGACGAGGCCGGAACCGGAGCTGCAGTGCTGCTCAGGGTCATGAAGGCCAGAGCCGGAACAAAGGCCGGAACAAAGGCCGGAACCACGGCTGCAAAAAAGGCCGGAACCAAGGCCGGAACCAAGGCCGGAACCAGAGCCAAAGCCAAGGCCAGAACCAAGGCCAGAACCAGAGCCAAAGCCAAGGCCAAATCCATAACCAGGGAGGCCATCCTGTGCTTCGCCAGCCTGTCCCCCATACCAAGCCGGTTCGATGACAGCTGCCATCATCTCGCCGATGACTGCCCCCAGGCCTTGTTCGCCTTGATCCTTATACGCCGAGACCATGCGTCCGGTCTCGGCGTCAAGGATGCACACGTTCGCACAGGCTTCGAAAGGAAGCTGGGATATACCCAGGCTTTTCAGCCTTACCGGGCTGCATTCACTGCATTGGACGCGGCCATGGGGTGCCCCACAACGCGGACAGCTGCGCCAATGGTCGATATAGGGAAGCCTCAGGCGGCAAGGGGTGCATATAAGGCTGCCGGGGCGGTCGCACATGACGCAACGCTGTGGCCAGAGGCTCTCCTTTGCTATCTCCAATGCCGCCTTACCGTAGCGTTCCAGGAGCGAGGGGGTGTTTCTGCGAGACCTCTCTTGCAATGTCGGTCCTTCTTCCGCATCCAGGATACGGGCTTTTCATCGGCGCTGAGACCCCGACGCTTAAAGGGGCGGGTGGCATCTGCAAACATCGACCCCGACGCTTAAAGGGTCAGGTGGCATCGGTAATCATCTTGGGGTGAGGCTTGAAAGCGAAGAAGGCAATCGATTCATGCCACCTTCCTTTTTGAGCCCCTGTGGTACAGCATAACAGACAGCCAAGTCGGTGA
>JAIRPR010000049.1 GCA_031256895.1 Coriobacteriaceae bacterium
GAGACGTAATCGAAGGAAAAGAGACAAAAATGAGTGAAGGAATTAAGCAATCGAATTATCGTGAAGCGCCGTATGGCCGAACTGTTGCAAAAAGCCAGCGTGACGTTCGAGAGCATAAAAAGGTACGGACGTTTCTTTGGACTGTGGCTTTTGCCCTCGCGATGACCCTGGCCTTTTCCCTGGTGGGGTGCTCAAAGGCTGAAGAAACGAAAAAGGATGACGGCCTTTTAAGCATATTCGGGATTGAGGCAGGCACCGACGAAGACAAAGGATCCGAACAGGGTGCGACCGACGAAGGGCAGACTGGTCAACAACCTGCCGATGATACGGCGAACACCGACCAAGGCCAGGCCATCGCTCCCGTCATAGAGCCGCCCGCCCAGCCGAATCCGCCTGCTGCAAACCCGGTCACCGTCTATATCACGAACTCAGGGGAGAAATACCATAGGGAAAGCTGTAGCTCGCTCAGCAAATCAAAGATACCCATTTCTTTGGAAGATGCGGTCGCCCAAGGCTATGGGGCATGCGGAAGATGCAATCCCCCCACTTTGTGAGGCAAGGTGGGGCTGTATCAGCCATCTATTTAGGGAGGGTTTGTGCGCGCTAAAGTGACATCATGGGTAGAGAGCCAGGCATTCGAGCGGTTCATACTGGTGGTCATCCTGCTCAACACCATCGACCTGGGCTTGGGGGCAACGAAATCCCTTGTCGGACAGTTCGGTTTCGCAATGGAAGCTGCCAACACCATTTTCACCGGCGTATACGTTGTCGAGATGCTGCTGAAGGTCTTTGCCTGGCGCACCAGCTATTTCAAGAAAGCGTGGAACGTCTTCGATTTCTGCATTGTGGTGCTGTCGTTGGCACCGGTGAGCAGCGTGTTCGGCGGCATCCGTATCTTGCGCATCCTGAAGGTGCTGTTGGCCTTCCGTGCCATGCGCCTGATTTCGGGGGTCAAGCAGCTGCGCAAGATCGTGCATGCCCTGTTGTCTTCGCTGCCGGGCATCGGCTGGGCGGGCGTGTTGATGATGTTGGTCTACTACATATACGCACTCATCGGCATCAGCCTTTACAGCGATATCGCCCCCGAGCTCTTCGGCGGCATCCCTGAATCGTTCGTCACCTTGTTCTCGCTCACCACCATGGAAGGCTGGCAGGACACGGTGTTCCCTTTCACTTCGGCGGACCCCTTGAACTGGGTCTACTTCCTCACCTTTCTGATCATTTCGTCGTTCATCCTGATGAACCTTATCGTGGGCATCGTGGTGGACAGCATCGACGAGTTCGTGCGGCTTGAGCCGCGAGGCGATATCGACGATCAGGGCGATACCGAGGACGAGCTTAACCAGATCAAGCACGAGATGCACAAGCTCCATGACCAGTTGGATCACATGCAGGCTTTATTGGAGGCGGCACAGACAAAGAATGACAGAAGGAAGGCAGACAAATGGTAAAGTGGCGAAGCGTCTTTTTCCATTTCATCCTGACGGTGATAACATGCGGCATTTGGCTGGTGGTGCTATTGATACGCTATCTGTTGCGGAAATAACTGCCGGAAACCTTGTGTAGCGGACGCAGGGACGGCTCAGCGGGACACGGGGACGGTTCCTCTGTCCGCTTTCCCATCTGGGCAAGCGGACAGAGGAACCGTCCCCATGTCCCACCCTGGTGATATGATAGCATATATCATCGGATTTGCATGAATTCTATCATCGGATTTGCATGAATCACAGTAACGCACTGTAGCAATGGAGCGTCAAGCTTCGGGCACTGTGTAGCAGTCAAGGAAAGCTGCCTGTAGCGACGCAGCAGGAAGCTGTGCCTGGATTCTTGCTGAATCACTCTTGCTGGCTAACCCGTGAACTGCAACAGGGATTTCCGACATCGGCTTGACACTTCCTTCCCAGGCCTCAAAAGGGGCAGGAAATGTGCTAGACTGGGGCTATGCGAATTCGGCCATCGTGGGCGCACGCCTTTCGTGCCCGAGGCCAGGGTATGGCATTGCTTCTGGCTTGGCGCGATGACCGCCTGATGTGAAGGAGGATTCCCTTATGGGCGGATTGATCGGAATGATTTACGTGATCCTTTTGCTTGTCGTGTGCATGGTGATTGCTGCCCTGGTGCTTGCGGTGATAGCGGTTTTCGCTGCTGTGCTGGGCACCGGTGTTGCTGCCAGCGCGGTTGCGGCAGGCGGTCTGACTGCTGCGGGCTTTTCCCAGAAGAAAGAGACCCGCAAGCACCTTGTCATGGGCTTCGGTGCCGTCCTGGTGGCAGGCCTTGCGTGCCTTGCGTGGGCATTTTCCCTCTTTTATCAAGCATCAAACCCATCTTTGAGCTTTGGCTTGAAGATAGCAGGCTTGGCGTTGGGCGTTGGCATCCTGGTCTTGGGCATCCTGGGGTTCAAGGCGACCTCTGGCCTGGACCGCAAGGTGCTGCGTGTTATCCTGATGTTGCTTTATGGCCTCCTTTTCATGGTGAGCTTCCTTATCATCTTCGTATTCGGTATCATGGTGTTCGATATCCCCGGGATGATCTGGGCATCGATATTCAGCCCTTCCTAGGAAGGCTGGGTCTGGAACCACAATCGGCATAACGGAAGCGAGGCAATACATGGGTGTGTCGGCGATAATCCTTGCAGCAGGCGCAGGTACCCGCATGAAATCGAAGAAGCCCAAGGTCGTCCATGGCCTTTTGGACAAGCCGCTGGTGCGTTGGGTGGTCGATGCGGCATATGCAGCAGGTGCCCAGGATGTCGCTTGTGTGGTGGGTCATGGCCGTGAACAGGTCATACCCCTGATCGAGCACGATACTGCCGTCATCGTGCAGGAACGGCTCATCGGCACCGCCGACGCGGTGGCCTCGTGTGCGGAAGCCTTCCAAGGCCACACCGGTTCGCTCCTGGTGCTTTCGGGCGACAGCCCCCTTATCACCCCCGCCACCCTGCGCTCACTTGTTGCCCAGCGCGAAAGGGAACAGGCCGCTGCCTGCGTGCTTACCATGGATCTGTCAGACCCCTTCGGCTACGGCCGTATCCTGCGCGATCAGGAAGGCGCCCTTCTCGGTATCGTTGAACAGAAGGATTGCACCCCCGAACAGGCGCAGATAACCGAATGCAATTCCGGCTTCTACTGCTTCGATGCCCAAGCCTTGTTCAAAGCCCTTGAGGAAGTCGGGAATGACAATGCCCAAGGCGAATATTACCTGACCGATGTCTTGGCCATTTTCCGCAAGGAAGGCAGGGGGGTCTGTGCCCTTCAGACCGCCCAGCCTCAGGAGTGCCTGGGCGTCAATTCACGCAGCCAGTTGGCGCAGGCCACCCGCCAAATGCAGCGCAGCATCAATGAGCGGCACCTGGCAGCCGGCGTTACCATGACCGATCCCGCCCTGGTGTGGATAGGCCCCGATGTGGTGTTGGCAAACGATGTCGAGCTTTTGCCGCTCACCTTCCTTTACGGGAAGACCGAGATAGGCGAAGACAGCATTGTGGGGCCCAATTCGCGCCTGACCGATGCAGTGGTCGGCAGCGGCTGCGTCATCGAGGAAAGCATTGTGGCGGCATCCCGGATAGACGACGGCGCCACATGCGGGCCGCGGGCTTATATCAGGCCGGGCACGCATCTGTGCCGCAACGCCAAGGCGGGCACCCATGTCGAGATAAAGAACTCCGAGATAGGCGCCAGGTCCAAGGTGCCCCATCTCAGCTATATCGGCGATGCTGTCGTCGGCGCGGATGTCAACATCGGTGCCGGTTCCATCACCTGTAACTACGACGGCACCCACAAGCATCAGACCATCATCGGCGATGGGGCCTTCATTGGAAGCGACACCATGCTGGTAGCCCCGGTGCGTATCGGCAGCCACGCCTTCACCGGTGCAGCTTCGGCCATCACCCAAGACGTCCCCGACCGTGCCTTGGCGGTGGAACGCGCCCCCCAGAAGCTGATAGCCGAATGGGAGGCCTTCAAGCATGCGAAGGAAGCAGAAAAACAGGGAGCCCAGCAGGAAGCCTAACGGGAAGCACAAACGGAACCCCAGCGGGAAACCGAGCGGGAAGCACAGCGGGAAGCCTAACGGGAAGCACGGAGGGAAGCGCCCCGATAGGCCAGCAGGAAGCCTAACGGGAAGCACAACGGGAAGCCGAGTGGGGAACGCAGCAGGCAACGCCCCGATGGGGCAGCAGGCAGCCGCAAGGGAAATGCAACCGGAGCCCCAGCAGGAAGCCTAACGGGGCGCACAACAGGAGCCCCAGCAGGAAGCCGCAAACCAGGGGAGGCCATAGCCTTGAATGGGGGGCAGTTCCGATGTAAAAACTTTGAGCAAGGGCGCGTTTGGGGCCTGCTTGCTCGTTGGCGCGTTACAATGGGGCAAGTGAGTTCAAAGCACGAACAACACGAAGGAAGCACGGCAAGAGAGGCGAGAGAGGTTTGTCCATGACGGATATGACGAAGAGTCTGGCAGTCTTTTCGGGTTCGGTCAATCCCGAACTAGCGCGGCAGATAGCCACCGAACTGCAACTTGAGCTGGGGAAGGTCAAGCTCAAACAATTCTCCAACGGCGAGATTTACGCACGGTACCTGGAAAGCGTGCGGGGCGCCGATGTGTTCATCATACAATCCATCGCCGGTGAACATGTGAATGATGCCCTGATGGAGCTGCTCATCATGACCGATGCCGCCAAAAGGGCATCGGCGCGTACCGTGACGGCTGTAGTGTCGCATTATGGGTACTCGCGCCAAGACCGCAAGGCCGCAGCGCGCGAGCCCATCACCGCAAAGCTGGTGGCAAACCTGCTCACGGTTGCAGGCATCGATCGCACCATCACCATCGACCTGCACCAAGGGCAGATACAAGGCTTCTTCGACACGCCGGTCAACCATCTGACGGCGCTTCCCATACTGGCCGACTACTTCAAGGACAAGAACCTCGATCACGGCAGGCTGTGCATCGTAAGCCCCGATGTCGGCCGCGCAAAGGCGGCAAAGAAGTTCTCCGACCTCATGGAGGCCGACCTGGCCATCATGCACAAAGGGCGCCCGAACCACAACGAGGCCGAAATAACCGCCCTGATAGGGGATGTGCGCGACAAGATCTGCATCATCAATGACGACATGATAGACACCGCAGGCACTCTGTGCGCCGCCGCCACGACCCTGAAGAAGGAAGGGGCGGACCTGGTGTATGTCTGCGCGACCCATCCCATCTTCAGCGGCCCTGCCTACGAGCGGCTCGAGGATTCCGACATCGAGGAAGTGGTGGTGTGCAACACCATTCCGATCCCCGAAGAGCGCCTGGGCGGAAAGATACGGGTCGTCTCGGTCGCCCCCCTGTTCGCGCACGCAATCGGCAGCGTGTACGGCAACGAATCGGTCTCTGAGATCTTCGACCCGAACTACGAGTTGTAGGTTTGGGGCTCAGAGGCGTGTTCGGGGCACGGAAAAAGGTGGTGGCTGCGCCTGCGGAAGGGGAAGCGCCCACAAAAAGGGAAGCGCCCACAAAAAGTGAGACGTCCACAGCTGGGCGTACTGCTTCGGGACAGAAGATGCCCGCTGTGGTCGGGTCCCTTTCGGAAAAGCAGGGGAATGCAGGGGCGGGGCGTACAGGCCAAGACGCGCCTGCGGAAGGGGAAGCGCCCACAAAAAGGGAAGCGCCCATGGATGGCCTTAAAGCCGCTGGTCAAGAGAATGCCCCTTACCTGATTGTGGGCTTGGGCAATCCTGGGGAACAATACGCCCATACCCGCCATAACGCCGGCTTTGACGTGATAGACATCCTGGCTTCGGGCTGTAACGTGCGTTATTGGAAGAACGAATGCGGATCGCTGACGGCGAAAGCCGTCCACCATGGCCACGACCTGGTGTTGGCCAAGCCCCAGGGCTATATGAACACCTCTGGGGGCCCGGTGAAGCAGCTGAGCGCCGCTTACGGCATAACGCCTGACCACTTGATCGTCGTCCATGATGAGTTGGATATCGAAGCGGGGGTCATCCGTGTGAAGTTCGGGGGAGGCCATGCCGGCCACAACGGCCTGCGTTCCTTATGCGACAAGCTGGGCACCCGCGATTGGTTCCGGGTGCGTATCGGTATCGGCCGTCCGCCTGGGCGCATGGCTGCAACCGATTATGTGCTCACCCTGCCCAAGAAGGATGCCCTCGAAAGCTTCGAACATGCCTGCGGCCAAGGCGCCCAGGCGGTGCTTTCGCTCATCGACTGCGGGCTGGAAAAGACCCAACAACAGTTCAACACCGGCAAGGCTTGAGCTACTGCCTGCTTGTGCTGGGGGTGCCGGCAAGGACAGGTTGCCAACAACAGCTCAACACCGGCAAGTCTTGAGCAACAGCCCGAGAAAATGCCGACACTACCTGCACAGGAAAGGCATGAGCAGCCAATCAAACCTTCGTAACTCTTGTAACAGTTCACGGGTGAGCCAGCTTGAAGGTGGCTGGTAGGGAGGTTTCTCTCATTCCCGTCCTTTGGAGCATTGGCTTGGCAGACTCTGCCTGATACTGTCAGAACTTCAAAGAAGCCATTTCTGCAAGGTCGTCAATGCGAATGACGTCGATACCTTCGGAATGCGGGTATGGCTGGCTTACCTGTGCGACAACGAAGGTGTGCTTTGGCTTGATGTCCTCAATAGCATTGTGGGTGCCTGCGCTCAGCTTCGGCGCTGCTGAAGCCTTGCACTCAACAGCAAAAATGTTGCTGTTGACATTAACGACGAAATCCATCTCGGCTCCTCCTGCGGTTCGATAGTGGGTTATCTCGGCATCGGGATAAAGACCTCTCAGATTCATGAGCACAGCCTGTTCCCATAACGCACCGAAACCTGGATGTCCAAGCATGTCTTCTGTGCTTCTCAAGCCGAGCAGTGAAGTTGTCAGTCCGGTGTCCGTGAGGTAGACCTTCGGTGCCCTAATCAACCTCTTACCAAGATTGGAATGATGTGGCGGAACCAGATCCAGCATGTAAGTACTCGCTAACACGTCTATGTGGTTACGTACTGTTTTGTCGCTTACACCAAGCGCACTGCCAAGCCGTGAATAATTGACGGTCGCACCGTTCTCGTGGGCAAGCATCGTCCAGAGCCTCCGCATAGATGTTGGCGACGCACCAATCCAGGCTAACAAGTCGCGTTCGAGGAATGTTGAAGTGAAATTGCTCAGCCAGCTCAACGACTGGCTTGGCTTTTGAGCCAGAATGCTTTTCGGAAAGGCACCGCGAACAAGGTAGTCGGCAAGATTTGTCTGTCCCTTGATCTCGCTCCAGAGAAACGGCATCAGCCTGTGGTAGGCAATCCTTCCTGCCAGTGTCTCAGATGACTGTTTAAGCAGATCACGGGACGCTGAGCCGAGTATCAGAAACGATCCTGGTGCTTGCCATTCGTCAACAAGGCTCCTGAGCAGCGGAAACAAGTTGGGCATACGCTGGATTTCGTCAATGCATATTGTCTTGCCCTTCTGCATACCCAAAAACAGCTCCGGGTCTGAAAGCCTTGTTGTATCGGACGGACGCTCCAGATCCAGATACAAGCTCTGGCCTTGGTTGGCGTTCGTACTTGACTTTGTGCGTTGCGCCAGCAGCTCCTTAGCCAATGTCGACTTTCCACACTGTCTGGGACCCGTGATGGCGACGACAGGAAAATATTCCAGCGACTCTGCAATCTGTGTTTCCAAGATACGGCTTATATACATATATGCTCCTGGTAGTTGATGATAATACTATGCAATTTCGAAATCTCATTTCGAAATTGCATAGTATTATACACGATAAACCAGACGCAAAGGCACTTGGTTCTCTGGTTCACAGGTCAGCAAACGTCAACACAGCACACTGATTGCCCTCCATTCGATGAGGTAGAGAAACTTGCAGGTGAACCACCCTTGCTGGCTATCCCGTGAATGGTGGCATTCTCTGCGTCCCCAATGACGCGTATACGGGGAAGGCTGCTTATATAACCGGCCCTTCGGTATTCTGTGCTGAAACCTTCCCCGCAATACAACAAATGTTCAGAAATCGGCTATAAAGCTTAGAGGCGCTTTAATATTTCTCAACGCTTTGTGAACAAATGCCTACTTACAGCTCGCAATTGAACAGCACTATTCCCTTGTCAAATGAGCGCTTCTCGGGCAAGTGAGCGCCGGTTGACCAGCCTTTAGCACTCAAAGCTTAGAAAATATCAAGAAAATCTAATAAATTGTGCATCATTAATACTTGACCCTCAATCTGCTTGAAGCATTAAAGTTATCGCCGTCAAGAACGCTCGACGAAAAGTACGGTTTCTTGGGAGTAGGCCCAAAAGAGCAAGTGGAGCAATTCCCCTGCCATAGACCACACGGCGCACAGGTCCTGCAAAGGGGCTCAAACGGCGTTTTGTACGTGATGGGTAAGCCGACCCCCCATAAACCGTGCTTTTCCGGTGGGACGACACAAAACAATGAACAGCACAGCCAGCCAGAGGACAGCACAGCCAGCCAGAGGGCAGCACAGCCAACAGCACCTCACGAACGGCAAGCAGATGACAGCACAGCCAACAGCACCTCACGAACGGCAAGCAGACCAACAATCAGCAAACAAGACAACGATACAAGCACAAGGAAAGAAGACATGACTTTAGGAGGTCAAAGAGAAATGAGACTGAGCAAGCGCATCAGTGCTGCGGTCATCGCCTTGATGGCGGCGGCCAGCCTGTGCATGCCAGCGGCAGGTGCCTTCGCCGACCCCGGCCCTAAGCCCGCAGGCCCCTTCAAGCTGGTGGTATACAAGTACGGCTATGACCCCAACAAGATAAGCCCCGACCCTAACAAGATAAGTACCGGCGAGCCGCTACCGTTCACCGAGGTCATCGGGACCACGGGAGCCCCCGGCTCCACGACCGATGTGCAGCTGAAGGACCTGACGGCCCTGGCCAACATCGAGATCAACATCACCGAGCGAAAGGTGTGGGCAGTGAACCCTGCCACCGGGCAGACCGACCTGCAAGACGATCCCACCTGGAACCCCGTGTCGGTGCTCACCAATGCTGGCGGCATGGCCGAATTCTCGAACCTCCCCGAAGGCTACTACCTGGTGACCGAGACCGCTTCGCCGGGCACGCTCAACACCGTCGCACCCTTCTGGGTGCAGCTGCCTATGGCCAAACAGGACAACAGCGCCTGGCTTTCCGAGGTGCACGTGTACGCCAAGAACCAGACTTCCACCCCCGAGCTAGAGATGTACGTCACGCAGCCCACATGGCTCCATGAAAGGGTCACTAACGGCAAGGATGTCAACTGGATACTCTATAGCACCATTCCCCGCGACATCGCCAACAGCACCAAATACGAACTTTCCTTGATGGCAGCGCCCCAAATCATCCATTTCGTGCCGGGCAGGAACACCGTGGAGGTGAGCTACACCGATTATGCCACGGGCAACCAGGTGGACCTGGTGGGCACCCCCGGCGTGAACGGCACACCCGGTGTGAATGACGACTACTACGTGGTCCACACCGCTTTGGCTGCCCAGTACCCTTGGGACGACGAATTAATCGTCAAGCTCACCGCTAAGGGCATGGGCAGGATAGCCGCAGCCCTCTCTTCCAACGTGAGCGACCCGATGCCCAAGCTGACCACCACGATAAGCACCAAGGTGGACGTCCCCCAGTCACAGTTAGCGGGCATACGTAACACAAATTGGATGCACTATTCTAACTTCGAGCTTGTCAACAGCGTGAATAGTCGCTATATGGTTCAGTCAAACCTCACATCTATAACGACGGGCGGCTTCATCATCAAGAAGACCGACGCGCAGGGCAACCTGCTCGACGGCGCCGAGTTCCTGCTCTTTGAGACCGAGCAAGACGCCTTGGCCCGCCAGAACCCTGTGCCCGACGAGAACGGCAATCCTCTGGTCGGCAGTTCGACAACTCCGGGTTACATCGAGTTCTATGGCATTTCCGATGGGGATCCTGGCAATAACTTGGCCGGGATAGATTACTGGCTTGTCGAGACCAAGGCCCCTGCCGGTTACAATCTGCTCCCGAAGCCGGTCAAGATAGTGGTCGAACCAGGCGATTTCGCGAAGAGCTCTGTCACCGGTCTCGCCTTGTACCCCAAGCAAATAATCAACGAAAAGATAACACTGCCCATCACCGGCGGCCAAGGTACCACGCTGATCCTGGCTGTGGGCGCCATCCTGCTGGTCGCAAGCCTGGCAAGCATGGTGTTCCTGCGCAGGCACACGAACAGGTTTGATGATACCGCGTTCTAGGAACACTCTTAAGACCGCTTTATCCGAGGCCGCCACACTCCACAGGGCGACCGACCACTAAAATGGGTGCCCGCCTTGACCGGGCACCCAGTCAAGAAAACGGTCGCAAGCCCGGCCACAAGGCAAAACCGTGAGGCCAGGCCAAGCAGGCAAGGCAAACGAACGTATTCTGGGCTTGTCCCTCAAGTCCTATGGCAAGCAAGCAAGCCAGACAACCAACCAGTAAGCAAGCTGGGCAACCAGTAAGCTTCC
Organism: Coriobacteriaceae bacterium; assembly: GCA_031256895.1. GTDB lineage: Bacteria > Actinomycetota > Coriobacteriia > Coriobacteriales > Eggerthellaceae > WRIS01. The sequence continues at coordinate 10,495 of JAIRPR010000049.1, forward strand.
CTCAGGGAAACGATACAAACGTAAGGCAAGAAGACATGACTCTAGGAGGTCAAAGAGAAATGAGAATGAGCAAGCGCATCAGTGCCGCGGTCATCGCCGTTGTGGCGGCGGCCAGCCTGTGCATGCCGTCGGCCGGCGCCTTCGCCGACCCCGGCCCCATGCCGACCGGCCCCTTCAAGCTGGTGGTGCACAAGCACGGCTACGACCCCAGCCAGGTAACCCCCGACCCCAACAAAATGAGCACCGGCGAGGTGATTTCGGGCACCGAGGTCATCGGCACCACCGGCGCGACGGGCGCCACGACCAATGTGGAGCTGAAGGACCTGACGGCCCTGGCCAACATCGAGTTCAACATCACCGAGCGAAAGATATGGGCAGTGAACCCTGCCACCGGGCAGACCGAGCTGCAAGACGACCCCACGTGGAACACCGTGTCGGTTTCCACCAACGCCAGCGGCGAGGCAGAGTTCACGGGCCTCCCCGAGGGCTACTACCTGGTGACCGAGACCGCTTCGCCGGCTACCACCAGCCCTGCCGCCGACTTCTGGGTGCAGCTGCCCATGGCCAAGCAGGACAACAGCGCCTGGCTTTCCGAGGTGCATGTGTACGCCAAGAACCAGACCGATGCCCCCGAGATAGAGAAGTTCGTCACCCAGCGCAACCAATACGATGACTGCGTGACCAACGGCAGGGATGTCACCTGGATAATCGATACCACCATCCCTCGCGACATTGCCAACAGCACCAAGTACGATATCACTGACGGTTCGATGCCCCAAATCGTCCATTTCGTGCCGGGCAGGAACACCGTGAAGGTCAGCTACATCGATTCCGCCACGGGCAACCAGGTTGACCTGGTGGGCACCCCCGGCGTGAACGGCACCCCCGGCGTGAACGACGAGTACTACGTGCTGCACCACACTATGACGACCCAGTTCCCCTGGGACGACAGCATCACCGTCAAGCTCACCGCCAAGGGCATGGCCAAGATAGCCGCCGCCCTCTCTTCCGCCCCGGGCGCCTCATTGCCCAATCTGACCACCACGATAACCACCAAGGTGGACGTCCCTCAGAGCCAGCTCGACGTGGGTCCTACGGGTGGTTTCGGTGTTGTGGGCACTAATTACGACAACCATGCCATTCTCGAATTCACCAACAGCGCGAATGTCAACTATCGGGTTGACGCTACACCGGTCTGGATAGAGATGGGTGGCTTCATCATCAAGAAGACCGATGTGCAGGGCAACCTGCTCGACGGCGCCGAGTTCCTGCTCTACGAGACCGAGCAAGACGCCCTGGCCCGCCAGAACCACGTGCAGGACGAGAACGGCAATCCCCTGGTCGGCCGCTCAACCATTCCAGGATACATCGATTTCTACGGCATTGCCGATAGGGATGTCACCACTGGGCAACCAGGGCGTGATTACTGGCTCGTCGAGACCAAAGCCCCCGCAGGCTATAACCTGCTCCCGAAACCGATAAAGATCCACATTGTTATGAACGATGTTCTGAAAGACCCAGCCACCCACATTGCTTTGAACCCCAAGGAGATAGTCAACGAGAAGATAACGTTGCCCATCACCGGCGGCCAAGGTACCCTGGTGTTCCTGGCTGTGGGCGGCGGCCTGCTGGCCGCAGGCCTGGTGGCGCTGGCGCTCATGCGCAGGCGCGCCAAGAAGCTCGAAGGTACCGAAGCCTTCGAAGGCTAAGGGCTCACTCAAACCGCTTTATCCGAGGCCGCCACACTCCACAGGGCGACCGACCACTAAAATGGGTGCCCGCCTTGACCGGGCACCCAGTCAAGAAAACGGTCGCAAGCCTGGACGCAAGCCCGGCCACATGCCCGGCCGCAAGGCCTGGTAAAGAGGCCAGG
>JAIRPR010000212.1 GCA_031256895.1 Coriobacteriaceae bacterium
GTTATCCGAACCTCCTTGTCAATGGATCATCAGGCATTGCTGTAGGCATGGCAACCAATATTCCCCCCCATAACCTGGGAGAGACCATCAATGCAGCCTGCTTGATGCTCGATAACCCGGAAGTCACGACAGCCGAGCTTATGAAGGTCATGCCCGGTCCGGATTTTCCTACCGGAGGCATCATCATGGGGAAAAAAGGCATACTCGATGCCTATGAGACCGGCAGGGGATCGCTTTCCATCCGGGCACGGAGCACCATCAAGGAAGGAAAGAACGGCAAGTGCTCGATAATAATTTCAGAGATACCCTATCAAGTGAACCGTCAAAAACTCCTTGAGAAGCTTGGCGAGCTCATTCGGGACAAGAAGCTCCCCGAAGTCTCGAATGTGCATGACGGCGCTGACCGCCATGGGATAGACATCATCATAGATCTGAAGTCTAATGCCTTACCGCAGGTCGTCTTGAACAAGCTCTATAAGCACACGCAGCTGCAGGTCGGTTTCGGCGTCATCATGCTTGCCTTGGTGAACGGGATTCCCAAGGTGCTCTCACTCAAAGAGATGCTTCACCACTACCTTGTGCACCAGGAAGAGGTGATAGTGCGCCGTACCCGCTTCGAGCTGGCAAAAGCGGAAGAACGTGCCCATATCCTTGAAGGCTTGATCATAGCGCTTGACAATATCGACGAGGTCATCCACATCATCCGCTCATCTGAGACCGACGTGGAAGCCGGCAAGCGCCTCAGCCAGCGTTTCGGTTTGAGCAAGAAACAGACAGATGCTATCCTTGAGATGCGCCTCCGTCGCCTGACCGGCCTTGAAAGACATAAGATAGAAGATGAGCTGCGAGAGCTTCTGGGCAAGATAGAGTTCTACAAAAGGGTCTTGGCTGACGACTCCCTGGTCCGCCAGATAATAAAAGAGGAGCTCCTTGAGATAAAAGCGAAGTTCACAACGCCCCGAAAGACCCGCCTTTCAGAGGCAGCAAAAGAACTAGAGGTGGAAGACCTGATAGCCGAAGAGGAAATGGTGGTCACAGTGACCAAGGCAGGGTATGTCAAACGCCTGCCTATCAGCACTTACCGACAACAGAAGAGGGGAGGCAAAGGGACAAGCGGAGTGAACCTTAAAGACAACGATTTCGTCGAACACCTCTTCATTGCTTCAACACATGCCTATATGCTGTTCTTCAGCACAAAAGGCAAAGTGTATCGCTTAAAGGTGTATGAGCTGCCGGAAGCATCCCGACATGCAAGGGGAACCGCTATCGTGAACCTCCTTTCCCTTGAGAAGGGGGAGACCATCTCTGCCGTCATCGCCACCAAGGATTTCCCCGAACACGAATACCTGATGTTTGCAACCGAACAAGGCATGGTGAAGAAGACCTCCATGGGGCTTTATGATCGCACCCGCCGCGACGGTCTGATAGCCATCAACTTGAAAGAGGACGACAGCCTGATCTCGGTCAAAAGGGTGGCAAAGGGGCAGAACGTCATCATGGTGTCTTCCGCAGGGAAAGCGATAACCTGGGATGAGGACGAAGCGCGTGCCATGGGACGCGATACTATGGGTGTCCGCGGCATGACGGTCCCTGCTGGTGCGCGGGTCTTAGGGATGGAGATAGCCAGGCCGAACACGGATCTTTTTGTGATAACCGAAAACGGGTATGGCAAACGCACCCCAACCGAGGACTATCCGATACACCACCGTGGCGGACAAGGGGTGTTCACCATCACCATGACCCAGAAAAAGGGGCAGCTGGCAGTCATGAAGGTGGTCCACGAGAACGACGAGCTCATGATAATCTCTGAAGAGGGCGTTGTGGTGCGCACCGCAGTCCTCGGCATTTCCCAGCTCGGGCGATCCACCCAAGGGGTGCGCGTCATGAACGTGGCCGAAGACGACAAGGTGACCGCTGTCGCCCTTCTTGCCGCAGGGAAGAAGAAGCGCAAAGCCCATACAGGGAACGCAGCCGAGAACACGAACGTCGAAGAGGTGAATGAGAACGAGGAGAGGCTCGATCTGATAGAAGAGGACGAGGACGAGGAAGAAGAGGGAGCTTACGAAGAAGAAGCAGGAGACGACTGAGTAGGAAGCCATGATGGCAACTCAGAAGGACATGAAGAGAGCGGCGCATAAGAGGCAAGGAAAGGCCTTGTTTCACCGGCCTGCCAAAGACAGGCAGCTCGATCGAAGGCCTTTTTGAATCAATCGCACGTTGGCTTTTCGCGGCCTCGTCGCCAGCTGCGCCGCCAACTTCAGCAGAAGGCTCAGCAGAAGGCTCAGCAGGAGAAGGCTGCTGCTCATGGTTGAAAGCGTGAGAGTTGATTCACCTGCAAGTTTCTCCAACCAAGAGACAGAGGGCAAACCAGGTACGACATTGTCACTGGCTAACCTGTGAAAGACGACCGAAGAAGTGGGCAAAATGCGCCTTAAGGAAAATACAGCTTGCTTGTCAAGAATTTTTGTTGTAAGGTATTCGGGCACTTTTTCACAGAGGGCCTATAGCTCAGCAGGTTAGAGCGCACGCCTGATAAGCGTGAGGTCAGTGGTTCGAGTCCACTTAGGCCCACCATTTGCCATAAACGTTCCACTGTTGTCGAGTAGCCAGTGGAACGTTTATAAGGGCAAAGAGACGAACGAAGAAACCAAGCGCTTCGTTCTCCGACCCGCCGCGTACCGCGGTCGGGCGGCTGGAAAACATGGGGCTTTAGCTCAGCTGGGAGAGCGCGGGCTTTGCAAGCCTGAGGTCAGGGGTTCGATCCCCCTAAGCTCCACCATGGATTATCGGGGCCCTTCAAGGGCCCCTTCTTGTTCCCGGATAAAAGACCAAGGGACAAAAGGCAGCGACAGAAAAGGGCTGACATGCTAATCTTCTATTTCACCGCCACCGGCAACTCCCTTTCCGTAGCAAAAAGGATCGGGGGGGAGCTTTTATCGATTCCTCAAATAATTGACAGGCCTGAACTCGACTTTAAGGATGACGCTATCGGACTGGTCTTCCCCATCTATGGGTACGGCCCGCCGAAGATGGTCAAGCGCTTCTTGGAAAAAGCAACATGGGCAGCCGAATATGCTTTTGCCATTGGCACTTACGGCAACAAACCGGGCGCTGCCATGGAAAACATGCAGAACGGGACCAGGAGATGCCAGAGGCCCTTTGATTATGCGGAGAGCCTTTTGATGGTGGACAATTATCTTCCTTACTATGATACAAAAGACCAGATTGCGAAGCTTGGTGAGAAACGGACAGAAGAGAACCTTGTCCGAATCGTAGAAGAGGTTAAGGCGCGTAGACCACGATGGGCAGTAGCAACGCAATCCCAAAGGGCTGACACAATGTTCGTCCAATCCAGGAGGAGGCCGTTCTTGGATGGCAACAAGGCAAAGAGCTATCTTGTTGACGAGACCTGTGACCGCTGTGGGGTCTGTGCCAAGGTCTGCCCTGCCCACAACATCGAAGTAGCCCACGATGGCATAAGCTTTTTGGAGCGTTGCGAGTTCTGTCTTGCCTGTGTACACCTGTGTCCTCAAAGGGCTCTTCGCCTGAGGCGTGAGAAGGGCAGGGCCCGATTCATGAATCCCGAGGTCACACTTGATGAGATAATCGAAGCGAACAACAGGACGAACAACCAAACAAATCTTGCGCCCACCTGACAGCTATGCGGATTTTTTGACGATTCTCCACAATGTTTCACACACTTCCTGATTCTTGCTGTCTTTACCGCAAAGAAAAGCTATACTACGCTACTGTAGTAAAGAAAAGAGAGCCAGCTTCGTCCATGTTGCCACTTCGTCGGCCAACCATCATAGCTTGACCTGCTGAGTTAAGATCGTTTTCCTAATCTTGGCAGACCAATCCCATAAGGAAGGCGGACAATACGTGAAGGGGGGGCATCCCTTGGGCAACCTGTCCTTATCAGGCAGGACGAATTTGGAGGTAAAAGAAACCGACAGGAAGGAGAATGCGGCATGGTTTCAAGGGCAGAAGAAAGGACCCAGGTTGCATCGGTAGAGGAGGCCATTGCCACCATCAACGCAGCACGGGACGAGATCTGGGACAACCCGCCCCAAGACGTCATCAACCTCACAGAGGGCATTGTTCCTATGGGGACAGGCGCCAAGAACAACTACCTTTCAACCTTCATCTTCGCCGAAAACGAGCTGCGCACCCTCACCGACGAGATCCTGTGGTTTGCGTGGCAGTCCGCAACCCGCCACCCGGGGCTTGATTTGAAGACCTTGGTCCTCTATATGGACGAGATGTGCCAATACAAGGCCAACATGAACGACTATGTCGGCCTTCCTGACGGGTGTGAGATACTGAAGGTCTATGTGGGAGGCATTCGCATCGCACAAACGACACAGGAGTTTGCCGACCTGACCGAAGCGGCAATGACCTACTTCAACCGGCTCCACGGCTGGGTGGACATAGCTTTCCCCTGGGGTTTGGTAGATGGCTTCAAACGCGTGAACCCTCTGGTGAAGATTGCAGAAAAGAACAAAGGCTAAAGGAAGGAAGAACCATGAAGATAGGATTCAACCTCGAGGGGGAAGACATAGCCGTCATTGAGATATGGGAAGAAAAGGTGCCCCATCTTGCAGGCAAGATTCGTGAAGCCCTTCCTTTTTCAACCTATCTCCAACACGGCAAGCTCACCGGCGACCTCCTTCTGATGCAAACGAAGATACTTGCCGATTGGGAGAACATGTTCTATCCCGAAGACCTGGCAGCCGATGCTGAGGCAGGAGAGACGCAGGTATGCGGCGTAGTCTCGTATTATGGCCCGCGACAGCAGATATCGATCATGTATGGCAACGACATTCCTCCCGAGCCGCTGCCGGTCTCAGGGATAGGCCGCGTGATAGAGGGGGCGGAAAAGCTCGAGATGATCGGCCTCAAGACCTGGATAGAGCCAGGCATGAAGGTTTGGCTGACCCTTCTCGAGGATTAAGCAGGTAAAAGACCACGAACCACACAAGGAGGCATGATGTCAGACAGGCTTGAGAACAAGGAAAAGCCGAAGTGCAGCATTCAGGAGGCAGAAGAGCAGGGTTCGAAACAAAGCATGAACGGAGGAAACGGGCTATCAGCGCTATGCGACAGCGCCTTTAAGGGGGAGCAGCACAACGACATGCCCCCTTCGCACATGAGCCGCCGAGCCTTTGTGGGGCTTGGTGCCGCTGCGGCGCTCGCCGCCATGACCGGACTCTCGCTGGCGGGCTGTGGGGGGTCGGGCCCCGCCAAAGGAAACGGCACCGTGCTCAGGGTAGGCGTGGTGTCACTCTCTGATGCGGATGCGCTCGACCCTGCCAAAGCATCGACGCCCGGAGGCTATATCTTCGCCAATCAGGTTTTCGACACTCTGACCGAGTTCGACACCACGGGCGCCTGGGCTGTGCGTCTTGCCGAGTCCATAAAGCAAGGGGAAACAGCCGACACCTGGACGATCGTTCTCAAAGACGCGAAGTGGCATAACGACAAACCGGTGACTGCCCAAGACGTCGTGTATACGGTGAAACGCTGGTTTGATGAGAAGCTTCCCCCGGCGGAATCCCTTTCCTACATCAAGGCCGATGCCATCAAGGCCCTTGATGAGAAGACGGTGGAGTTCAAGCTTTCCCAAGAGGTCGTCATGTTCCCAGAAGCCCTTGCCTCCCCCCTGTGTGGCATTGTGCCGCAGGGTTTCGACCCAAAGAATCCGGTCGGCTCTGGCCCCTTCCTCTACGATACGGTGGATGCCGGCGTACAGATGACCTTCAAAGCCTTCGATGGTTACTGGGGCACGGTGGCACAGGCAGAAGAACTCATGATAACCAGCTTCACCGATACCAACGCTGAAGCCAATGCCCTGTTGGCTGGACAAATAGATGTAGCTGCCAACTTCGATTCGACTTTGGTGAGCCTCATCGAAGGCGCAGAAGGCTACGAGATTTTCGATTATCCTACCAGTGGCGCCTTGTCTTGGGCTATGAACTGCGAAAAAAAACCCTTCGACGACCCTATCGTGCGCAGCGCTTTACGGTTGGCGGTCAATCGGCAAGAGATAATCGACAACGTTTATGGTGGGTTTGCTACCTTAGGCAACGATTATTGGTCGCCCTACGACCCGAACTACACGAAGGGCCTCGCGCAACGCAGCTATGACCCTGCAAAGGCGAAGAAGATGCTCGAGGACACCGGATACACCCTTCCCCTGAAAATAGAGTTATGGGGAGCTCCGAACCAACCGACTTCGGACCGCCAGAACGAGATACTGGTGGAGCAGGCAAAGGCTGCCGGTTTCGAGGTGGAGTTCCATAAGGTCGATATGGCTACTTTTTATGGAGACGCCTATGGGACCTACCCTCTTTCGCTTTCGTATTGGGGTTATCTGAGCGTCTTTGACCAGGCGGCGATGACCATTACCAAGGACGCACCCTATAATTCGACCCATTGGACCGATCGCGAGTACGATGGGCTTTATACAGAGGCTGTGGGCACGACCGATGCGGCGAAACGTAAGGAACTGGTGAAACAGATGCAGACCATCGAATACGAACGAGGTTCATACATCGTTCCTCTGTTCATGAACACCCTGGTCGCCCATTCGGCCAAGGTAGGCGGGTTCAAGCCGTATCCCAACACTGATGGGGCTATAGGCTACAACTTCAATCTCCTCACCATTTCCTAGAGCATTATAGGTATTGGTTGGCCAGGTTGAACAAGCACCCTATGACCGCAGCGAAAGGACAAGGACAGGAGGGGTGCCAGCCTTCGGCACCCCTCATGCCTTCGGCATCTGCCCCTCCCGCCCGCAGGCTGCGAAAAGACCGCAGGCTGCGAAACGACCGCAGGATGCGAAGCGACCGCAGGCTGCGAAAAGACCGCAGGCCGCGAAGCGACCGCCCGTCGCGAAGCGCCCGCAGGATGCGAAGCGACCGCCCGTCGCGAAGCGCCCGCCGCATCCTTGTCAGGGTAGCGAAACGCTTGGCTTTGGGAGCTTTGATGTTGTTGGTCGTGTCAGCCATTGTGTTCTTTTGCACCCAGGCTTTGCCGGGCGATATCGCCCGGCAGATATTGGGACAGAACGCCACTGCGGAACAGATAGAGGCCTTAAGGGCTCAACTAGGGCTTGACCTGCCGGTCTGGGCTCAATATGGCAACTGGGTTGCGGGCATCGTGCAGGGGGATCCGGGAATATCTCTTGCTTCCAAGACACCGGTCGCAGAACTTATCTCGTCACGTTTGGCAAATTCCCTCACCATTGTGGGCATCTCCTTCGTTATAGTGGTTTTATTGGGCTTTGGTCTGGGGATTTTGGCTTCCCGCAAACCGGGCGGCCTGCTCGACACCGTTGTTTCAGGCATAGACCACTTCATTCTGTCGTTGCCGGAATTCGTCGTAGGCATTCTTGTCATCGTTGTGCTGGCAAGCAATGTGTTCAAGGTGTTCCCGCCAGCTTCCATCATTGATTCGCGTTACCCCGCATACGAACAGCCGGAGCTTCTGGTCTTGCCTGTCATAAGCCTTGTGTTGGTTGCAACCCCGCACTTACTGGAATCGATCCGAACCCTTATGCGTGAGGAACTGGCAGGCCCTGCGGTCACCTGGGCTAGGCTTTCCGGTATTGGCGAAGCGCGCATCCTGCTTCGTTATGCCTTGCCCAACATCCTTGCACCGAGCCTGCAGGTGGTTGCGGCAACAATAAGCTTCCTTTTAGGGGGCATGGTTGCGGTTGAGGTGGTGTTCGCGTTCCCTGGGATTGGTTCGGCGCTGGTCAGTGCAGTTTCATCGCGTGATATCGTGACCGTGCAAGCAATATCCATGTTCATCGCTGCAGTGATGGTGGTTGCCCTGATAACCGCAGATACCATCGGAGACATAAGCATTGTGAAAGCCAGAACGAAGGAGCAGCAATGAGCGAGGCCCCTTCTTCCAAGCAGGCGCTCCCCCTTGACACCGGCAAGCCATCAGGTGTGGGTCTGGTGTCGGGGCAAGCGCCGGGGCAGCCCGACGGGTTGCGTCAGCACGATGTGTCGCGCCAGCACGAGACGCTCGACCAGACCGCAGTGCCGCGCCAGCACCAGGCATCCGTCTCGCAAGAGGAACCCAGCCAGCACCAGGTGCCGAGACACTCGAAAAGGCAATCCTCTTGGATCAGGAGAACCCTGGCCGATCCAAGGGCCGTCATGGGGCTTCTCGCAGTCGCGCTTGTGGCGGCGCTTGCCTTCCTGGGCCCCTTTGCAGCCCCTCACTCGGGAACCGAGATAGTTGCCCTTCCTTATCAAAAGCCAATGCCAGAACATCCTCTCGGTACCGATGTGTTGGGAAGGGACGTGCTGTCCATACTGTTGCTGGGAGGCCAAGGATTCATGATCGAAGGCTTCCTTGCTGCGGTGATGGGTGTCGGTATCGGGGGCTTTGTCGGCATCATCATAGGCCTTCTTTCAGGAAGGCTCAGAGCCGCGCTCTTGTTCAGCAACGACACCGTGATGGTTGTCCCTCAGATACTCATTGTGCTCATTGTGATAGCAGCCTTTTCGGCGAACGCAATCACACTGACGGCAGCGGTGGCGGTGGCGCAGGTTCCCTACGCAGCACGGGTCGTGCAGGCTGCCACACAGAAGGTAGTTCATGAGGACTATTATCTTGCTGGTCAGATGGCAGGGCAATCTCGGTTGTCTTTGATGTTCCGAGAGGTCCTGCCGAACATAGCGGGGCCTTTGTTGGTCGAGTTCGGCGTGAGGCTCTGTATATCCTTTGTCGTCCTTGCCTCGTTGAGCTACCTGGGATTCAGTGCGGGAGCGGGCGATTGGGGGCAGATGATCCACGAGAACAAGGGAGGCATCGCAATACAGCCCTGGGCCGTGCTTTCGCCTATTGCATGCATATCGGTGTTCCTGATAGGCATGAACCTCTTGCGCGACCGGGTCTCGAACGCATTGAGCGGTTGGTAGGCTGTCATGGGCGAAGCTACGGTAGACAACTTATGCATAACCGTTGAACACAGTGGTGAACATGTTGTGAAAGGCCTCACCATCACCGTCGAGCCTGGGGAGATACTGGGGCTTGCGGGTGAGACGGGCAGTGGGAAGACAACCTTGGCCCTGGCCTTCTTGGCATACACCATGCCGGGGTTGAAGATGGCGCAGGGCTCGGTAGCCGTATCGGGACAGCTGCTATGGAGCGGTCCTGCCACACAAGAGGCAGCACCTTCACTTTCCACGGCAGGTCTCAGGCAGTTGCGCGGGAAAGACATCTGCTATGTACCGCAAGACCCTGGCGGGGCGCTGCCGCCCAACCTGCGCATCAAGGAGGCATTTGCCTCGGTGATGAAGGCGCATGGCATAACCGGCAAAGCTGAACACAAAGAGCGGATAGAGGAGCTGTTCCAGACCGTAGGGCTTTCCTGTGATGAGTCGTTCCTTAATCGCTACCCCCATCAGCTTTCGGGCGGCCAACAGCAACGGGTCGCCATCGCCATAGCCTTTGCCCATTCACCTGAACTGGTGGTCATGGACGAGCCGACCACCGGGCTTGATGCCACGACCACGCGCAAGGTCGTCAACCTGATAAAGGGCCTGAGCGAGCGCTTCCGAGCCAGCACCGTTTTCGTGAGCCACGATCTGCGGCTCTTGCTTTCTTTGGCCGACCGGATAGCAGTGCTTCGTAACGGCGAGATAGTAGAGGTTTTGCCCGCCGGGGACTTCGTGGCAAAGGCTGTCCACCCCTATACAAAGGAACTGATAGACGCCCTTCCCAAAGCAGACGAGCCGGTGAAGCCGGAATCACTGCCCCCCAAGCGGCCGATCTTGGAAAAAGGCAGGAAAGAAGTGCTGATCGTGCAGGGGCTGACCGCATCATTCGGGCAAAAGGCGGCGATACGAGCCCTGGATTTTTCTTTGGATCGCGGCTCCTGCCTTGCCTTTGTCGGAGAGTCAGGAAGCGGCAAGACCACCACCGCCCGCTGCATCGCCGGGTTGCATGGGGCATTTGAGGGGCGTGTGCTCATCGAGGGGGAAGAGCTTCCCCAAACTTTGGCAAAAAGGTCGCTGAAGCAGAAACAAAGCGTGCAATATGTCTTCCAGAACCCGACTGCCGCGCTCAATCCCCGGAAGACCGTTGGCGCGACACTTATGGCGGCCATCAGGTCCTACCAAAAGCTCGACGGCAAGTTAGCCTGGGAAAAGGCTGTCTCTCTCGCAAACGATGTCGGCTTGCGTGAAGACCATCTGCATGCCTTGCCCCGTCAGCTTTCCGGTGGCCAGAAGCAGCGCATATGCCTGGCTCGGGCGCTTGCGGCAAACCCAGCACTGCTCATCTGCGACGAAGTCACTTCCTCGCTTGACGTCATCGTGCAAAAAGGGATAATAGACCTTCTTCATCGGCTGCAGCATGAACGGAACCTCACGGTGCTTTTCATCACGCACGACTTCGGTCTTGCTCACATAATATCCGCAACAACCATGGTGCTGTTCGAGGGCGGGATAGTGGAAAGCGGCCCCACCGAACAGATAATAGGGGCTCCCCAGCACCCCTACACCAAAGCCCTCATCGAAAGTGCCAGCCTGAACGTAAGACGCAAGGACACCTGAACAAGCGACTGTTGCTGCAGAAGACAAAAACCTCTCGGTGCCCCGATACGAGCATGCGCATCAAGAGCGTGCGTGCAGCATGAGGGCAATGCGAGGGCAGCGTGAGGGCAACAAGGACGCACGAACGAGAGCAAGGGATGCCATATTGGGGATTTCATGTTACAATACGCACAACCACACCAAAAGAACGCTGAATAGCTACAACGACCGAGAATCAACAAGGGAACATGAACCGAACCGAAGCTTTGCGCGCATTAGGACTAGATGAAGATGCCGACATCGCCGATATCAAGGCGGCATATAAAGAGATGGCCCAGATTCTCCACCCCGATCGTTTTGCGACCAGCAAGAAGCTCCAGGACCGTGCGACCGAGCAGTTCAAGAACCTCCAAGAGGCCTATGACTATCTGACGAGCAACAAAAGGTCATCTGCGCGCAGAGGTGCCCGCAGTTCAGGAACACCAGGGGCTTCAGGGGCTGGCCAAACAGCACAGGGTTCCACGCGCCCCTCTTCTGCAAGATATTCTTACGAAGCCCGTTTGGCAGGCATCGCTGCCGCCCGCACCCAATTGGTGGCTCAGCGCGACGCTTTGTTGGACTCACGCAGGAACGGCATAATTGTGGCAGCCGTGGGTGTGTTGGTGGTCCTTGTGTTTCGACACCCGATTATCATGGCACTCGGCCCTACGGCAGCAGTATGGGGAATAGTGCAGGTCATATCGGCACAGACCGCTATCAGCAGCTTGACCAGGCACATCCAAGAACTCAACAAAGAACACAAAAGGGTGGCTCAAGAGCTTGAGGACATCGACAACACCCCTTGAGCCAAACTTTCGGCACATAAGAAGAAGAATCGAACCAAGACCGCTCACCCGGCACAGTCAGGAAGAAAACCCATGAAACAAGAGAAGCTTCGCAATGTAGCGATCATCGCCCACGTAGACCATGGCAAGACCACCCTGGTGGATCGCCTGTTGTACACTTCAGGCGTCTTTCGTGAGAACCAACAGGTGGAAGAAAGGGTGCTTGATTCCAACGACCAGGAACGCGAACGGGGGATAACCATCCTTTCCAAGAACATCTCCATCCGCTACAAGGACGTGAAGATAAACGTGATCGACACACCAGGGCACGCTGATTTCGGGGGGGAGGTCGAACGCGTTCTCAACATGGCCGATGGCGCCTTGCTTATCGTCGATGCCTTCGAGGGCCCGATGCCGCAGACGCGTTTCGTCTTACGGCACGCATTGAGCCTTGGACTTCGCATCATCTTGGTGGTCAACAAGATAGACCGTCCCGGTTCGCGACCCGAGGAGGTGGTGGACGAGGTCTTCGACCTCATGATAGAACTCGAAGCAACCGATGAGCAGCTTGATTTCCCCATCGTGTACACCAGTGCCGTCAACGGCTATGCGCGCTACGAACCGGGTGACGGCAACGCAACCATGATACCGCTTCTGGACACCATCCTTGAAGAGGTGCCCCCGCCGGATTGTGAGCCGAACGGCCCGGTGGCCCTTCAAATCTGTACGGTGGATCACTCAAGCTTCGTCGGCCGTATAGGTGTCGGGCGCCTCTTTTCGGGGACCATCCACAAGGCAGAGCCCGTCCTGGTC
>JAIRPR010000220.1 GCA_031256895.1 Coriobacteriaceae bacterium
CCGCAGGGCTTTCCGACAAAGAGATAAAAAGCCGCGTCATGAGCGAGATGAAGAAGCTCTTCCGTCCAGAGTTCTTGAACCGCATCGACGAGGTCATCGTGTTCAAGTCGCTCACCGAGGACGAGATAGCCCAGATAGTCGGCCTGATGGTTGCCGATTTGCGTGAGCGCCTGATTGCACAGAGCATGAGCATCAACCTGACCGATGCCGCCAAGCGCCTGATAGCGAAGGAAGGCACCGACACCACCTTCGGCGCCCGTCCTTTGCGCCGCGCCATCCAGCGCCTGCTCGAGGACCCGATCTCTGAACAGATACTGGAAGGGAAGTGGAAGAGCGGGTCTATCATAGCGGTCGATGTGGAAGGCGGCGAGCTTACGTTCGCTGCCGGCGAAGGCGAGATACCCGCCCCGCGCAAGCACGACAGCATCAAAAGGGAAACCGAGCTGCTGCTGACGAACTTCGACCTTGCCCATGCAGGGATAGGAAAGGGTGGGTCCGCTGCTGGCGGCGCCTCCGACTGAGCCTTGAATCCCGTGACGAAGAAAGGACAGGCCGCCTATGACCCATACCATCGACCCGGTTTTTTCTCCTTCGGTATTGAGGGCACCCGAGTTCGCCTTGGATTGCTTCGATTTCGAGGCAATGGCGCAAGGCTTGGAACAGCTCAAGGGCAGGATTGACGAAAACCCACAGACCGCTGTTATCATCCTGGCCGGCGGCCAGGGGGAACGTTTCGGCAAGGAAGGCGGCAAACAGCTGGTCGAGATAGCGGGCAAGCCGGTGCTCACCTGGTCTGCTGAAGCCTTCGACGCGGTCGGCGATGTGGGGCTCATGGTCATTGTGTGCCCCGAGGACCGCCACGAGGAATACCTCCGCTGTGCCATAGACCCCTTCCCCTTCGTCACGCCTATCGTGATGGCCCCCTCGGGCAGCATCCGTCAGGAATCGGCCTTCTCGGGGCTTGAGTTCGTCCCGGACACCTTTGAATACGTGGTCCTCCACGATGGTGCGCGCCCTTTGGTCTCGCCAGAGCTCATCGTGCACACCATCAACACGTTGAAGGGGAACTTCGATTGCGACGGGGCGGTGGTCGCCCACCCGGCGGTCGATACCCTGAAGATTGTGGAGAACGGCGTTATAGCCGGAACGCCCGATAGAAGGGTGTTCTGGAACGCGCAGACCCCCCAGGCCTTCCGGGCGGGCATCTATCGGCGTGCCCATGCCTCAGCCTTGTCGGACGGCTTTGTGGGCACCGACGACTCCGCGCTCATCGAACGTTTGGGAGGCCGGGTCTTGGTGGTGGAAGGCAAGCGCGACAACATCAAGCTCACGGTGCCTGAAGACTACGCCCTGCTTGTTGCCGCAGTCCACGCCCTTTACCTGCGAAACGCGGAACAATAGGGCGCCCATGGGCAACGAAGGCCTGGATATGCGCATCGGCTTGGGTTTTGACGTCCATGCCCTTGTCCCTGGCAGAAGGCTTGTCTTAGGCGGGGTCGAGGTTCCCCATGAAAAGGGCTTGCTCGGACATTCCGATGCCGACGTCTTGGCCCATGCTGTTGCCGATGCCCTGCTCGGCGCCATCCGTGCGGGCGATATCGGCAAGCTCTTCCCCGATACCGACCTCCGCTATGCGGGCGCTGATTCCCTGGGGCTTTTGGCAAAGGTCGCTGCCTTGGTGCGAGAACGTGGCTTTCAGATAGGCGATGTCGATACCGTGGTTGCAGCCCAGGCGCCCCGCCTTTCCCCTTATCGCGACCAGATGCGCATGAACCTGGCCCACGCCATGGGGATAGACGCCGAAGCGGTCGGCGTGAAAGCGACCACCACGGAAGGCCTTGGCTTCGAAGGCCGTGAGGAAGGGATATCGGCGCACGCCGTGGCACTTCTCCATCGATGTAGCAAGGCCCCAAGCATTGCATAAGGCATGAGGCCATCGGCTTGCCTCACGCGTTCTCGCATCCCGTGCGCTTTCGTGCCTTTTGCATTCGTCCTGTGCCTTGTGAAGGCAGGGGGGCAAAGAGGGGCCGGACACCATGCTACAATAGGAACCGACATAAAGGACGGATGCCATGAACATATTCACCACCATAAAAGAGGACATACAAGCAGTGAAGGACCGGGACCCGGCGGCGCCTAACGCCTTCGTTATCTGGTTGAGCTATCCGGGGCTCCATGCAAGGTGGTCCCACGTGTTCGAGCACTGGCTGTGGAACCACGGGCTGAAGAGCATTGCGCGCATCTCTTCACAGTTCACGCGCTTCATGACGGGGACCGAGATACATCCGGCAGCGGTCATCGGCAGACGCCTCTTCATCGACCACGCCATGGGCGTCATCATCGGCGAGACTGCCCAGGTGGGTGATGATGTGACCCTGTACCAATGCGTCACCTTGGGCGGCACTGGCAATGAGACCGGCAAACGCCACCCCACCCTGGGCAACAACGTGCTGGTGGGAGTGGGTGCCTCGGTCTTAGGCAATATCACCATCGGCGACAACTCGAAGGTGGGGGGAGGGGCTGTCGTGGTAGACGACGTGCCGCCGAACTGCACCGTAGTGGGCATCCCCGGGCATATCGTGGTGCGTGATGGAAAGCGGGTCGAAGACGAGCAGATAAGCGCGGCACGCCATAAGGAAAACCTGCCCGACCCCATCCAGGAGGAACTGGAGCGCTTGCGGGGACGCATCGGCGCGGTCGAACAAAGCTACGAGGAACAGGGGAGTGGTATATGATACGCGTCTTCGATACCCAAGAAAGGGTCAAACGCGATTTCGTGTCGCAAGAACACGGCAAGGTCGGCATGTACGTCTGTGGCCCCACCACCTACAACTACATCCACATCGGCAACGCCCGTACCTTCATCTCCTTTGACATCATCAGGCGCTATTTCATGTGGCGCGGCTTCAAGGTGACTTTCGTGCAAAACATCACCGATGTCGATGACAAGATAATCGCCAAGGCAAAAGACCTCGGCATGGAAGCAGCCGATCTTGCCCGCGAATACACCGATGCCTTCATCGCGGACATGCGGGCGATGGGCGTCCTCGACCCTGATATACGTCCCCGGGCAACCGAGGAGATTCCGGCCATGATAGAACTGGTAACAGAGCTCATAGAGAAAGGCCATGCCTACGAATCAGAAGGCGACGTCTACTTCTCTGTCCGTTCGTTTCCGGCTTATGGCCAGCTTTCCGGGCGCAACATCGACGAGATGGAGTCAGGGCATCGTGAGCTTCGTGCAGAAGGCCAGGGACTGGAAGGCCGCAAGCGCGACCCGCTCGACTTCGCCGTCTGGAAGGCCGCCAAGGAAAACGAGCCTGCGTGGGAATCGCCCTGGGGCTTTGGCCGGCCTGGCTGGCACATAGAATGCTCGGCCATGGCACGCAAATACCTCGGGATACCGTTTGACATCCATGGCGGCGGCGCCGACCTTGTGTTCCCCCATCACGAAAACGAACGGGCCCAAAGCGAAGCTGCCTGCGGCCACACCTTTGCCAATTATTGGATGCATGGGGGCATGCTGCAGATCAATGCCGAAAAGATGAGCAAGTCGCTGGGCAATTTCATGCTGCTGCGCGACATCCTGGAAACAACAAGGCCAGAGGCCTTGCGCATGCTGATGATGCAGACCCATTACCGAAGCCCCCTCGATTTCTCGGAGGAACGCCTGAGCGCTGCGGAAGCAGCCCTGCAACGGGTGGTCAACACGGTGACCAACCTGGATTGGCTTATCAGCAACGCCCAGGAAGGGGTTTCAGCCTTCGATGTGGCCAAACTGGACCGGATGGCCAAGGAAGTGCGCAACGGCTTTATCGCTGCCATGGACGACGACATCAACACAGCAGGGGCTTTAGGCGAGCTGTTCTCCTACATCGGCAGCCTGAACGCCGAACTTGCCGACAAGACGGCGAAGGCATGCGATGTGGGGGCCCTTGGACAGGCGCGGGCAACTCTCATCGAGCTGATGAGCGTTTTCGGCATATCGCTTGTGGCTGATAAGGCAGCCGTGGAATACCCCCAAGAGGTGTTGGAGCTTGCCCGGGCGGTGACCGGGTATCCGGGATTGAGCACCGCCCAGGCTGTCGAGCTTCTGTTGGGCTGCCGGGAAGAGGCCCGCAAGCAGAAGGATTGGGCAGTGGCCGACCAGGTGCGCGACGGCTTGGCGGCTTTAGGCCTGCGCATCGAGGACACGCCCCAGGGTGCGCGCGTGCTGTGGGAAGCTTGAGGTGCCAGAGCTTCTTGCCCCCGCCGGGGGGATGGAACAGCTCTTTTATGCCGTCCATTTCGGGGCAGACGCCGTCTACTGTGCCACAGATCGTTTCGGCCTGAGGCAACGAGCTGAGAACTTCGACCTGACCGAGATACCGGCCGCCGTGAGGCTTGCGCACCTTTCCGGCGCCAAGCTGTTCGTCGCCTGCAATGCCTTCATGCACGAAGACGACTTGAGAAGCCTTCCTGCCTACCTTGAGGCATTGGCCGAAGCAAAGGTG
>JAIRPR010000187.1 GCA_031256895.1 Coriobacteriaceae bacterium
GCAAAGACATCCCTCTGGGCAGGACATCCGCCACTTAAGACGGTAACGCGGGCTCTTCGCCCGTGCAAGAGCGCGACGCAACCCTTCGGCAATCCTCACACAAGGCCGTCCAAGCCGAAGGTGCCTCCCTCCTGAAGGGTCGCCCTTCGCCCTATGCCGGCCTTTCTTGGTTTCCTGGCTCCTGCATCCCTGGTTCTTGCATATCCGGGCAAGGCGCCAAGCGCTTCACGCGTATGACCGAGATACGGTGGCGCCTCATCGATTGGACCTTGAAGCTGAAACCCGAAAGCGTGAACTCGGCACCCACTTGAGGAACGAAATCCAGGATGTCCATAAGCCAACCTGCAATGGTCTCATATTCGTTCGAGACTGCGACCGGCCATCCAAGCGCTGCTGCATCTTCGCAGGGGTAACGTCCGTCCGTGAGCCATTCATCTTCAGTGAGCGCTGTGATGTAGGCATCATCGGAATCGGTCTCGTCAACAATCTCTCCCACGATCTCCTCGATGATATCTTCAACCGTAATTAAACCATCAGTGCCCCCATACTCATCCACCACAATGGCCATTTGTTGCCGATTTGTTTGCATCTCGGAGAGAAGCGGATATATACCCTTGGTCTCAGGCACAAAAAAGGCTTCGAACGCGTATCTTCCGACCGCTTCCTCTTCCTTTCCCTCCAACAAGGGCGACACCAGGTCCTTGATGTGGGCTATGCCTACGATGCGGTCGTAATCCTCATGAAAGACCGGAAGCCGCGAATAGCCGGTGCCGCGCATTCGTTCTATGGCTGCCCGCACAGTCTCGGTGTCCTCGACGAACATCATGTCCACCCGGGGGGTCATGATCTCGCGAACCGTGGTATCGCCCAGGTCTATTATCTCGTGGATCATGCGCTTCTCAGCGTCCTCGAGTTCCGGTGCGTCAGTCACCAGATACTTGATTTGATCCTCGGACATGCCCTGGCTCTTTTTGAAGTGCCGGTTGAACAGATCGGAGATGCCCATCTTTATCACTGCCTCATTACTCTGCTTTTCATCAGGTGTTCCTACAATATGTAGAGTGCTATGGCCAAAAAGTGACACACACTGCCGGCAAGCACCCACACGTGGAACAAGGAATGCATGTAGGGGACCTTCTTCAGGATGTAGAACACACAGCCTATGGTATAGCACAGGCCTCCCGCCAACAAAAGCCAGAGGCCGGGCAGAGACAGAAGCGATATCAGCGTCGGTAAGAACCAGATGATGCTCCACCCCAACAACAGATATAAGGCCGCAGACACCCAACGGGGGCGAAACACCCAGAAAGCCTCACAGGCAACACCCGCCAATGCCACCGCCCACACGAAGACGCCCAGCCATATGCCTCCCGCTTCACCGAGGGTGATCAGACAGAACGGCAGATAGGTGCCCGCTATGAAGAGGTAGATGCAGCTGTGGTCGAGCACCTTGAACACTTTCTTCGCCTTTTCGACCGCAATGGCATGATACAGGGTGGACATCGTGTACTCCAATACCATGGTGATGCCATACACCAAAGCGGCAAAGAGGAAGACCCCGCCACCCTTGCCGACGGCCATCACAATGAGTATCGGAAGGGCAGCAAAGGCAAGAAGCGCCCCCAGGCCGTGGGTTATGGAATTCGCAATTTCTTCCCCGAGCGTGTATTCACGCACTTTGCGTGCCTTCTGCGCCTCGTTCGCCGAAGTGTTGGCCGGCTCTTTTGATAAAGCCTTGGCACGGGCGTAGTCGCGCGGCTTGAATTGCGATGGAGTCCAGGCACGTCCCTCTGCAGGAACAGTCCATTCCTTTGGATCGTCGATGCGCGGCACCCCTTTTGAGGCACTGCCCTCAAGGGGCTTGTTGCTTGGTTCAACCGTTTTCATTTTTTCTCACTGTCCTGCACCTCATCATACCCTTGCACAGACCACCTGTTGCCTTGGCATAGCTTACGGCAACAACGCTTACTGTAACACAGCTTTGCGGGGAAGGACCCAGTCAAGCCATTTTTCGGCATCATCTTCACGAACATCAACCAAATGCAAAGTGGTGCCGCCGATACCGGCTGCCGTGCGTATGTTGATGGTGGCAACCTGTGAGGCACGCTGAAAAGGATTTGACCTTGTGTAGGCATATTGTATCTTTTTCCGGGGGAAGCTGACCTTCGTCACCGAAAAGCCGGCATTGACTACCTGCATGAAGCGGTGGTTATAGGCAAAGCCCGAATGACGCGACCACATAACGGCGTTCACCGCTTCGAGCACTGCGATAAGCGCACACAAGACATAGGCTGCTTGGGCTATGGCATCGATAGGGAAGTAAGACCTCACGAACAGTTCAGGAGCTGCCAGCCTGATGGCAAGGTAGGCAAAGGTGACCATGACAGCCAGCCAGAACCCCGACCCCTGCACCACGCAGCGCCGGATCAGGGCACGTCTCAGCGAGACGCGCGGCAGCGGCGTAAGGAGTGAGGGTACGTCCGCGAATTCCGGGATCAACCCTGCTAAAACCCCCGGCACTTTGCTCATCTTGATGAAGGGATGAACAACCAGGTTGAAGGTCTGCCCTTGTTCTTCATTGTTCACGCGTGCCTCGACCTTGCCAAGCGAAAGCTCTCCGTAGCCTATCAAGCGACGGATAAAGCCCTGCTTGATGATGACCGACTGGATGCGGTCGACATCCACGCCCTGGAACCGATGCTGCAAAAGCCCGTATTCGACCTCGACGCGGTTTGCCCTCCTGGCAGCCCGGAAGCCGCCATAGGAAAAACAGGTGCCGATGATGGAAGCAATCCAGACGACAAGCACTATGCCTACCAACATCAGGATGCCGAACCATATCAGCTGTCCAGCAAAGGCTCGCGAGAAGATGCCCATCCCCCATTCGTAAAGGCGCGAATCAACGCCCGTCAAGGTTGCTACGAAGCCCACTATGGTCCCGATGATGGTAAAGGCCACAACCATGAATCCCGTGCTGTTGGAAAGCCCGGTCAGCAAAAGCTCTTTGTTCTTAAGCCCGTACTCATAGCTGACCTGGCCGGTATCTATCTGCGTACCACCGAACACTCCCCTCATCCCGCCCATTATCTCTGCGGGTGCATCCAACACATTGTATCCGGGGGATGGCACTTGTCCATAGGCTGACGCTTGGCCATAGGCTGACACTTGGCCATAGGGCGCAGCTGCCACAGCTGCGCTGCCGGTCACACCCGGTGTTCCGTACACCGATCCGCCCATAACCACCTGCTTGCGCGCGAACAGCTCGGCACGGAGCCGTTCGGCTTCGGAGTTCTGCAGGAAGGGCACTACCACCGCCTTGTTTGAAGAGCCCCCAGCAGTATCGATATGCACCGTGCAGATGCCGAAGATGCGCTGCATGAGCGAAGCCTGCTGGTTGACCGATTGGATGCGCTGATAAGGCACGTGTGCCTTCTTCTTGTTGAAGACGCCGGAATAAAGGCTGAATTCCTTTTCGCCTATCTCGTAAGAGAGGTGCTTGTAGGACAGATACAAGACGAGAGCAGAAACCGCAAGAGTCGGCACCATGAAGAGCAACGATACGGTCACTCCAATGCCAACGGTCCCCACATCGGCCTTCATATCACCACTCATGACTATCGGAAGAACGGAAACGACGACCACAAGAACGATTGAGAGCGCCACTTGGACAAGCTTCATCCAAACGTAGCTATTATGGACCTTCTTCTTTGTGTCGGGCGGTGCCATGACCAAAGATGACTGCTGTGGCTGAGGATAGCCCTGCTGCGCCGAGAGCTGCTGCGGGTACGGCGGTTGGGGGTACGGCTGCTGTTGCGGGGGATACGGCGGTTGGGGGTATGGTTGTTGCGGGGGGTATGGTTGCTGTTGCGGGTATGGTTGCTGCGGGGGATATGGGTGTTGCTGCGGATACGGAGGCTGCTGGGGCTGCTGGGGGTAGCCCTGTTGTGGAGCATAGGGCTGTTGAAGGGGGTATTGTGATGGGTAGCCTTGCGGCTGTTGCGGTGGGACCGGAACCGACTGCGGGTACGGCTGTTGCGGGTACGGCTGTTGCGGCTGTTGCAGCGGGTACTGTTGCGCCGGGAACGGAACCGACTGCGGGTACGGTTGCTGCGGCTGTGATGGGTTCTCTTGCGCGGACATGGCTATACGTCCTCTTGGGCAAGGCGTGCAAGCTCGGCGGCCTTGTCGCGCAGTTGCTCAGCCACTTCGACCCTCAGGCCGGGAATCTCATGCACCCCGGCTGCGGTTGCCACCGTTACACTGGAAAGCCCGAAAGCCCTCAGGATGGGCCCTTGTCGGGTATCAGTGTTCTGGACGCGGATAAAGGGGATGATATAGCGTTTGCGCCAAATGATGCCCAAAGCAATGTCCAGATAATCGTGAGAAAGCTCATAACGCCAGCGCAGGTACCTGACCGGCGGCAGAATGATAAGCCACACGATCAGGGCAACCACGTACAGGAGCACCGCCAATGCACACACCCAGATACCCCAGGCACCCAGCACCGTGAAGGATATCGCAAGGATGGGCACAAAGCAGCATATGAACGCAACGGTCAGCCAGATGGCATCATTGATGCGCCATACGCTTTTTATCTTCGGGTCCAACTGGTTCGAGGGTAGGGCTCTCATGGGATTCCTCTCTCTCCTTTTCCGAAAACCTGCCAACAGGTGTCATGATACCACTTTCTCAGTATCTCAAGGGAAAGCCGCTGCCAAAAACATCAACGGCTAGATCGATAAGGTATTGCCGTGAGAGGCCTTGACGATAAAGCATGTGGGCAGCCGCAAGCTCGTCGGTGTAGTCCTTCAGCAAATAGACCGAAAAGCCGCTGTAACCGGGATAGATCTGGGTCACCGTCGGCCAGATCTCGACATCCTTAAATTCCACCTGCTTTGATGCCCTGTCGAATTCGATGGCCCATCGCGCCATTTCCCCTAACATCTGCGGCGGCTCGTCCTGTGCGGAAAGGAAGTTCCCCAAAGAATAGATGACCAAGGTCTTGTTGCCCTGCGCACCGGTTATGAAAGTTGTTGG
>JAIRPR010000033.1 GCA_031256895.1 Coriobacteriaceae bacterium
AATGCGGGCTTTCGCCGGTCAGAAGCTCTATCACATCAACGCCAAGCTTCTTTGCGCATTTGTAGAGGAAGGTGAAGGAAAGGTCCACTTGCCCGCTCTCCTGCTGCCCGTATTCCTCGGTGCTGCGACCGGTCGCCTGCGCCATCTCGGCAATGTCCAGTCCCAGGTCCTCGCGCAAGGCACGGATACGCCCCGCCACTTCCTGCATGTCAGGCTCCATCGTGAATGCCTCCTTTTCCTCTTGTTCAACCGCACAGCTCATCTCATGCTTGCAGGCAGCGCCCTGGCCTGCCCTTGACAGGTCCGCACCGCTCCCTGGAACCATGCTGCATCGTGCTATGCCAGCATGCCGGGTATGGCTGCATGCAGTGGCCTTGGCTCTGGCGAAGCCCGATGCTTGCTTAAGGCTATTGTAAGGCAAGAGGGAAGAAATGCAACAAAGGGCAGAGGAATAACCGCCCACCCGTCGCAGGTTGCATGACGGACCGAGCCTTGCGCCTCTTGCCGACAAGCTACCAATGCTTCTTCGGTTTCGGGCTCTTGCGGGCCCGTACCGTGCGATTCGGCGCGTTCGCGGGCGGCCGGGCTACCAATACTTCTTCGGTTTCGGGCTCTTGCGGGGGGCTTTCGGGGTACGGAAGTCCATCTCAAGCTGCTCGGTACAGACGGGGGCCTTCTTCTGCTTGAGTTGCACGTCGTCGATGACCCACGAAACGGCTTGCTTCCCGAAGGTCTCAAGCATCCTGACGCGGGCATCATGGGCGTTCTGTTTGGAAGAGGCGCGATAAGCGCTCTCGAACTCGAAGAAGCCCTTCGTAGGCGCCTCGTTCGCGGGGGAACGGTAATGGGCGATGTAGGTGCTCTTCGCCATGTTCTTAAACCATGCTTTTCCCGAGCCGCACTATCGCGTGCCGCCCTTTCCCGGGGCGTCCTTTCCCGAAGTCCCTTTTCCCGAGGTCCCCTTTCCCGTGAGCACCCCTTCCAGGCCAAGGCTTATGCCTGCCTTGCGCCTGTTCCCCAGTTCTGCTGTGGTGGTGAACAGCACGTCGGAAGACGAGTTCAGGGCGGTCTCGAACGAGTCTTGGACGACGCCGATGATGAAACCGATTGCGACCACCTGCATGGCGATGTCATTGGGGATGCCGAACAAGGAACAGGCCAAGGGGATGAGCAGGAGGGATCCTCCCGCAACCCCCGAAGCTCCCGCTGCCGAAACGGCTGCCAGGACGCACAGGAGCACCGCCGTCAGAGGGTCGATGGCTATCCCCAGGGTATGTGCCGCAGCCATGGCCATGACAGCGATGGTCACGGCCGCTCCGGCCATATTGATGGTCGCGCCAAGGGGGATGGACACCGAATAGCTGTCCTTGTTGAGGCCAAGGTTGCGGCAGAGCTCCATGTTGATGGGTATGTTCGCGGCGGAGCTGCGGGTGAAGAAGGCCGTGATGCCGCTGTCGCGCAGGCAGCGCAGCACCAGGGGGTAAGGGTTCTTGCGGATGCTCAAGAACACCATGAGCGGGTTTGTCACCAGCGCGATGAACAGCATGGAGCCTACCAGCACCAGCAAGAGCCGCCCATATTCGGTGAAGATCTCAAGGCCGCTCGTCGAGACCGAGGTGTACACAAGGCCGAGTATCCCGAAGGGGGCTGCTGCGATGACCCAGCGCACCACCTTGGAGACCGCTTCAGCAATGTTGGTGAGGACTGCCCGTGTGCCCTCGGTTGCGGCGCGCAAGGCGATGCCCAACACGACCGCCCAGGCAAGGATGCCTATATAGTTCGCGTTCATGAGCGCGCCCACCGGATTGGACACGATGTTCATGATAAGCGCCTGAAGGACGTCACCGATGCCGCTTGGCGATGCAAGGGCGCTTTCCGGGGGGGCGGCCAGGGTAAGGGGAGTGGGGAAGAGGAAGCTTGCCAGGACGGCCACCAAAGAGGCTGTCAGTGTCGAGACTGCATACAGCAAGATGACCGATTTCATCGAGCCATCGGTCCTGGTGTTGGCGAGTGCACTGATGACCAGGAAGAACACAAGTATGGGGGCGACCGCCTTGAGCGCTGCCACAAAAAGGCTGCCCAGCAGGCTTATGAGGTCAAGGCCAGGTGCCAACATGCCCAACACGATGCCCAGGACGAGCCCCGCCAGGATGCGTACAATCAGGTTGATGTCGTTCCAAGAGCGCAGGATCTTCTTCAAGCTGTCCATCGGTACTCCTTTTCGAGTTCTGAATTGCTGATGCGTGTATCATACCACGGGTCCAGCCTTCCGACACCCTGTAACGGGCAAGAGGCAGGTGTTGGGCAGGGCTGCATTCGCAATTGTGCACCGGCCAGTCAGGAGGAGGTGTTCCACCTGCATGTTCCTCTGTCCGATCGACGGGAGGCAAGGGGGGGCAGGGTGTTTTCACAGGATGGCGCGCAGACGGGAGCAACGGGTTGACCCGTGAACCTGAGCAGGCATTCTGCTGATACTGGGCGTTTCTTGGAAGTCGTCCTCAAAGACAGGGGAACTCTGGTATGATTGATTCTGTGTTCCAGAGGCTGCCCTACACCGCGAGAAGCACCTTGGCGCACACCAACGGCTGCGGGCGTGGCGGAATTGGCAGACGCGCCAGGTTTAGGTCCTGGTGGGGAAACCCGTGTAGGTTCAAGTCCTATCGCCCGCACCAGTTCGACAAGGACGGGTGGAAGGCCTGAATTACGCTAAGGGCATTGTTGAAGCCCCCCCGTTCCCACTTCCCGGCCATCGGGCGATTTGAAAGAGGTAGCACCTATGATGCCACAAGCAGGCTGGTATCCCGATCCTGCAGGAAACACGGCTCAGTTGCGTTACTGGGACGGGAATTTCTGGACCGACCAATACACCGAAGCCTCCGCCTTCATGGGACAGGATCATGCCCCGTACCCTCCCCAAACCCCCTACTATGGACAGGCTGCCCGCCCCCAACAGGGCACCGACGACTCGCTCAAGCTGATTGCCTTTGTGTTCAGCCTGGTAAGCACGATCTCGGTCGGCATCCTGCTCGTCCCGCTTATCTGGATGGTGCCGATGACGGTCATCTCGTGGGGCATCTACAAGGGGACCAAGCGCAACACGGTTGCTTTCGGGGTCTGCACCCTGCTGTTCGTCAACCTGATCTCAGGCGTGCTGCTGCTCTGTTCCCAAAAGGACGAATAACCCGCATCGCCCGACGGGAAAGCGGACAGGCGGCAGGCGGTCTCAGGGCTCAGGGGCGGTTGGTGGCAGGCGGCACAGGGGCGGCCCAGCGGGACACAGGGACGGTTCATCTGTCCATTTTCCC
>JAIRPR010000088.1 GCA_031256895.1 Coriobacteriaceae bacterium
CGAAGGTCCCGTCGGCGTTGAACACCTTGAGGCTCCAGCCGCCCTGGGCCGTGGTGGCGTCGTAGAACCAGCCCTCGAACACGTAGCCCGTCTCGGCCAAGGCATAGTCAGCGCCGAGGTCGGCGGGCGTCTGCCCGTAGGTGAAGGAGCCGCCCTGCAGGCTGGCGGTGCCGCTGTAGGTGGCGGTCGGGTCGAAGGCAACGGTTATGGTGGCGGGCGACCAGTGGGCGGTCAGGGTGACGTTGGCGCCGCCCTGGAAGAACCAGCCGGCCTGGGCGCCGCCGAGGGCGAAGGTCCCGTCGGCGTTGAACACCTTGAGGCTCCAGCCGCCCTGGGCCGTGGTGGCGTCGTAGAACCAGCCCTCGAACACGTAGCCCGTCTCGGCCAAGGCATAGTCGGCGCCGAGGCCGGCGGGCGTCTGCCCGTAGGTGAAGGAGCCGCCCTGCAGGCTGGCGGTGCCGCTGTAGGTGGCGGTCGGGTCGAAGGCCACGGTTATAGTGGGCATGTCAAGATCCAGGGTTATGGTGAAGGTCCTGGTCTTCAGGTTGGGGATGCCTTGGGCTGCCAAAAGCTCATCCAGCTCGGTGATGCCGGTGAGCAGCTGCACCTTCACGGTGTAATCGCGCGTCGTGGCTATCTGTCCGCCGGAGAAGCCATCAGCTGGAGTCCAAGCGAACAGGGAAGCATCCGCGGTCAGGGTTCCGTTTGCGAAGGTGAAGCCTGCGGGCAGGGGCGCATCGTCCACCGGGGTTATGGGCATCAGATTGTAGTTTATCCGGTAGGACAAGCCCTGATCAGCAAGGACTTGGTTGATTTTCGCTGCCACAGCGGCCACCGTAGGCGCATAAGCCTGTTCCTCGAAGGAGGTGGTGTTGGCGGCCTTGGTCAGGTGCGCCGCTGGATTGCCCGTCCGCTCGATGAGGAACGGGGGCAGACTGTCGATTGCTGCCTTGATGGCATCGTAGTTGTTCACTGCGGCAACGATGGCATCACGCCACAGGTTGCCCAGCTGGTTGTAAATGCCCATCAGCTCGTTCAGGGTGGGGGTCGTCAATTGGTTCTTTACCGACCCCAGCAGCGCGTCAATGCGGTTGATGATGCTTGAAGAATCACCCGCCACAAAGTCATTGACATAGTCGCGCAGGTTGTCAAGCTCTGCTACAAGCGCATCCCTGACAACCTGGACATCGCCGCTTAAACCAGGTGTGTTGATGAGGTTTTGGATGTTCCCGGCAATGCCTGCGATGGTACCTATGGTTTTCTTGACCTCAGCCGAATAGGCTATAACCTGGTCAAGAGTGGGGTTGCTCAAGATATTCGTGAGCTTTGACTCTATCTTGTCGAAGGCATCGCCAAGGGCTCCCTTCACGATGGCCTTGAGCTCGTTGTTCTTGATGATGTCGAGCTCTGCATCGATCCGTGCCTCGATTTTCGCAAGATAGCCGGTCACGTCCCCCGTGAAGCCGGAAATTCCTGCTAAGGCATCGGTGACGATGCCGGCTGCCGGGCTGCCGGGCTGAATGGTTGCCAAACCGGCAAGAGCCGTATCGACAGCGGTATACCGTGTGCTCAGTTCATTGACATAGGATACGATAGCGGCTGCCGAAGTCAACGTGCTGTAGTCGGTTGCCTCCACGAAGCTGCGGAGCGCCGAAACGGCATCCGTCAAATCCATGAGCTCGGCTATCTCGACACTGCGCCTGTTGTATTCAGCCATGAACTCGTCGTGTAAGGTTTTCAGGGGCGATGGCAAATTGACTCCAGATAGGGAGTCTCCTTCTATAGCTTGTGAAAGTGTTATGGATGCCGTATCAGACGATGATCCAGCGATCAAAAGCATAACATCACTGGTGTAAGCTGGCTGACCTGCTATAGAAACAACGTAATAGCCCTTTGTTCGCAACTCATCCAGAAGATCATAGGTCACCTTAGGTCTGCCGTTGTTCCAGATGTCGTCATAGAAGTCTAAGAACTCGTTCGCCTTGTCAATTCCCGCGTTCAGGTTGTTGTTCGTGGCACCCAGTAACGCTGCGGTACTGGCCAGGCGTTGCAGCCTGTCCCGTGCCGCGCTCATTTCCTCGCGCCATTCGTTTGCTTTCGCGATGTATTCGGCATCGGTCAAGGCGCTCGGCACCAGGGGGGTGTCAAAGGTGCCGATCTGGGCGCCTTCATCGGGCAGGCTTCCAGCAGTCGGCACGGCTAGGTCGTCCTGGGCATCAACATCGCCTTCCCCAGCTTCATTCCCTGGCATCGCGGTTCCTTCGGTATCACCCCCTTCGGCAATCAGACCCTCTTCTGCCCCTGGCAGCAAGGCACCTGCCGGGTTGTCGATGGGATCGGGGGGATCCGCGTATGCCGTACGCGGGGCAACAGGCACCAGCAGGCATGCCAGCGTCACCACAAGGATGACGGACACCGCCTTGCGCAATGCCGTTGCGATGTTCTTCTCAAACCGCAACATAAAACCTCCCTCTTTTTAACAGCTCTTTCCTCGCACACGAGAGCCATTCCCCCACGTCTAGCGAACAAACTTTCACTCACAAAACACGCTTGACCTTGCGGCTTCTGCGCGATTCCCCAAGAGTTCCTCCAAGAGTTCATGGTGCGCTTTTTGCTGCCAAATGCAAGGAAGGACTACCGTCCGCACTGCATGTTCCTCCACAGACTCCTGTAAAGTAACCCCACTTATTCAGCAATCTGCTACAGAACGCCTATATTATGCAACGAATTGCAGTCGTACACCCCTATCACAAAGCTTCCTTCACAGGAGGACCACAGCTTGGTGAAGGTTGGTGAAGGTTGGTGAAGGTTGGTGAAGATGAATGAAGCTTGGTGAAGCTTGGTGAAGCTTGGTGAAGGTTGGTGAAGGTTGGTGAAGCTTCGTCGGCCGCAGTCCTTCCTGCATGCTTCATCGCTTTCCTTATTCCAGATGCACAAAACCATTCTGCGTGCAAACGTTTCGATGTTGGCTTAGATGCCGTTGTCAAGTGCTGCGTGCCTGCGGTAGCCATTGCCGCTTCTTACCCTATATCGTTTTAAGAACGGATAATTTCCAAAATAACCGCACCCCCCTACCTCAGTCATTAGTCCATCAAGCAGCGAGTGAGTTTTAATTGTGCAAATACATTCACAATATGTTAAGGTGTTTGCATGAAAGAGATAGCGACGAATATAGACGTATTGCGGAGCATCGCCCTGGAGCAATATGGGTTCGTGACGACGCATCAGGCGCTGGGTGCGGGCGTGACCCAGGCATCCCTCTCCATGCTGGTGAAACGTGCGAGGCTTGAGCGTGTCTGCTACGGCATCTACCGCGTCCCGCAGGTTCCCTATTCGCACTACGACCGCTACATGCTGGCGGTGCTTTGGACGGGGGTCCCCGAGGCGGTGCTCAGTCATGATACGGTGTTGGATGTCTATGAGGTATGCGACATCAATCCGACGGCAATACACATCACGGTTGCCAAGAAGCACAGGATCAAACGCATCGGTGGCGAAAGCTACCAGCTGCACCACCAGGATCTCGATTTCAATCAGGTCGGCTGGTGGGAGGGAATCCCGACAGTTACGCTGCCGACTGCTATATCCCAGTGCATCGCATCCGGTGTGCCGACCTATTTGGTAGAGCAGGCGATCGATCGCGGCACGAAGCGCGGGATGCTCGTATCCGACGAGCCGAGATGGCTTGAAAGAGAACTGGCAGCAAGGAATGGCTGAGCCGATGGCAAAGTTGAACGACGGGCTCGATGCCCTCAAACCCAACTACAAGCAGGCTGCGGCATCTGCTGGAGTCAAGCTGACCTTGGGAGAGGCGGTCGTCGAGGTAAACGACTGGATCGACCGGCTGTCACTATAGTTCGAGAGTTGTGTATTCTCGGCTGGCTCCTTGGGGATCTCATGGCAGGTTTTCGCATCTCATCGGATTGATCCCTCGGGGCTTTAGGCAGGACTTGAACCGTTTCTTAGACGTGCGGGGTGCGGTGCGAGGAGTGACAGGCAACCAAAAATGCGGCACTGACGCGACGAAGATGCGAGGCCGCAAAGGAAGGCCCGCAACCGCTTTGTCGGCGGCTGCGGGCCTTTTCAGTGCCCGTTCGAGGCTACCCTTGGAGGGGCGCCTCGGTCATGCGGCGCCTCCTAGCGCTGGAAGAAGGCTCCTTCTCCCACGCCAGGGGCCCATTCGTTCTTGGGGACGATGACCACCTGCACGGCCTCCAGGCGGTACGCATAGCCTGCGGTGCCTGCGGAAAGGCCGTCCTTCGCCCAGCCGAGCCAGCCGAAGTTCTCGGCGTGCACCCGGTAGTACACGTCGTAGTG
>JAIRPR010000143.1 GCA_031256895.1 Coriobacteriaceae bacterium
ACAGGTAGCAAGATTCACTTAGGAATTGGCTTTGCGTGTCAGGAAATTTCAGCCACTTTAGTATTTTGGATCGATATCGTATACACTTTAAGGGTTTTCAAGCCGCAGCCCGGGCCTGCATCCCTTTTGGCTGCACCCATCACGGTTTCGCGGCTGCGCGGTTTGTAATGTTTGACAAGGAAGAGGGAACAACGGAGGTATCCGAGTTCGGGGCATGGATGCCCCAAGGATGCCCCCTTAAGGAAGCTGAGTCGCAAGGAGCGACGGAACGGAGTGAATGATGAAGAATTATAAGACAAGGAACAAGCTTGCAGCCCTGTTGTGTGGAGGGCTCCTTGCTTTCGTGGTCGCTTTGGCCGGCTGCGGCAACGGTGCCCCCTCGGGCACTTCTGGTGGGTCAGGATCGTCTGATGGAGCTGGTTACAGCCTGATAACCGAAGGAAAGCTCACCGTGGCTGCATCGCTGGACTTCCCGCCCTTCGAGAACCTGGAAAACGGCAAGGCGGTTGGCTTTGCCATCGATCTTACCGAACTGCTCTGCGCCGAGATGGGCCTTGAGTGCAACTACCTGCCATCTGTGAAGTACGACACCATCCTTCCGATGATCACCGCAGGTGGCAAGGCCGATGTAGGGGTCTCTTCCTTCACAATCACCGAGGCACGCAAGAAGGAAGTCGATTTCACGCAGCCCTATTGCGATTCGAACCAGGGCATCGTGGTCATGAAGGATTCCAGCTATAAGAAGGCATCTGACCTTGCAGGCAAGAAGATCGGTGCGCAATCAGGCACGACGGGCTACGATTGGGCTGCCGAGAACATAAAGGGCGCCGATGTCGTCGCCTATGACGAAATGACCGCCGTCTTTGCCGCATTGCAGGCCGGACAGATAGAAGCAGTAGCGGTCGATCTTCCCGTTGCCCAATACTATGTCAAGAACGCCTATAAGGACGCCTATGTCATCGAGGAGATTCCCACCGGCGAGCAATATGGCATCGCGGTGAGCAAAGACAACCCGGAACTCACCAAAGCCCTCGATAAGGCGCTTGCCACCGTCAAGCAGAACGGAAAATATGACGAGCTGTACAAGAAATGGTTCGGCTAAGCCGAAAGCGATGTGCTTTGATGGGCAAAGCCTGCCTGCAATGAGCGCCTGCTTGTGAACTACGTGAAGCAAAGCCACTTGAGAGACAGATTGCCGATTGCCGCGGTGCTGGTGTGCATCGCGGCAATCCTGGTTGTCGGTGCCTGCACGGTTCAGGCAGATGCCCTTGAGGTCGTCCGATGGAGTGCCAGGTCGAACCAGGATGGCGGAAACAACATCATGGGCGGAACTCCCACGCGCCTCACCTTCCAGGGTCAGTCGGATCCGCGCGAATCCATCACGGAGCTGGTCTTGCAGCTTCCGGAAGGATCGAGCTTCCCGGTGGAGGAGGTCGGCGTGACCGTGCTTGCAGGACTTGAACGCCTGGATGTCGAGTCTCGGGTCGAGCTCCAAGGCCCCGTGGGCGTCAAGATAGCCTTCCCCCAAGGAACACCTGAAGGCGCCTTGGTAATGATCGAGGTCAATAGCCTGTCTTTTCCAGGTGATGGCGGTTCCTACGGTTTTGCGGGAAGCTACACCACCTTGACCGGAAAGACGGAAGGGCTTTCGGCTAGCCCTTCAGCCGAGATCGAGCCTATCACGGTGATAGGGTTGACTGCGGTCGAGCAGATGGCTTCCTGGTTGGGACAGCAGTCTTGGGTGCAGGCTTGGAACTCCAACAAGTTCCTGCATCTGTTCCTGGACCCCCAGATTGCGGTCATATCCGCCCCGGTGGTGTTCGAAGGGTGGCTTTTGGCATTGGCTCTGGTGGTCGTCAGCTTCCCCTTAGCGATACCGCTGGGTTTAGCCTGGTCGTTCCTGCGTATGTCGAAGAACCGGCTGCTGCGGGGCATCGGGAGCCTTTATATCAACATAGTGCGTGGCACGCCGCTGTTCCTTCAAATCTATATCGCCTTCTTCGGCCTGCCCCTGTTGGGGATAACCTTGGACAACTTCACCTTGGGCATCTGCGTGCTCATGATGAACTCAGCCGCCTATCTTGCCGAGATATTCCGTGCGGGAATCCAATCTATCAACAAGGGGCAGTTCGAAGCGGCGCGATCCTTGGGCATGTCCGGGCCGCAAACCATGTTCTCGGTTATCATCCCGCAGACAATCCGGCGCGTCATTCCCACGATGACCTCGGAGTTCATCTTAATGTACAAGGATACCTCGCTGCTTGCGGCGGTGGGTGTCAGTGAGATCATGATGTTCTCGAAGACCATCACTGCTGCCACGGGCAACGTGACTCCCTACATCGTGGCTGCAGGCTTCTATCTGGTGGTGACCTTGCCTTTGACCAAGTTCATCAACACGGTGGAGGAAAGGATGGCAGAACGCCAGGCGGGTACAGTGAAGAAGAGGAACAGCGGGAAGTTGCGCGGCTTCTTTGCATCGAAGCCTAAAGCCCTGAAGGTTTTCGGTACAACGCTTGTCGAGACGAAGCCTCAAAGCACGATGCCCCAAGTCTTGCCAACGGAAGAGGCGGCAAACGGCGCAGCGGCAGAGGTATCGGCTCCATCAGGATTGGCCGAAGAAGAAGGCGAAGCTACTGAAGTGCTGCTCAAGGGCACCAATGAAGAGGAGTCCTATGCCCGTGAGTAGCGAAACAATCCTGAGCATCATCGACCTCAAGAAGAGCTTCGGCGATAACCACGTGCTGCGCGGCATCGACCTTGACATACAACGCGGGGAGGTCGTAGTCATCCTTGGCCCTTCTGGGTCAGGGAAATCGACCCTGCTGCGATGCGTGAACCTGCTAGAGCGGCCAACAGGAGGGCACATCCTGTTCCAGGGTGAAGACATCATTGCCAAGAAGGCGAAGATCAACATGGTGCGGGAACACATCGGCATGGTGTTCCAGAGCTTCAACCTATTTCCCCACCTTACAGCCAAGAAGAACGTGATGCTGGCACAACGCAAGGTGAAGCGCCGCTCCAAAGAGGCAGCAGAACGCATCGCTATCGATCAGCTTGAACGGGTCGGGCTGGGCGACCGTGTGGACTTCTATCCTGCACAGCTGTCTGGCGGCCAACAACAAAGGGTGGCTATTGCACGCGCCTTGGCGATGGACCCCTTTGTGATGCTCTTCGATGAGGCAACCAGCGCCCTTGACCCCGAACTGGTACGGGGAGTGCTCGATGTCATGAAGGGCTTGGCCAAGGCCGGTATGACCATGATGGTGGTCACCCATGAGATGGGCTTTGCCCGTGAAGTCGCAGATCGGGTGATATTCATGGATGGGGGAGTCATTGTTGAGCAGGGATCGCCGGAAGACGTCTTCGACAACCCCCGCTCTGAACGCACGAAGGACTTCCTCGGCCATATCTCGTAAGCGCACGCCCCTATCGGGGATGGCTTGCAACGACAGGAGGACCATGAATGGCAGCTGTCCCTCTCAGTAACCCCCGTTACACCGCTGTTGGCGTCAAGGGGTAACCCTTCTTGACATCTGGTCAGCTTCTTTCTTATTTCCGGGCACGGATGGCTCGGGGGAGTGTATAATATGCGGCAAGAGAAAGACGTCTTGGATAGAGGGAAGCCAGGTGTGATTCCTGCGCGGTACCGCCACTGTGATATGGCCTGCGGGTCGTTCAGTCAGAACACTCCCCAAGAAATGTGTACGTGCGAGCGGCGAGTTACCGCAAGCACGGCCTGAAGGGTCGAAGGCCTCTGCCTTCAGCTTTTCAGCTTATGCGTGGCGAATACGGGCTGCGTACCCTTTTGGGTGCGCGGCTTTTTGTTTCTGCACCGTCTTTTCTTGTTTGTAAGTAAATGCCCTGATAGGAAGGATACGTTTTGAAGACAAGAGAGAAAAGGGCAGGCAAGGAAGCCACAAGAGGCACCACGGGAAAGATCCTGGGACTTTTATCGCTGACGTTTGTTCTGGCAACAGCCTCGGTGCCCGTTCATGCCTTAGCCCAGGAAGACGCCGAGCCAGGCATCTCTGCGGGAGTCGCAGGCGGAGAAACGGTGGGCGCAGAAGGCACGGGCACGGGAGTTGTGGGCGCAGAAGGCTCGAATGGGGAAGGCACGGGTGCAGAAGGTGTTGACGAGCAAGGCTCGAATGGGGAAGCCGCGGGCACGGTAAACGCGAATGAGGGAAACAGGGCGGCACCTTTCGCTCCCGCTGCCCTTGATGTCGTGACGCTCGTCATCCTTGCCGATGCTGGCCCGGCAGCAACCCCGCTGGTCATTGGCAATACGACTTATGCCTTCCACCCCCATGCGACCTTGCAAGACCTGCTCGATGCTGCCATCACCGAAGGCGAGATCCAGGAATACCAGCTTAATATCTGGGGATACCTCGATTCTGTGACCGATGGCGGCGGCATGAAGGTGGAAGGCGCCGACCCCTATTATTGGATGATTTACGTAAGCGGCAGCGCATACCTGGGCTCAGAGACGAT
This sequence comes from Coriobacteriaceae bacterium, assembly GCA_031256895.1. GTDB lineage: Bacteria > Actinomycetota > Coriobacteriia > Coriobacteriales > Eggerthellaceae > WRIS01. The sequence continues at coordinate 4,492 of JAIRPR010000143.1, forward strand.
GGCAAGCCTGGAACTCCAAGCGGGCGAAACATACCAATTGGTGTGGGAAAGCTGGCAGACCCCTCTGAACCCCGATTGGGGCGCCCTGCCTGCCGCAGCCGCGGGCAGCACCGTGGCAGGAATGGCGGGCAACGGTGGGGGCACTGCCCCCGGAAACACCGAGCCAGCCCCTTTCGATGCTGCTCGCTTTGCCGAATTGTATGCGAATATCGCCTACTCGTATGCAGGAGCCACAGATGACTGGAAGGCGATGGATCTGGCGGCTGCCAACCTTTCTGCCGGGGTGAACCTTGATGCGATTGCGGCCAACGCAGTGGCTTCTTTCAACAGCCCTGGGCCTACCGACCTCCAGCGCAGCATTCTGGCCTTGACTGCTTGCAACATTGACGCAAGCACGCTGGTGTATGGCGGCAACAGTTACAACCTGATAGAAAGCCTATCCCGAACGCAAGCCGCGCATTCGCTCCTTACCGGTCAAGTGTTCTGCCTGCTTGCCTATGAATGCGGGCCTTATGCAGTTCCTGCGGGTGCCCTGGCCGACAAGGACCAACTGGTGAACAGCATCCTGGCGGCACAACTTGCCGATGGTGGCTTTGCTTGGACAGGCAGTTCAGCCGATGCGGACTTGACGGCCATGGTCGTTGCAGCTTTGGCGCCTTACCGCGCACGCGCCGACGTGCAGGCAGCCCTTGATGACGCACTGGCGGCCTTACGAGGGCTGCAGCTTGCCGATGGCGGCTTCGCTTCCCTCATCGCTTCGGGGTCGCAGGCAGATGCGAATTCCACCGCCATGGTGATCATTGCGCTTTGCGCGATGGGGATAGACCCCCAAGGTGCAGATTGGACGGTTGCAATCGCTCCAGCCGGCCAGGCTGCCCCGACCGGCCAAGCTGTCTTGGCAACGCCTCTTTCCGCCCTGCTTTCATTGGCCAACGCCAACTATACGGGCTTCCTTTCGGCGGGCAACGCTGATATGGCCACTGAACAGGGATTCCGAGCCTTGGTAGCCTATCAGGGATTTTTGAATACCCGGTCAGCCTATAACGTCTATACCATGGCGCGCCTCGGTTCAGCAGGACTGCCCGCAGGAAACGCTCTGCCCGGCAACGGCTCTGCGGGACAAAAAGGCAGACTTGCCCCAACGGGTGATAGAGGCGCGAAAGATACCGTACAGATCCTTGCACAAGGGGCGATGCTTGCCGCATGTGTTGGGCTTGTCTTGGCTGTTCGCGGGAATAAGCGGAAACCCTGCAGGTATGAAGCGAACACGAAGCAAACACGAAGCAAACACGAAGTAGGCATGAGGCAGGCATGAGACAAGGATGAGGCAGGCATGAAGAAAGAAAGAAGAAGCTATGTCCGATAACCCCGCAGCCAGTCGCCCCACGGCTGGTATGCCCGAATCCGATAGTTCCGTAGCCAGTCACCCCTCGACCGGTATGCCTGAATCCGATAACCTCGCAGCCAGTCGCCCCACGGCTGGTATGCCTGAATCCGGCAATCCCTTGGCCAGTCACCCCCCGGAAGGCCAATCCCCGCCCACTCAGTCCCTGCTTGGTAAGCCAATCCCCGGCACTTTGGAACAAGGCATCCGCGAGCCGTGCAGGCAGGAGGAAAGACCCCTGGGGATGCCTACTCTGGCAAAACCACGGGTATTCCTTCCATTCGGGTTGAAGCCTACTGCCTTTGTGGCTGCCCTCATTGCCGTTGTGCTGTTGGTGGGGGGTCTCAGCCTGGCTTTCGGTCAGGTATCG
>JAIRPR010000100.1 GCA_031256895.1 Coriobacteriaceae bacterium
CGAAGGCCTCTATCCTGTCGGCCTGGGCACCCAGGTCCTCCGCCCTGCGCTCCTGGGCGTCGGCCATCGCCCGCAGCGCAGCCAGGGTGCCCTCGACGCCGCAGAGGTCGCCCTCCGCGGAGAGCAGACTGCGCTTGACCGTGGCAAGCTCCGATCGGAAGGCGAGGGCCGCCTCCTGGGCTTCCCTTATCCTCTGGATGGTCGAGCTCACCTTGTCTGCGCGTATCATGATGTCCGCCATGTTGCCTCCTTCCCTTCAGGTGCTTGCCCCTGCCTTAGATTCAAGGGGCTTGCCCCTTGCCTTGGCTTTGGGGGGGCTTCCCCATTCCTTGCTTCCTTCCCTTCGGTGCCGCCCTGGACGAAGCCCCGCTTATTCCGTGGCGCCTTCTTCGGCCTGGGGGTTCCTGTTGAATTCGTCCAGCGCTTCGTCAAGGCTGAGGTAGGCTTCCTTGATGTCCTTCACGATTCCATTGTTCAGATTGTTCAATACGTCTTCTATGGAGCCGATGTTCTCCAGGATGTGATCGGTCTCCCGCTTGTACATGTTGGCGCCCTTGCCCTTCCATTTGCCGAGAAGGCCCGAGTTGACTCCCTCGAACTTCAACTTGATGGCGTTGAATTCGGCAATCGCTGTTTCGCTATCGCTTTCGAACTTGGCAATCTTGCCGATATCGGCTGAGATATATGCGCCGCCTGCCATGGTTCACTTCCTTTCAGTGTTTGATGAACTTCAGCTTCAAGAGGTTGTCTGCCTCTATGTCGTAGAAATACCCATCGCCTTTTTCACATCGAGCGTAATCTTCCTTCAACGACTTCGTGTCCATGTTGCCGAAGATGGTCTTTTGGCCGCGTTCCCCCGCAAACTCGGCAATGTTGTCAAGCAGGAAAGCGACCGATGCCATGTTGTTGAAGAAGGTGTTCTGTTCGCCATCGCTTATCTTTTGCACATCCGAGAATATGAAGAGGTATCCCCGTTCCTCGGCAACAGAAAGCAGCCCCGGCAGTATGCTGTTGATGAAACGCTTGTTCTCGTTTGCGCTCAAGTAGACCAGCTTGCTCTGTATGACGAACACGGTGAAGGGTGCCGGTGCGGTGCTGCAATCGGGTATGGCCATGTATTCCTTTGCCGACACCTTGCTGACCCCATAGATGTCCGCCAGGTAGTTCGCCTTGTCAAGGCTCACGCAGTTCTCATTCAGGTAGACATAGAACTGTTGCAGCGGGGAAAGCTTCCTTGGTTTTTGCGTGCCGTCCGTCAAAGTCAGCGTCACCTCATCGAAGCGGTTGATAATCGTGCAGTCAAGCGTTTCCTTATAGGTCTGATAGATGCCTTCGAGCTGGTTGCGGCCGTCGTCGAACAACACCAGACGCGTGTCTGCGCCCTGCCGTGCAATGCCTTCTATCAGCAAGTTCAACAGGTTCGTCTTGCCGAACTCCTTCTTCCCGTAGATGGCTATCAATCGCGCCTGTTTCATATCCACCGTCACCGGATAGAAGTCTACATAGTCAAGTCCCACGCTCACCGGCATCTTGTGGCCCTTCGCCCCCTCCTTCGGGTGCTGCTTCAAGCGCTCGAAATCGTCCTGGGTCAATTCCTTGGGAAAGGTGAGGTACTTCCGTACACACCGGGCATACGTGCCGCCCTCATATTTGAATTTCTCCTTGAGCTTCTGGAAGAAGCCCGCTTCGGTATCGGCCGCGCCTGGTGCGCCTTCCTGCCGGTAAGGAAGGGTGCATTGCACTTCATAGGGAAGGTTCATCCTAAAGGTCCCGGTGATGCCTTCTGGCTTCACCGTGACGTTGGCGAAGCCATGGCCGGGGTTGTTCGCTATCATGCCCACCCTGCCCGTGAAGATGTCAAGGTATTTGTCGCTTTGCATCTCGAAGGCTATCTTTTGTTTGAAAGCGCTCAGGTATGAAGCTATCCCCTTCGTCTCGCCGGCCGTCACGACAACTGTTATCCCTTTGGAAAGCCCATCGCGGCAAAGCTTGGCCAGTTTCTCCTGATAGGCCATATAACGCGATTCGTCGATGAAGGCGTTCAGGTTGTCGATGATGAAGGTGGTATGGGGCGGCTGGTTCTGCGCATCGCGGTAGTTCTTGCCGTTCAGTTCCTTGATGTTGTCTTTCAGGATGTTGTCCATTATCTTGAAGACGCGCTTCACGTATTCCTCGTTCGAGTTGTCGAAGTACGCCGAGACCAACGGCAATTCCTGGTATTCGAACAGGGCACCATCGAAGTCAAGGATGAACACCTGTTCCTGGCTTGCGTCATAGTGCTTGTGCAGTATGTTTATCAAGGTCTTAAGGGTTGTCGTCTTCCCGCTCATCGATGAGCCGAACACCGCGATGTTCGCATCCAGCAGATCCACGACAAAGGAAGGCTGCATCTGGATGATGGGTATGTCGAACACGCCCAGCGTGCAAGGCATCTTGCTCAGGCCCATTGCAGACCCCTCCATTCTGTCTCGTCGGATATGCTGCCAGGAAGCGGCGGCAGGAATATCTGACAGGGTGCCTCGGTCTGTTGGCTCATCTCGATGATCGTGTTGGTGATATAGCGGAGCTGGGTGTCGTGTTCGTTGATGCCCTCGTTCGCCTTCCTTTCGCGTTCGTTGTCTTTCTTCGAGAAGTAGAATTCCTCGTCGTGTTTCCCTGAGTTCGGGATATGCGCGACTGCAACCGCAGGCTCGATGTTGAGGTTCTTGTTGGCACCCGTATAGGCCGATTGGAAATACTCAAAACGTGTTCCTGTCCCGACCAGCAGGTAGGCGCGGCCGTTCAGGGGCATGGTGGGCGCGGCGGCCACCGGGCTGTCGATCATCTCTTTGGAAGCCTGCTTGGTGGCCACCTTGAGGCATATCTTCGCTTTCGAGTTCACCCGTATGTCGTCGGTTATCGCCCCTTCGATGTTCTGGGAGACCAACACGATATGGAAGCCCAAGGTTCTGCCCACCCGGGCGATCGTGGTGATCTCGGCGATGAAATCGACATCGTTGCTTTCGTTGGAGAACCTTTTCAGTTCAGTGAACTCGTCCACGACCAGTATAAGGTGCGAAAGGGGCGCAATCTCCTGAGCATCCTTTGAAAGCGCCTCGACCTGTTTCTCATTGAGCTTCTTCGTGAGCTTCTCAATCTTTGCCTGGTTGCCGGGATTCCCCTCAAGCCCCTTTATCTCCCGTATGACCCGTAGTGCCCTTATGTAGGAATCGACGTTATCGACCCCCAGGCTAGAAAGCAAAAGCTTTCGCCGCTTGATTTCGGCGTTGAGGGATTCCAGGAAGCGCTTCAGCATATAGGCAGCCGAGGTCCCTTCCGCTTCTCCGGCGGTATCGGTCACCGCCCCGACGCAGTGGGGCAGGCCGCCCAAGCGGTCAGAGAAGCCGCCGCCTTTCATATCGACCAACATGAGGTTCAGCTCCAAGGGCGAGTACTTCATGCACAGGCCTATCAGGTAGGTGATGATGGTCTCGGACTTGCCCGATCCGGTAGTGCCCGCCACCAGCATATGGGGGCCATCTGCCTTCTCGTGCAGATCCAGGTGTATGAGGCCGTGCTCGTGCTTGCCTATCGGCACCCGCAAGTTGCGGGTGACATCGTTCTTGTCAACATCGTTCCAGCTTTCGGCTATGCTGTCCTTCACGCCGCTGCCCTGGATGTCTTTCGCCCGGTAATCATAAAGCTCGAACAGGGTGACCATCGAAGGCACCTTGCCGTTTTCGGCCACACGGGTGTAATAGATGGCGCTCAATTGCTTGAAGGCCTTGTTGAACCGCTCTTCGTACTTCTTTTCATCAAACATGTAATCGTTCATGAAATGCTTGTACTCTATCAGCTTGTCGGTGTCGTTCGCCTTGGACGCGTCTTCGCTTCCCTCGCTCAAGACGTTCAGGGTCTCCCGGCTCAAGATGTTGTAACGCAGGCTGCTCCTTCTTCCCTTGGGGTTGTCGCGGTCGATGTCCACGATGTTGCCGCAGTATTTCGGCAGCATGTCCTTCAGTGCTTGGATGAAGATGAAGGTGAGGCCGTTCGCGTTGACGTAGGGCTCCCCTTCTTTCGGCGCCTCGGGCAAAAACTTCGAGAACCCGGTCTCTTTGATGTCGTAGTCGTAGAAGACCACGACCACTATCTGGGTCTGTTTCTGCGCGGGGTCGTCTTCTTCCTTTTCTTCGCTCTTGGCCTTCGACCGCTCATTCATGATGCTGTAAAGCTGGCCGAACACGATGCCCGCGCTTTCCTTGCTGAAGACGAACTGCGAGACTCCATCGAAGAGCTCGTTGGCATGGGGAAGGTACTTGTAGTTCCTCAGAAGCTCGTTCTGTTTGGCAACATCGGCTTCGTCGTCGAAGAAGAACACGAACTGGATGTCTTCCGGTGAATGATAGTAGGCCAGCTCGAATATGATGTGCTGGATGAAGTCTTGGGAGGTCTGCGCATCGTTCGATATCACGCCCAAGGCGCCCGACGACTTCAGGTCAAGCAGCAAAGGCGCCTTGCTGCCGTCGTTGCTTCTGAGGTAGTTGAAGCCGATGACCTCGTTCACATCAGTGGGATCCACGCCTTTGTTGGCAAAGTTATAGGCAAGATCGGTCAGCAGGAAGGTGTTCTTTTCCTCAGCGAACCTTTCATCCGGCGTCAGCTTTGCACGGCGTTTGCTCTTCGTTTGCGAAGGGGTCAGTATCTTTATGGTGTCGCCTATCTTCTTGTAATAGATGTCGTAGAAGATGTTGTCTTTCTTTTCGCTCTTTATCTCGAACAAAGGCTTGACCTCTTCGGATGTGCCCAGGGAAATGGTCATGAAGTCGTTGTCGTTCTGGGATCGCGAGAAAATGCCGCCATTTATCTCGGCAGTGTTCTGGAACAGGACGTCCATATTGGGGTAGGCGCTGTTCAGGTATTTGATGTCGCTTTTCTGCCATTCGTTGATGGTGTCGATCTTGCGGTGGATATAGTTCTCGTAATTCTCTTTCCATTCCGCCACGTTTCCCTTGTATTCGTTCTTTTTCTTCGTGTAGTTGTACAAGGTGGTGACCAGCGAAACAACGCCCATGGCGCCCGACATCAGCAGCATGATGTCACCCATGCTTGAGGCGTTCGGAGACAGGTTCATGACCAGTGACCGGGCCCCCAGCATCCCCGCCGTGGAAAGGACGGTGGGGATTATCACGTCGAGGAGCGAAGACTTGTCTTTCTTGGGCATCTCGCCAGGGGGCAGGATGTCGATGACCGAAGGCTCGATGACGTTCAGCCTTCGGGTGCTTATGTTGTACTCGAGGGAACCTTCAGAGCTCAGGATGTAGCTTTTCTCGGACTTCTCGAAGAGCGCCGCAGGCACCACCTTGGTCTCTGTGGTGAACAGGACGCAGCTCGATGTCACAAAGCCCAGGTCTTCCAGCTTCTTCTCGTAGATTGGCCTGCCTGGCGCCTTCTCTTCACTGTTTGGGGCGGGGGCACTGTTTGGGGCAGTGACACCGGTGGCGGGGGTTGCAGAGGTGGCGGGGGTTGCAGTGGTGGCGGGGGTTGCGCTACCAACGGCAGTGCCGCTTGGGGTATCGTAGACGGGGCTTACGGTGGCAACGGCTGTGCCGCTTGGGGAATCGTAGGCGGGGCTTGCGGTGGCAGGGGCATCGGCATCCTCGTATTCGTCCGTGAAGTCGATGATATTGAAGTCGCCTTTAGCGTTATAGAGCACCTGCAGCTCTTTGCGTGTCTTCAGGTATTCCTCCAACAGCGCAAAATGCGCTTCGTGATCCTTCGATTTCTTGAGGCCGTAATACAAGGCTTCGATGAAGGCCTTCAGCGTGATGTCTTTGAGCACCAAGAACGACACCTCGTCGTTCAGCGTGCTGCTGGCAAACTTTGCCGAGATCATTATCTCGTTGTTCTTCATAAGGCTGTACCATCCGTTGCCGTCTGCCCAAAACGGGCCACATCTTCGGTCGGCGATGCCTTCCCGTGGGTTTCTTCTGTCATGGTCATGCTTCCGCTGGCTTGCGTTGTGATGGGTGCCTTCCCAAAGGCATCTTCCGCTGCCATATTCCCGGTGCTGTTGGCTCTTGCGGCCATCGATGCCCTGACTTCAGGCGAAAGCAGGTCCTTCAGCTTCTCATAGGCATCAGGGACCACCAAAGGCGTCATGATTGGCAGTTGGGGTCTTTCCCGTTCCACTTTCGTGAATTCCCTGGTCTTCAAGCCGGGAAGAACGACCCGGGGAAGCGTTGGCCGGGCTGCCTGGGGCATCTTCTCCGACAGCCGGCTGACCCATTCCACACTTTTTGGCAAGGTGGCCTTCGGCAAGGACAGAGCGGTAGCGGCGGGTTTGCTATAGGCCAGAGCCTTGAGGCTTGGCCTGGGTGGCTTCGGCAGGTTTGGAAGGACGGTGGGGATCCCCTTGAAGGGAGGAATCTTGATGCGGGGTTTAGCCACCTTTGGCAGATCGAGGGTTACCGGTTCAGGCTTGCGATAGTCTTTGAAGGTGTCATGCCTTACCGCGACAACCGGTAGGTCAGGGCTTGTCCTTGCAGGAGGCTTGAATTGCCTCATCACCGGCTTCGGTATAGGCGGCTTCGGCAAGAGCTTCTGAACATGGCTCAGGTCGATGCTTGCTGGCTTCAAGGGCAGGTCTATCTCGAAGGAAGGCTTTGCGACTACCGGCAGCTGGGGGGGCGCCTGTTCTTTCCAAACGAAGGCCTTTTTCACAGGTTTGGGCTTCAGCGGCACCGGCAGATGGGGAATGGTCGGCCTGAACGTCTCGCGACGCATTGCCGGGGCAACAGGCTTCACCACGACCGGCAACGCGGGCTTTCTCTTCTCGAGGCCTTTTATGTGCATGGCCTTTATCGTGGGCTTCTGGGGAGGCACCGGCAACACAGGGTTTCTTTGTTCCCCTGTTATTGCGGGAAGGTTCGGTAGATCGGGCACGACAACAGGGCACGTTTGAGTGAAGGTGTATTCTGGCTTGACAAAAGGCCTGACGTCTATGCCTTCGAGAACGGTGACGGGCGTAAGCTGTGGTTTAACGGGTGGAATGGCTATTTTTGCCTGTGCTTCCGCTCGCTCGAAAAACGCGCAGCGTGCCCGGAACCTGGCAAGCTGTTCCTCGTAATTCTGCCGCTGCTTCTCATCCATGCGCAACAGTTCTCTTTTGCTCAGTTCTTTGAACGCCATAGTAAACCTGCTCCTCCGGAATACTCACCTTCCGCTTCCAAAAACACACTAAGCGTAATATAACACCAGGCAGCCAAGGGTATCGTGCACCCTGTACCGCCTCCACGGATTCACCACATGCCCACACGGATACGTGTCAGAGCGGGACAAGGGCCCCATTCCCCCTCTGCCATCATTTGACTTCATGTGACGCACGCTTCTGACTGGCTAGACGGGGAAAATCGCTTCGATATATGAATAATTCTCAAATCCGGAATAGGTATCCGGATTTGAGAAGAAACTAGGTGAGCAGAATGTATATAACGCGTGCTATCGAGGATGTGATGGGGGGTGCGGTTACTTTGGAGACATTCCAGCATGACAAGGGCGAGTGACAAGGAACGGTTCCGATGAAGTCCTCATGACTTTCGGTCGATCGCCAATAATCTTGTCGCAGTCTATTCAGGCTTCCGCCAGAAGCCAGTCATAAATCGGGAAATGTCGTATCCCATTGCGACTGAAGTCGAACCTGTCCATCGATAGCACGATCTTATGATAGTTATTCTTTATGGGCTTGAAAGCGTCGAACTCACGCTGCACAATGCTTTCGTCGGCCAGCAGATAGCACACCTGCACGTACAAAGGCTCCTGGTTCTTGACCGCGACAAAATCTACCTCCCCATTATAGAGCTTGCCTGTGTGTACTTGGTAGCCTCTTGCACACAGCTCGTTGTATACCAGGTTCTCCAGCCTGTAGCCGATATTCCTGTCGGGGCCGAACAGGTTTATCAACGCGCCATCGACCGCATATTCCTTATAGTGGGTGCGCAAGACATCCTTGCCAGCTATGTCGTAGCGGCTGCACTTGCTGTAAAGATAGCACTCGTTGAGGTAGTCGATGTAGTCGAGCACGGTGTTGTGGGAAACCGCCAGCCTCTCGGCCGCGAACACATTGGTGATGTTCTTCGATGACACCGGGCTGCCGACAGTGTTCCCCAGAAATGCGACGAGCCTCGTCAGGGCTTCGATATTCTGCACCTTCTTCCTTACCAGGATGTCTTTGGTCAGGATGTCCTGCAAAAGCGTTTGTATGTATTGGGATACCAAAGACTCGTCAACAGTCAATAGCTCATAAGCGCCTGGAAGCCCTCCGTATCGCAGGTAGCGGGCAAAGGAATCCTCTTTGGAGAATGATTCTCCGTCAACCTTGTAGAACTCCGCGAAGGATAGCGGCCAGAGCTGCAGGTCGATATGTCTGCCTGTCAACAGTGTACCTATCTCACTTGAGAGCAATTGGGAATTTGAGCCGGTGACATAGATGTCTGTATTGCCAAGTGACTTGATCGAGTTAAGCGTCAGGTTGAAGTCTTTGACCATCTGTATCTCGTCAAGGAAGACATAGTGTTGCCCCTCTCCCCGAGCCCTGTTGGCCACATATTCATAAAGCGCGTCTTTATCGAGCAGGGATTCATTCCTTTTGTCGTCAAAGTCGAGTTGGAGTATCTGCTCTGGGGCAACCCCTTCTTCGCGCAACCGCTCCGCGTATAGTTTGAGCAGGGTGGATTTTCCGCAGCGTCGGACACCCGTCACCACTTTGATCAGATTGGTATCCCTTAGCCGGACAAGGCGAGTGACATATGTTTCTCGCGAGAATCTCATGTCAGCAGTCTATCAGAATCTCAGACATAACTCAAAAATTTTTTTAATTATGTCTGATATTCCTTTTTGGTGGTCAGTTGTAAAGGTAAACGCACCCCCCATAGTCGAAGCCCTCGCAGCCCATCATGGCATGGGTTGGCCTGCATAGGTCATCGCTTGCGAGGAAAACCGCATCGTCCACGGCAACCCGGAACCCCGTCTGCAGGTGCAGGGCGTATTCCTCTCCATCCTTCTCATACACGAACCAGGCCAGCGATGAGGCCCTTCCGACGGCCACCAAATTGCCGCCCTCCAGCATCTCAAGGCGCACATTGGATTCACGGATTTCCTCGTAGTTCATGGTTCCTCTCAACTGTCTTTTCCAGCACTTCGCATTGTGCACCAGTACCCCGCAGTCCCCCACGTGGTAGGTGTGGTAGACGGCCAACTGGGGCGGGACACCGCCCATCAGGCACCACACCCGTCCGCCGTGAACATGCCAGGGATAAGCATGTGCCTCGATATCCTGCACTCCTTCGAGTTCGCGTTGTTGCTCGCAAGGGTGAAAAAGGCCGTGCCCCCGCCGACGGGGAGGAACCTGCCCCAGCAGAAGTAGTAGCCATCCGGCTCGGGAAGGAGCGTCAGCGACCCAGTGCCGTCCGAAAGCAATATCCCGTTCTCACTTACTTGCGCAAGGAAAGTTCCCGATATCTCCAAGTCGTGAAAGGGGATGCGTGATTCTGTCAACTTTAATCTCATCGCATCGTCGTAATGGATTACATCAATACCATTATCCGCCTCTACCAGCACAAACCGGCTATCTGGACATATTTTGCAAACCTTAGGATCCCTGTATATATTCCAAGACCTTCTTACAGATGAGAAGGCTTTGTCATTTTGGGCATCCCGGGTCACTGCCACCTCACCAGTCGAGACATCCACCGTGATGCCCACTTTTCCATCGTCAGCCAACAGGAGGACACGGCTGCCATTCCACTCATAAGTGGCGAGGTATGCCGTCTCGTACAGCTCAGGCACAAGAGGGATGACCCTGTGCGTGCCTTTCTCGATGTCCACATGGACGAAGCTGCGGTTCTCAAGGCAGTGCAGCAGCATCTCCCCCTCGCGGATGAAGGAATCCTCTATCACGATGTCATCCATGAGGGGGTATTCTCCGACGGTGTTGAGTCCGCTGTCCAAGACGATGATGCCGTCATACCTGTCGTTGATGACAATCCTGTTCGAGACCACCTCTAAAAGGTAGATATCGTTGTCTGAGAAATCCCTGGCCAAGACCATGTTGTCACCTTCTTCGTGATCTGTGTTCGTGCGCC
>JAIRPR010000134.1 GCA_031256895.1 Coriobacteriaceae bacterium
CACTTTCCCAGATGGGAAAGTGGACAGGTGAACCGTCCCTGTGTCCCGTCTGGGCCGTCCCTGTGTCCCGTCTGTCCCGCACCCAGCTGTCCCGCCCGTGTGTCCCGCTGGACCGTCCCTGTCCCGTTTTTAAAGGGAGGCCGTTTCGCGGGGCTCGTCCTTCGTGTTGCTCTTATCCCGTTTTCTGACCAGCCGCAATACAATATAGGCCAGACAGACCACTGCGTAGGCACCCACATTGACCATGGTGGAAAGGCTGCTGGTACCCGATGCCAACGGAGGAACCAGGAAGAGGAAGATGTGGACGAACAACAAAAGGTAGAACGGGTAGGCCAAGAACTGGACGGCCTTCCAAGACCTTGCCGCCATCAGATGATGCACCCGCTTGAAGGAGGTCACCAGCAAGGGCACCATCAAAACCAGGAAGATTGCAGAGCAGACCACCGCAGCGATCTGGTAACTGCTCATCACTTCCGGCCTCATCGTCATCCGCAGGTAATAGGTCTGCACGAACACGACGACATGCCCCAGGCTGAGAAGGCAGGCCACAATGGAAAGCTCCGCCCTGACCGGCATGAGATAGCCGTGCAGCTTTGAGCCCTTCTTCAGCACGCCGATGAACATGACAACCGTGAACAGCCCGAATGCTATGACGTTCTTTTGGATCAGAATCATGAGAGAGCTCCATGCTCACACAGGAAGGGTGAAGAAGGTGCCGTACAGAAGAAGCACGTCCAGCGCTACCGCTAACAGGTAGAATACTATCGGGAACCGCTTGAGGGGCACTTTGAGCAACAGGGCAAAAACAAGAGCGATCAGCAGACCGGTGAACAAGCGCATTGTTCCTCCTTCATCAAATGGGCTTGAAGCTCTTCCAGGGCTTGGGCATCAACCTCGAGGAACGCGGCCAGAGCCAATGCCGCCCACCGGTACCAATATCCGTGCTTCGCGCCATCGACGGCAGCTGCGAAGCCTTCCACAAAGGCCAGCAGATGGGTACACAGGAAATCGCGCGAAGCCTTGAAGGCAGAAGAGGCCGATCCCGCATCGCCTGACTCATAGGCAGCTGAAAGCCGTTCGGCCAGCCGTGCCATGAAGTCAAGCTCCAGGGCGATGTGATCGTCGGCGACATGCGGGTATGCCTGAGGTATGAAGCCGGATGCCACGTATGCCTTTCGCACCTCAAGCGTCACTTTCTGGAAGAGCACCGTGTCGCTGGTGGTGTACATCGATTCCCACGGGTTGGCCTCAACCTTCCCTGGCCCCACGAACAGCCGGGTGAAGGCGTCCTTGAGACGGGGGATTGGGTCGTCCGATCCTGCAAGGATGTGTTCCGTTTCGCTGATGAGGCGGTCAAGCACCAAGCGGTACTCTTCCCCTTCCACCGCCAGCAGCCCCAACACCTCCCGCGAGTCAGGGCAGGCCAACTGCTCGAGCATGTCGGCTGACGGCTCGTTGCCCAGCAGGTTCTGGAATATGCGGTATGCGCCCGCGCGTGCGGCCAGCAGCATCCCGATGTTGTCGTTCATCGTCATGGTTTATCATCCTCTCTCTGCCTTGAGGGCTTGGGGGGCTGGGGTCTTGTGCCTTAGGCCTGAGACTTGGGGCTTGCACTCTGGGGCCGTGATACGGTTGCCCAAGCAACACCACGGCCCCTTCAATGCTCAAATCAAACGTTGCCCGCACCGGATCCCAACGGGTCCCAGGGCACACCTACACGGTCGCCGATTCCACTTCCTCGGGTGCGTTCAGCACCTTTCCGGGAAGCGTGCCATCGGGGTTGAAGCGGTGACGCGTGAAGACTATCGACGGCCCAGTACCGGCATCCTTTGGCAAGGGAGCCACGCTGTCAACCGTACCATGCGCCCGCTGCAGCTCTGCCAATTCGCCGTATTCCAGGCAGCGCAAGGGGCAGGAGGCGACGCAGACGGGATCTTCTCCTTTGTCAATCAGATCCTTACACAGGTCGCATTTACGGGCGGTGCCTGTAGCGGTGCTCATATAAGGAGCCCCCAAGGGGCAGGCGGTCACACAAGCCCCGCAGCCGATGCAGGTGTTCTGGTCGATGGAGACGATGCCGTCATCCCTTTTCGTAATGGCCTCGACGGGGCAAGATGCCATGCAGATAGGCGCGGCACAGTGCATGCACGCCACCGAGACCGAATAGAGGAAGAAGTCCTTCGGAGAGAAGGTGCCATCGGTCGGGCTTGCCCATGTGCCGCCGCCGAAGTCATAGACCCTTCGGAACTTCTCGCCCAGGGGCAGGTCGTTCTTGTCCTTGCAGGACACTATGCACATCTTGCAGCCTATGCATTCGTCGTTGTTGTGGTAGAAGCCGTATTGTGTGGTCATCTTTTCCCCCTATTCGGCGATCGGGACATACAGCGGGCGCTGGTAATCCGGCAGAAGCTCAGGGCCGGTATAGCGCTCTATCTTGAGAAGCACGGTGTTGTAGGCTTGGTAGCCGTCGCCGAGCAGCTGCACGCGGGAAAGCGTGTTCGCATTGCCGCCGATGTCGGTGTCGGTCGAGTGGTCCATCTGTTTCCAGTTGCCTTCACCCAAAAGCACGGTCCCCGGTGCCACGTTCGGCACGGCCTGGATACGCCGCGCTATCTTTCCGGCCTCTTTGGTCGAGACCCTCACCCAATCGCCTTGTTTGAGGCCGAGCTTCGCTACATCGCCCTCATTCATGACCAGGTCATTGGGGAACACTTCGTTCAGGGAACGGTCGTTGCTGGACACGCTATGGCATTGGCGCAGATGATGCGGAGTTATCAGCTGGAAGGGGTATTCGTCGTCTTCGAGCGTCTGCTCATAGCCATCCACCATAGGCTTGTATTTCGGCAAGGCATCGATGTCATGCAGCTGGCAAAGGTCGTAGTAGTCCTTCAAAGCCTGGCAGTATATCTCCAGCTTTCCCGATGTCGTCTTCTCTATGGGGTTTGCTTCGGGATCGCGCCGGAAATCCTCAAGGTAGTTGTTCACATGGTTGTCGTTCGGCTTGCGCATGAAACGGTAATAGCCCGTCTCCATGAATTCCTGGATGGGAACGCGCCCTTCCTGTGGCTTTCCCTTAAGGCCATAGTGATCCAGGTCTGCCTGGGTAATGGTGAGCAGCGGCTCATATTCTACGCCGTCAGGCTTTGCCACGTTCGTGTTTGCCAGCATCTCGAACATGCACTGCTTCGATGTGGTGCGCGGGGCTTCTTCCTCGCTGAAGCCCAGCTTGTCACAGAGTATCGTGTAGATCTCCACATCGTCTTTGCATTCGTAGTAAGCGGGGATGACTGGCTGACCTACCAGGCAGGCTTCCGGATTAGCCCGCGCCGCATAGGCGAACTCGAGTTCCAGAAGGCTCTTCACGGGAAGCACGATATCGGCGTACATGGGGCCCCATTTCATGTAGAGGTCCTGGTACACGACGAACTCGACCTTGCGGTAGGCCTCGACCGCCCAGCTGCTGCCGGTCTGCGCATTCGTCGAGTTCCGTGCGTTCTCGCAATAGATGCATTTGATGTCGCACTTCCTTTTCAAGCCTTTCACAGGGCCGGGAAGGGTGTATTCGCCCTCGACGATGGCTCGTTGCCATTCCGAGAAGGCTATCCCGTATTCGTGGTTCTGATCGAACTTGCCGCCGGTGAGCTCGCCGTTGCCGCGGGGTTCCGTGCAGATGGGGTTCGGGGGGTATTTGTACGAGCTGTTGCCCCTTGCCACCGGTGAAGTGCCGTTCTTGTCGCCGAAGCTGCCCTGGATGATGCAGACGTCGCTTCCGGGGATGCCCACGTTGCCGGTCATCCATCCAATGGTGAAGAGCAGCTGGGTGTGCCTGTTGCCGTAATAGGTCCGCGTCACACCCAGGACAGACCTCAAGGCCATCGGCTTGATAGTGGCCATGTCATGCGCCAGCTGTCTTATCGTTTCAACCGGCACTCCCGTGATGGGGCTTGCCCATTCGGCCGTCTTCGGCTGCCCGTCGTATTTGCCCAGGATGTAGTCCTTGAAGTTCTCGTCGGTCTTTGCGTCGGCCGGCATATGGTCGGCATCGAAGCCTACCGTGCATCGGTCCAGGAAATCCTGGTCCTGCAGGTTGTTGATTATCATCTCGTGGGCGATTGCCTCAAGCAGGGCGCCATCGGTGCTGGGCCGCAAGGGGATCCATTGGTCCACCAAAGCCTGGGCGGTAGGGTTGAACCAGGGGTCGACCAGGATCACCTTCGCCCCAGAAGCCTTTTTCGCGTTCAACATGCTGTACATGTTGGCAGTTCCTTGGGACCACGCGCAATTGAAGCCCCACAGCACGATGAGCTTCGTCTGGCGCATACCCATCCTGTCGGTGGCATCGGTGCCTGCACTGTCCCAATGCCCCACCATGAACTTGCTGGGCACCGGAGCGCCGCCTTGCGATTGTTGGACGAATGTCGTCAGACAGCCACCAAGAAGGTTGAAGATGCCGCTGCCTATCTTGGTGTTGTTCACTTTGCGCTCATCCTGCCCAGTGGCCAGGAACGCCCGGTTGCCATAGGTGTCGCGTATGCGCTTGAACTCGTCAGCGATATACGTGATGGCCTCGTCCCAGGTGATCCGCTCCCATTCATCGACCCCTCTGAGGTGCCCATTGACGTTGGCGCCGCCGCCCGGCTGCCAGTTCTTGCGTTTCATGGGGTATTTCAGGCGGTCGGCGGCTGTTATGCTGCGCCGGGTGCTTCTTCCCCTGATGCAGGAACGGTTCTGTGGGTTGTCCACGCTGTCCGGGATGCTCTCATCCGTTCGTTGGCGCTTGATGATGCCATCGACAACGTATGCCTGGTTCATGCAGCACCAGGTACAGCCGTCCTGGGCACACGTGAAGGTCTTCCATTCCCCACCGGTCAATTCCTCGACGGTTGGGCTGCCTGCGTCGGTATCCTTCACTTTGTTCTCGCAACCGGTGAGCCCCAAGGCGCTGACAACGCCGGCAGCTGCCGCCAATCCAACGAACTGGCGACGGTCTATTCCTGATTTCTCGATTCTTTCCAATAGTCCAGCCACGTACCTTCTCCTCTCTCAATCACCTGAACTCCCTTAGCGGCCTGCTAAGGGAGCTTTTTGGGAGTGATTCGGGGTGCAATCTGTTGCAAATGTCGCATTGCCGGGTGCGTTCTTGATGAAACCGGGTACCCTTGAAGGCATCCGACAAACGGGTCTGATTCGGAGAAGCTGTTACAGGATGGCCGTGATTGGCTGATAGAGAGGAAGTGGCATGGGCAAGGATCTGTTGTACCAGGATTGGCTGAAAACATGGCTAGCGGGCAAAAAGGCGTTGGTGAATGCTGCAAGCTATGCCACATACTCCATGGCCGTTTTCAATCACCTTATCCCCGTATTGGGAAGGTACCGCATCGGGCAGATCACTGAAGGGCTTGTACAAGAAAAGGTCCTGTGGTGGCTGAAAGAAGGAAGGATCAAGGCTGTGGGGGGCCTCTCAGAGAAATCCGTGAAAGACCTGCTTATGATAGTCAGGCTGAGCTTCTGCGATGCCTGCCATAGCCTCAAAAGGAACCCTGGTATCTGGAAGATAAGGTTCCCGCAGAAGGAATGGCCGAAAAGGCTGCCCGTGATGCTATTGGCCGATCAAAGAAGGCTCACGGAGGGCATCCTTGCCGATCTTACAGCCAGCAGTGCCGGGATACTCCTTGCCCTTCATTCTGGGATTCGGATTGGAGAGCTCTGCGCACTTCAATGGAAGGACCTCGACCTCGAAACAAACACCATGGTTATCTCGAAGACCTTGCAGCGGGTGTGTGTTAAGCAGGCAGACGGGACGAGCAGTTCCGAAGTGCTTGTCGGCGGCCCGAAGACGCCCGCCTCTGCCAGGTCTATACCGCTCAATTCGTTCATCTGCGCAACGTTGTCTCAATTGACAGGGAAGGCCCCCGAAGCCTACCTTATCACCGGGACAAGCGCACAGAGGGAACCGCGAAGCTACCGAAGCTATTTCACCCGGTACCTCAAGCGGAACAATATCCCGCACATCAATTTCCATGGACTGCGTCACACTTTTGCCACACGGCTTGTCGAAGCCGGCGCCGACGTAAAAACAGTCAGTGAACTGCTCGGTCATGCTTCAGTGAACACGACGCTCGACCTTTATGTCCATCCCCAGCTAGAGCAGAAGCGAAGATGTGTCGAAATGATGCCTTCGTTCGTGGTTCCCTAACGGAAACAAACCGCCGTAGGGATAGACAAGATGGTTACCGGAAGCCTTCCTGTTTTGAGTTCATGGGTAATACCACACTCAATACAAACGGCAAACCCTTCAGCAATCCTACAAAAACCCTCATATATATTATTTTTAATATAGC
>JAIRPR010000216.1 GCA_031256895.1 Coriobacteriaceae bacterium
GCACCGCTTCAAGTTAGCGCTGCTGGTACATCGACAAAGCCTGCGAGGAATCCAGGGAATCTGCTCACCAGGATGCCATCATAGCCTTACATCAGGATAATAACATCCTTCGATTCGCCTGAAATGCGCCTTGCATCTCATGCTTCCTGGATGAGATGCAAGGGTCTGAGGGACATGAGGGTCGATAGGTTTGGCGCGCCCCTCAACCCCTCCCCCCGTGCCGCTGAACCGACCCTGTGCCCTGCCCCTGTGTCCTTCCTATTTGTCCGCATCCCCCAACTTCCTTCTCTATCCATGCCCGAAAAACACCAGGGACTGCCAAGCTGCAACGCAAACTGTGATAAGATGGACTCCGAAACGAAGTGCGGCGCGAGCGCAGCAGCACAGGGCGCAGCAGCACAGGGTGCAGCAGCACAGGGCGCAGCAGCACAGGGCGCAAAGGCCTGCAATGCAGGCCACCGGGAAACAGGAAAGCAGACGACAGAACTGCCCATGACTATAAAGGAGGCAATTCAGGCATGAAGGAACCGGAAGTCACACTCAAGAACACAAAGGCCGAGATACTCGATGCGCTCAATGCAGCGCTTGCACGGGAAGTCGCCGCAAAGCAGAACAAGCCGAACCCCGTGGTGGAAGAGAAGAAGAAGACCGAGGCCAAAGTTGTGGAAGCCACGAAAGCGGCGGTGCAGGAAGAGGTTTTCTCGGAAAGGCTGATCAAGAAGTTCAACGACTTGGAGCTTGCCATAAGGATCGAGGAATCCCGCCTCACCGAACTGTACGGCGTTGAAAAAGAGCTGCAAAGCCTGACCCTTGCCGTCAATGCAGGCAAGGACGAAATCGAAAGGATCGAGGCGGATAAGAAACTGCAGCTTGCAGATTCGCAGGCAGCAATCATGGCTCTGAAGGCCGATTATGCCCAGAAGTCAGAAGACTTGAAAGCAGAATACGAAGGCGCTGCAAAGGCGCTCAAGATCCAAAGGGATCGCGAAGCAGAGGAATATTCATACCAGTTGAAGCGCGACCGCACCCTGGAGAACAATAGATGGGCCGATGAAAAGGCAAAGCGCGAGGCAGATCTGGCGGAAAAAGAGAAAAAGGCCGAACAGATTCTGCAAGAGGCCGAAGAAAAGGCCGCGTATCTCAGCGAACTGGAGCAGAAGGTGGCCGGCATCCCTGAGCTGATAGACAAGGAAAGGGAAGCTGCGGTCCGGTTTGCAACGGGCGAGCTGAACCGCGATTTCGAATACAAGTCTGCCTTGTTGGAAAAGGACTACACGAACAAGGTCGCTCAATTGGAATTCCAGGTAGAAGCCCTCACGCAAGAGGTCAAAAAGGCAAGCGCTTTCTCTGATTCGCTGCAGGCCAAGCTTGACAAAGCATATTCGGAGCTCCGGGAACTGGCGGAAAAGACCGTAGAGACGAACGGGAGCGTTCGCTTCATCGGCAACTCAGTGGTCGAGAAATAGGCCAGGGCAATCGGAACCCCTCCAGAAGGCCAACCCTCGAAAGGCCAACCTCCAGGAAACCCAACAGCCGGAAGGCCGACCCCCTGAAGGCCGACCCCCTGAAGGCCGACCCCCCGGAAGGCCGACCCCCCGGAAGCCCAACAGCCCGAAGGCCGACCCCCCGAAGGCCGACCCCCCGGAAGGCCAACCCCCGGAAGGCCGACCCCCAAGATTCGGGCAACACGCCCTCGGATCAGGGGGAGGCGGTCTTCCCAAAACGCCAGCAGGCGATGAACGATTCCACAACAGACAGCGAAAGGGTACAGCAGTGCAGGCACCAGAAGGCACCAAGGACTATCTGCCGGACGAGGCAGGGTATTGGGAACAGTTCAAACGCATAGCCGCCGATATATTCGGCCGTTGTGGCTATGTGACGATAGACACCCCCCTCTTCGAGCAGACCGAGCTTTTCGTAAGGGGCATAGGCGAAGCAACCGATGTGGTCGCGAAAGAGATGTTCCAGGCCATATCAGGAGAGAACTTGAAACGGCTTGTGGCGGGGGAGGCCATCAAAAGCAAGAGCCACCTGAGCCTTCGTCCTGAAGGCACTGCGGGGGTGGTGCGCGCGGTGGTCCAGCACGACCTGGTTCCACAAGGGGCGCCACCGGTGAAGCTCATGTACGCTGGCCCCATGTTCCGGGCAGAACGCCCCCAGAAAGGGCGGCTGCGCCAATTCAACCAGATAGGGGTGGAATGTTTGGGGGCCGATGCCCCCAGCGTGGATGCAGAGGCCATCATCATGCTCATGCGCTTCTTCGAGGCTCTGGGCATTCCGGCAGCGGTGACCCGTCTTCTGATGAACTCCATGGGGTGCGATGACTGCCGCCCTGCCTATCGGGAACAGGTGCGTGCCTACATCCTGGGACATGCTTCAGAGCTTTGCGAGGAATGCACCCGCCGTGCGCAGACCAATCCCCTGCGCGCCTTCGATTGCAAGAACCCCGCCTGCGTGGCGGTGATGGCTGAAGCCCCCCTGATAAGCGACCATCTCTGCGATGCCTGTAAAGGGCACCATGAACAGGTAGAATCCTATCTTGATGCCGCAGGGGTGCCGTTCGTGCGGGCGCCACGCTTGGTGCGCGGGCTTGACTATTACACGCGAACGGTCTTCGAGGTGCAGGTGACTGAAGGCATGGGTTCGCAAAACGCCATCGGCGGGGGGGGCCGCTATGATAAGCTGGCAGAAGAACTGGGCGGCAGGCCTACCCCTGGCCTGGGCTTCGCCCTGGGCTTCGAGCGATGCGTCCTCGCCTTGCAGGCCGCAGGGTTCAGCTTTCCTGCTGCACAATCGCTCGACCTGTTCCTTGCCTGCGTCGATGCCTCGGTGCGCAAAGAGGCATTCCACCTCTTGCAGGCATGCCGCGACAGCGGCCTTGTGGCCGACATGGATCATCAGGGCAGGAGCCTGAAGAGCCAGTTCAAGCTTGCTGACAAGCTGGATGCCCCGATGGTGTTGATCCTAGGCCCCGAAGAGATGGACAAAGGCCTGGTGAAGCTGCGCCACATGGGAACCCATGCAGAGGCCGCTATCGCGCTTGATGGGCTTTATGCGGTCTTGGGAGGTCTTGAGTACGAAAACAGCGAAACCCTGATAGAATCCTTGCTTGCCAAGATTTTTGGGTAAATAAGGCCGAACGCCCCCTTCAACGGGGGAACCGTTCCTTCTGGGCGTACTTTGGGAAGCCCGATAGTTATTCAGCGCCAGATTAACGCGCTGTCACACCCGGGTATGTCCCGGATGTATGCCGTTGTTTTTGTAGTCGAGCAAGGGAGTAAGAAGGCCATGACCGATTTTTTGAACGAATACTGTTTACACAGCCACACCTGTGGGCAGCTGCGCGCCGCTGACGCGGGCACCAGCGTGGTGCTGACCGGCTGGGTATGGCACAACCGCGATCATGGGGGGCTTATCTTCATCGACCTGCGCGACCGCGATGGCTATACGCAGTGCGTGTTCGACCCCGACCAGGTGGGTGCAGAAGACTTCGCCAAGGCAGAGCATCTTGGCCGCGAATGGGTCGTGCAGGTACATGGCACGGTGCGTCCCCGTATCCCCGAAGCGGTGAACCCCAACATGGTGACCGGCGAAATAGAGGTCCTGGCGGCATCCCTCACGGTGCTCAACACCAGCGTGACGCCCCCCTTCGCTATCGAGGACGGCATCGAGACCGACGAGCTGACACGCATGAAGTGGCGCTACTTGGATATCCGCCGGCCAGAGATGTACAAGAACCTGCATCTGCGCCACACGGTGACCACCGCCATGCGCAACGCCCTCAATGCCCGAGGCTTCTTAGAGGTCGAGACTCCCATCCTGACGAAATCGACGCCGGAAGGCGCACGCGACTATATCGTGCCTTCGCGCCCTAACCCCGGCAAGTTCTACGCGCTGCCCCAAAGCCCGCAACTGTTGAAGCAGATGCTGATGGTGGCCGGGGTCGAGCGCTACTACCAGATTGCACGGTGCTTTCGCGACGAGGATCTGCGGGCGGACCGCCAACCTGAGTTCACCCAGGTGGATATTGAGATGAGCTTTGTTGCCCAAGACGATGTGATGAACATGATGGAAGACGCCCTGGCCGAGGTCTTGGCTGCGGCTGGAATCACCCACCCCTTCCCTTTGCCGCGCATGGAATACCGGGAATCCCTGGAACGTTTCGGCAACGACCGGCCTGACACGCGGTTCGGCATGGAGCTGGTCGATCTGACCGGCATCGTGAAGGATTGCGGCTTCAAGGTGTTCTCGGCGGCGGCGCAGGCGGGCGGCGTGGTGAAGGCCATCAACGCCAAGGGGGCAGGCGATTGGAGCCGTGGCGAGATAGACAAGCTGGCCGATATCGCGGCCGAGAACGGCGCCAAAGGCATGGCCTGGATCGCGTTCACCAGCGACGGCCAGGAAAAAAGCCCCATAATCAAGTTCTTCACCGAAGAAGAGTTCGCTGCGATGAAGGAAGCCCTCGACGTTCAACCGGGTGACCTGGTCTTGTTTGCGGCAGACACCTTCGAGGTGGCAACGGCCGTGCTTTCGGCCTTGCGCCTTCATATGGGCCAAGCCCTGGGGCTTGCAGGTGTCGGCCATTCCCTCTTGTGGGTGGTCAACTTCCCCCTGTTCAAATACGACAAGGAAGAGAAGCGCTATGCGGCCGAGCATCACCCCTTCACCCGGGCGCTCGACAGCGATCTGGATAAGATAGAGGATGCCCCCCTGGAATGCGGCAGCTATTCCTATGACCTGGTGATGGATGGCTTCGAGATCGGGGGCGGCACCATCCGTATCCATACGGCAGAGCTCCAGCGCCGTGTCCTGCACAGAATAGGCCTGACCGATGAAGAGATAAACGAGAAGTTCGGCTACCTCATCGAAGCCTTGAGCTTGGGTGCACCGCCCCATGGCGGTATCGCGCTTGGCTTAGACAGGCTGGTCATGTTGCTGGCGGGCAAGGATTCCATACGCGATGTCATCGCCTTCCCCAAGACGTCTTCGGCTTCAGACCCCATGACCGCAGCCCCCGACCACGTGAGCCAACGCCAGCTCAAGGAAGTCGGCCTGCGCCTGCTGTAGCCTTGAGGTGCCTAACGTGCCAGAGGCGCTGAGCGGCCCTGAAGTCGCTGAGCGCCTCTTCCTTTTGGGGAGCGGCCTTAGACCCCGGTCGGCCTGCGCCTGCTTGGTGAGCGGCCTTAGACCCCGGTCGGCCTGCGCCTGCTTGCCGAACAGGCCTCAAGTCCCGATTGGCCTGCGCCTGCTTGGTGAGCGGACCTTAGGCCCCGGTCGGCCTGCGCCTGCTGTAGCCTTTAGGCGCTGAGCGCCTCTTCCCTTTGCTTGAGCAGGCCATATCCGCCGCCATCGCGGCGATAGAGCACGTTGACCAGACCAGAATCGCGGTCGGTGTACGCGAAGAAGTCATGACCCAGAAGGTCGATGTTGATCAAGGCCTCTTCCTCGGTCAAGGGCACGAACTCGATCTCTTTGACACGGATGATCTCGTCATCGGGTGAAAGTTCTTCCATCAGCTCGTCGAGGTCAATGGGGGTGCCGGCATCGGGCAAGGTCGCGGCGATCTCGGCTGAGGCACGGATCTTGCGGTCGATGACGCGGGTCTTGTACTTCCGCAGTTGACGGACCACTTTATCGGCTGCCACGTCGATGGCAGCGTACATATCTTCCTCGCATTCCTCGGCACGGATGATATGCCCTTTGGTGCGCAGGGTGACTTCACATACGGCGGGACGGGGGTTTGCCGGGTTCTTCTCAATGAGCAGCACGACTTCAGCGTCGAGGGGGCTGATGTCCATCACCTTCATGGCATGCCCCACTTTTTCTTCGGCGTACTCGCGCAGTGCATCGGTCACGGTCATCTTACGTCCGGTCACAGTAATGCTCATGGTGTTCACCTCTTTTATCGTCGGGAATAAAAAAACAGCCCCGGATTGAAGCCGCAAGATGTCCACTGAGCTGTGATTGTGCCCGAATAAGACATGCCGACTCCTTCCGTCAAGCTGATGTTCTTAAGCATAGCGCATCTTGGCCCGTTTGGAAGGGGGAAGGAAGAAGAGGTCTGAAAAAACGCACATCTAAACAGTGGCAGTGGCCTCTCGGCGTTCTCTCGGCGTTCAGCCCCTTCGCTCAAGGCTCGCGACCACTTCGTTGGGTATTCGCCGAATGTTTAAGGCTTGGTTATGCTTCAATGTGCAGACCGGAAGGAGTCAAGGGCATCAAGCAAGTCCTGACGGCTGTTGCAACCAATCTTCCGGTAAGCGTTGTTCACGTGATAGTTCACCGTTCCTCGGGAGATATAGAGCAGCTCTTGGATGCGCGCATAACTGCGCCCTTGTGCGAATAACGCAATGACCTCGCTTTCCCTCACGGTGAGCCGGTGATGCTTGCAAAAGCCATCCCAGGAATCCTTGCCATGGGAAGTGACGCTTGTCGTGTCCGCCACGTTTCGGGCTTCGGTCAACAAGGCTTCTTCGGGAAGCAGTTTATAGATTATGCCC
The DNA here is from genome assembly GCA_031256895.1 of Coriobacteriaceae bacterium. Lineage (GTDB taxonomy): Bacteria > Actinomycetota > Coriobacteriia > Coriobacteriales > Eggerthellaceae > WRIS01. The sequence goes on from JAIRPR010000216.1 coordinate 6,501, forward strand.
CTGTTGAAGATGCAAAAACAGGCAAGCCCCACCAGGACGACCCCCACCAACGTCATCAAACTCAATGCGGTGGCATCCAAAACCTCGAAAGGGAAGTAGCCAGCCACCAGGGATCGCGCTATCACAATCTGCAGTCCCAAGAACGAGCCTTGGCTTACTCCGATAGCAACAACAGGGGAAACGGAGAACAAGGCGCTTATACGTGCCGAAAGCACGAGTATCAACATGTCGAGAGAAAGGAAGCCAACGAACAACATGAGGAGGGGCAAAGGGGAGTCGAATCCGAAGATTGGCAAGAGAAGGAAGCTCAAAGCCGTTGTGGCAGCCGTTATGAAGTAGATATGTTCGGCGCGCACGCGCTTGATCAGGAAGAACACAATGAGGATAGCGATATAGATCACCTGCACCAGAATGGCTGACATCGCCTGGAGGTCGAAGAATCCAAGGTTGTTGAAGCGATAGAAGTTATACATCCAGTTGATGGCAAGAGCCAAGAGGTTGATGGCAACAAAGTATCGTATGCAATAGAGGAAACGGCCCTTAACCTGCGAAATGCCCGAAAGAGGTTTGAATGATATGTCGGCATGGGGTTTAGCCCCATATGCCAAGACCAAAAAGACTCCCGACACCAGGATGCTTGTTCCCCGATAGATGCAGTTCAGGTCTGCCGGCAGCAAGACGTACACCAAATGGAACAACAACATGGCCAAGGTGGCCAGCAGCACATCCCGAAGAAGCGTCTGCAAGTCAAGACGACAGAAAAGAATACCCCAACCAAGAAGGACGGCACCCAGGCAGGCTCCTGCACCAAGGGAACAGAGCAGGCTGAGAAACGGGTAATCGATTGCAGTGAGCGGGAAGACGGTTGCGATTCCGCCGATTGCCCCTACGAAGAGGAAAACCCTGTGTTGAGCAACAATGAGGCACGAGGTTCTCCTGTGAAAGACTGCGGCTATGAACAGGAAGAAGGCAAAGGATGCTAAAGAATACAAGTCGATTGCCTGGGCAAGGGGTGTGGATAACGAAAAACCGCTGACAGCAAACCAGTTCTTACAGAACCCCAAACCAGCGATCCTTAAAAGGGCATCCTTATGCCGCAGTATCATAGAGCCTCCAGATCTGAGTTGCGGGCAGCGCCCTCCTAGTCATTACTGTGTATTTTAAGGCATTTCAAACAAACAGGAACCGACACGGCAAGCATTCTGATACAGATGTTGCCGAATCTTGAAAACCGGTAGTTTCTCTCGGGTGCGAAAGGCGGTTTTCAGCGACAACCATCAGAATATGCCGGTTCCCAATAAGGTTTCCTTGCATAGCATGGCATATGGCATTACAGCCACAAACTATGCGGACGCCATGATGCCCCGCTGTTGCCCCTCAAAGGAAGGCACCGATGCACCAAGTCGTTCATATGGCCGCGCAGAAGAGCGCGAAACCAAATCGAACGCCAAGTATTGTACCCAAGGCATGTACGAAGGTGCGTCCGACAGGCGCATGAATACCGGTAAGAAGGTGTGCAACATGGCGGCCAACTATCCGATGAAAGAAGGAGATGACATGAACAAGCAAGTCAAGGACACAGAGATGAAAGGCCTGTCTAGAAGGAATTTCCTGACCGGCGCGGCGGTCGTCGGCGCGGCGGCATTTACGGGTGCCTTAGCAGGATGCGCTCCACAAAGCAGCAGCAACAACAACGGCACAGACAGCGAAGTGCAGCCGATTGCGGCTTCAACTTTGCCCGAGAAATGGGACAAGGAAGCCGATGTGGTCGTGGTCGGCTACGGTGGTGCAGGTGCGGCTGCTGCATGGGAGGCACTGCAGGCTGGTGCGACCACCATAATACTGGAACAGGGTGAAAGGGCTGGTGGATCAACCAATA
>JAIRPR010000217.1 GCA_031256895.1 Coriobacteriaceae bacterium
GTTCTGCAGGTCGTCGGGCACGATGATGTCGCGGATCTCGACCGACAACACGGTGATGCCCCAGGCCTCTACCTTTTCTTCCAAGACCCGCTTCAGTTCCTTGTCCAGCTGGTTGCGGCGTATCGTTATCTCTGCGACGCCCGCACGACCGATGGCGTCGCGCAAGGCAGTCTGTGCGGCCAGCTCGACCGCCAGGTTGAAGTTGCCCACTTCGACACAAGCCTTTTCGGCATCCCACACCATCCAGAACAGCACGGCATCGACGTACAGGGGGACCAGGTCCGAGGTCAAGGTCTCTTCGGCACCGAAGGGGGTTGCACGGACCCGCTGGTCAACGCGGATGGTGCCATACTCGATGACCGGTATGGTGAAGAACAGGCCAGGGCCTGCCACCCGCCTGAAACGCCCGAAGCGCAGTACGACCACCTTTTCCCATTGTTGTGCGATATGGGCGGATTGAATGGCAAACCAGGCAAGGACCAGCGCGAGCAGGATGGTCGCCAGGCCTACCTGCTCGAACGCGAGCCAGGTGATGCCTATGGTCAGAACGAACACGGCCGCGAACAAAGCTGCCGAGAACATGATGGCGCCATTGCGCGAGGCAAGCTGGTCTGCCTCGATGGCGGTGCTATGCGGCTCATGCCACCCCATACCGCCTTTTCGGGGATATGCCGGATTGTCTCCGAACGGAAATGCGGGATCGCGCGATGCCTTCGTCCTTTCCATATGCCTTACCGATTCCTTTCTCATGTGTCTGTGACGTCGCCGGGGGTGGCTGCCAATCCGTTTTTTGATGCGAGGCCTTCTTTATCTTCCCCAGGCTTTTCCGATAGCGTCTTTGGCTGTTCGGATCAATGCTGTTCCTTTTCCATCTTGCGCAGCTTCTTGGTCATATACTTGCTTATGTCGTCAAAGGTCATGCCCATCTCCAGGCAGGCGTCGATGCAGTCCTCGAAAAGGGCGTCTATCGCCTGGTTGTTCTCCTCGCCTGCTTCTTCCAGGTCGCGCACGAAAGCGCCGCGCCCACGTGTCGATTCGATATACCCATCGCTCATGAGGCTCAGATATGCCTTGTTCACGGTGTTGTAGTTTATCGAGATGGCCGAGGCAAGGCCGCGCACCGTGGGCAGCTGGTCGCCGGGCTTGTAGTGGCCGGTGTTGATAAGATATATCAGGCGGTTGCGCAATTGCACCCAAAGGGGCAGGTCGCTTGCCGTATCTACCCTGAAGGAGAACATGCTCACACCGCCCCTGCACTCATGGTGAGGCCTTGCAGGGGCAGCATGACAGCGTAACGGCGTAACACTTCCACGTCATACCCCCCCTGTGCTCATGGTGAGGCCTTGCAGGGCGGAAGCAACGGTATCGAGGGTCATGCCTGCCCAGGCTACGCACCAACGCAGGGCAAAGGCGCCCGCAAGCACCGCAAGGGGAAGTGCGCAATACCGTGCTGCGGGAATCCTGGGCGATACAGCCTCCAGTGCGCACGGCACCACAAGGCCGCATAGGACGAAGCCGCCCCAGAACGCCTGCGAGCCAGCACCGAACAACAGATAGTCTGCCGATTGCCGAGCTTCAGGTTGGATGCAGGCAAGACCAAGGAACACCGCTGCCAGGAGCGCTTCAAGGCTCAGGAACGCCCCTTCGACACGGCAAAGCCGTCTGAGCGGTTCGGGGAAGAGAGGGGCTTGCCCGACAAGGTATTGGACCAGTGTGACCAGGGCTATCCCGCTTGAGACCGATGAAAGAACGAACAAGGTCGGGACAAACGGGGTTGCCCAGAAGGCGACTGCTGCTATGCTTTGCAAGAGCAGGCCGGTATACAACATGACCACTCCGGCAACGATGGCGCTGGCCGCCTCGACCGCATGAAGCGCCAGACGCGGCATACGGGGGATGTTGAGGTTCCAGAGGGCGGCCGTCACACCGGTCAGCAGAACCAGGGACACCAGGGCATACACGCCCAAGGTGAGATAGCTCAAACGGGGATGCAGGAAGAGGTACGAGACGCGGTCGATCCTTCCCAGGTCGGCCAACAGGCATACCGCCGAAACCATCAGTGCCAACAGAGCGACCGAGAAGGCAGGGCTGAAGAAGCGCCGGTAACCAGGTTTTGCGCTATCAAGGAGTAATGCTTTTGGAGACAGGAGGTCGCCAAGCGCGAGCACCAGGACCGCACCGGATCCGGCACCGCCCAAGAACAGGTAGACCACGACCAGATCGCTCAACAAAGCCAACTCATCTCCTGTCTTCCTCGATTCATCGCAACATACCGCAAGCATATTATCATACGGCAGCCACAGGGCTTGTCAACAGATCGTACCCGGCAGGCTTTCGGTAATGACCGTGGCTTTTGCCCGCCGGGGTTGGGCAGCGGTGCCCGGGCAAGCGGTGCCCGGACAGGGGCACCCGGGAAGGGGCGGCCGGGTAAAGGGTGCCCGGACAGGGGCACCCGGGAAGGGGCGGCCTTGCAAGGGGTGCCCGGACAGGGGCTTCCAGGCAAGCGGTGCCCGGGCAAGGGCGGCCTTGCAAGGGCGCCCCTTCCCGGACACTTTCCTCTAGCGGATTTCCACTAGTGGTTTTCCGCTTTCGGCTTCAAGGGCAAAATGCGCAATCCCACCAGCAGCAGCACCGCTCCTAGCCCCAACACGCCCACGACGATGCCTATCTCCAAAGGCGCGGGCATATAGACAAGCTGGGGATTCATCGCGGCGAAGCCAGCCCCCGCGTCAGTCAGAGCAGGGCCGGTGGCAACCGTGGGATAATCGATGTTGGGCACCTGGAACCCGCCGACCAAAAGCTGAATGCGCTTGCACAGGATCCCGAGGACGGACAAGGCCGCCGCCAGCACCATAAGAGGCGTGGTGCGCAGGCGTGGCAGGAAAGCCACGCAGAGGGCGAAAACCCCACCGACTACCTCCGTCCAGAAGAAGGGCGCCAAAGGACCTTGCGTCAGAAGCCCCACGGTGTGAGCGCCCGCAGCCCCGGGGAAGCCGGCTGTCAACAGGTCACAAGCAAAGAAGTACAGGTCGATGGCAGTGAACACCCCCAGCAGCTTGATCATCTTCGTGATATTCTCCTGCTCTAGGACAAGGTATCCTGTCTTGCGCAAGGCTATCACGACAAGCAGCACCAAGGCCAAGCCGCTCACCAAGGCAGAGCTGACGAACCAAGGGCCAAGAAGCGCTGTGTACCAAAGCTCATGCGCCTGCAGAAGGCCGAATATCCATGCCGTCACCGTATGGACCAGAACGGCACAGATAAGCGCGATAGCAGAAAGGACGCGCAATGCCTTGGACGAGCCTTTCCCTGCCTCGACCCGCAGGCTTGCCCACAGATAGACGACCGAGATTATCAGGTAGGCAGTAAGGACAATGATATCCCACATCAGAGGCGAGGTCATGTTGGCATAGGCGAACAGGTGCCAGACCCGCAGCGGCCCGCCCAGGTCTACCAGCACGAACGATACCGCTAACACGGTGCAGCAGATAGAGACCCATACAGCAACCTTCGAGATGCCGCCGAAGCCCGCTATCCCGAAGACCCGGGGAGCCGAAGAGATGATAAGGCCCCCGGCTGAAAGCCCCACGAACCACATGAAGCTGATGATATAGATGCCCCAACTGTCCAGGTTGCGCATGTTGGTGTTCACGAAGCCATCCGAGCCCTGGAAGACCCACAGGCCGATGCCCGCCAGTGCGATTGCCGCGGCAACGACTATAGCTATCAATTGGCTTCTTGAACGGGCAGCAGAAGGCGTAGGCGCCGTTGTGTTCTTGTTGTTCATGATTGCCCCTTCCTTACACCAGGTAGTAGACGGACGGACGGGTGCCCTGTTCGGGCAGGAGCTGCATATGCTTGCGCTTCACGATGAGCTTCGAGGGCTCGGATTCCGGGTCTTCCAGGTCACCGAAGAAGCGCGCCCGTGCCGGGCAGACCTCTATGCAGGCAGGGCTTTCGCCCCTTGCCAGGCGGTGTGCGCAGAAGTTGCACTTCTCCACCGTGTGCTTCTGATGGGCCGGGATATCCGCATCGCCCGCAAAGGGCACGGTGTAGTGCGGCTCTTCCCAATTGAAAGAGCGCACGCCCGTGTAAGGGCAGGCGGCAATGCACATGCGGCATCCGATGCATTTGGCATAGTCCTGGATGACCACGCCGTCCTCTTCCCGCTTGAACGTCGCACCCACGGGGCATACCCGCGTGCAGGCAGGGTTCTCGCAATGCTGGCAGGCCAAGGTGATGGTTGACATCGCCAGATCGGGATACGTCCCACTGGGCGTGCCCTGGTTGTCGCCCCCTACGGTCAGAATCCGGTTCCACCAGTTCTGCTCGGGCAGGTTGTTCTCTATCTTGCAGGCCATGGCACAGCTTGAACACGCGATGCAGGCATCGGTATCTATCACCATTCCAAGTCTTTGAGCAGCCATTATTGAACACCTCCTTCATTCCACACGCGTATCTCGCAGGTGGTATCCATGAAATCGCCGTTGACCCCGAACGGATCGAAATCGGCTGAGAGCAATGCCGACCAAGAACCAGAGCGGTGCTGGCTTATCTGCCAGCCCTTGGGGTAGACCAGGATGCCGGGGCGCACGCCGTTTGAGAAGACGGCCTTGCCGACCCCATGGCCGCGGTCGTTGTAGCATTCGACAAGGTCGCCATCCTTGATGCCGCGCTTCTCGGCGTCGAGGGGGTTTATCTTCACCGTGGGCTCGGGGTCGAGCTCGCGCAGGGCACGGGTGCCGAACCATTGGGAATGCACGCGGTAGCGGGGGCGCTCACTCATGAAATGCAAGGGGTACTTCTTCATGGCTTCCGTGTCCGGCCAGGCTTCCCGGGGCGGGAAGAAATGCGGCAGGCGCTCACGGTCGATAAGCTCGGGAGTTATCTTCTTGTCTGATTTAGCACGCGGCGTGGGGTTTTCCAGATAGAATTCCAAACGGCCTGAGGGGCTGGTGAAGCCCTTCCCGCCTGCCCAGGCGATATGCGGGTTATCGGCCGAGAAACGCAGCTCCTTTTCCTTCTTGAGCGTCTCGTAGCTCACCCCATAGGCCTCGCTCATCGGTGAAGCGACGATCTCTGCCAATGCCTCGGCGTCGGTGAAGCGGAAAAGGTCGCCAAATCCCAGCTTCTCGGCTAGCCCGCGCACGATATCGGTATCAGGCTTGCTGTCGTACAGGGGCTCGATGGCCTTCTCGTTGTAGTTCAGCGTGATGGTCTGGCCGGCGTTGGTGGCTTCCTCGACCTCGAACCATTGGGCAATGGGCAGCACCAGGTCGGCATAGCGGGCGGTGTCGGTCATCACCGAATCGGCCACGACCACGAACTCCAGGTTGCCCCAGACGTCCTTGAGCAGCATATTGGTGTCGGAGCAGCAGCACAAGGGGTTGGCGCTGTACACATAGAGCATCTTGATGGGGAAGTCCTTGTCTTGGAACTTCCCAGTCCTCATGACGTCAGGCCAGGCCACCATGGCAACCGCTGGGGTGGTGTTGGCCCCTTTCACATTGGTGAAGGCGCTGTTCGAGCCGAAATAGGCATGCCAGAACGACCCATAGGAGGCCCCCGGATAGCCCAGGTTGCCGATGAGCGCGTTCATCACCATGCCCGCGTGGGTGGTGTGGACGCCGTTGGCATAGGCCTGTGGGCCATAGCCGACATAATGGGTGACCGGCTGGTCAAGGCATATCTCGGCCAACTGGTACAAGGTCTCGACCGGCACGTCGGTCAGTTCGGACACCTTGGCCGGCGGGAATTCGGCAATCTCGTCGAGCAGCAGACTGTACACGCTGCGGCACTTCAAGCCTTCCACCGTGCAGGTGGCCTCCAGGTCGGGGGCTTTCGCCTCTTCAACCGGGGTCGGAACGCCTTCAACGCTCACCATGATGGGGTCGTACATGACCTCCTTCTTTGTGGTGGCATCGGTCTTGCCGGTGGGGCTTGGCTCTATCCCGGTATCGCTGCGGCGCAGGTACTTGCCGGTATCGGCACGGACCAGGAAGGGCGCCACCGTAGAGTTCTGCAGGAACGGCACGTTCTCGGCCTCTTTTTCCAGGAAGATGTTCATGAGGCCGTAATAAAGGGCAGTATCTGAACCTGGGCGCACAGGGATCCACAGGTCGGCCTTCGAGGCCAATTGGGTGAATATCGGGTCGATGACCACCAGCTTGGTGCCGTTGCGTTTCGCCTCGTTGACGAAGTGCCAGGATTGCACCTGGGCGTCAGTGATGTTGGCGCCCCAGGCCACCAGCGCCTTGGCATTGATGATGTCGGTCTGCTCGTTGCATTCCCAGAGCTGCGTAGCAGCACCGGTCATGCGCATCATGCCATAGTAGGAAGCCATGTCGAGGCAGGGCGATATAGCACAGGCATGCAGCAAGGAACCGAAGAGTCGGCTGTACATGCTGGTTATCGTGAAGGATCGGTTGCCCGACATAGTGAGGTAGGCAAAGGCTTGCTCGCCATGCTCTGCTTGGAGGGCCTTGATCCTATCGGCGACCTCGCCCAGTGCGTCGTCCCAGCTTATCTGCTCCCATTCGCCAGCACCCCTCGCACTGCCTTCCACACGGCGCAGCGGCGCTTTCAGACGCTCGGGGTCGTAGATGCGCTGCACATGCGAAAGGCCGCGATGGCATATGCGTGAATAGCGCGGGTCCTTGTAGGGCGCCCGCGTGGTCTTGGTCACCTTGCCGTCCCGGACGTGTACGTTCAAGTGGCAGAACGCGAAGCAGTTCGGGCGACAGACCCCGCGGAACACCTGTTCCTCGGCTTTCAGGGAAGCCTGCAGGGCATCGTTGGTCGGGGAACATCCCGCCAATGCGAAGCCCAGGCTTCCCGCAAGGGCTGCGCTGCCGGCCACGACGGCTGACGTCTTGAGGAAGCCTCGGCGGGTGATGGTTGCTGGGGTCTTTCTTTGGAACCGCGCCGCAGCCTTGGGCGATGGCTGGGGCTGTGTCACAGCCTTGGGCGACATCGGTGACTGTGGCGCAGCGTTGGACGATGGCAGTCGCGAAAGCTTCGGCTGCATTTCTTGCAAATCTGACATTTTTCCTCCTATACCTCCCATCGAACAGCCCGCAAACCAGGAATCGCCCGCCGGCTAGCCAAGGCAACCGGGAAGGGTCACCCGTCTTGCCGGGGTATCTGCCGGGGTATCTGTGTTGCCAAAGCGATACTGCCAGACCGTCTGAATCAGGGCAACATCGCTCAAGCACCTTACGGCGGACTCTTCGAACAAGGGTCTCGTATCGGTATCGAAGGACTGGCCAGTCCGATGTGGGTACACTGTAGCAAATTATCATATGACAATCAAGGATTGTCATATGATAATTTGGGTGTGGTTTATTCTTTTTTTACCATAATGAAGCTGTTCCCCTTGAACGTTGCCCCCACCAAACAGGAGCGGGCAGGCAGCGGGCACAGGGGCGATGGTGCGGACAGGGGGCGGACAGGCAGCGGGCACGGCGGACACAGGGACGGTTC
>JAIRPR010000169.1 GCA_031256895.1 Coriobacteriaceae bacterium
TGCCTGCCGGCCATCGTTCTAGCCGACTGTTGCGCCTGCCGGCTGCGGCAGCCGTCGGCTGGTGCGCCTGCCGTTCGCCGTGCCTCCCGGCCTTTTAATCCAATGCGAGCGTCCGCCGGTCACCCTTCCTGGTAGGGAAGGTGATCTCGCGGTAGCCGCATTCGTACATGAGGCGGTATGCCGCCTCTATCGCGCGCCCGACATGGGAAGGCTGATGGGCATCGGTGCCCACGCTGCAAGGCACCCCTGCCCGGCAGAACTCGCGCAAGAGTGCGGGCGCCGGATACATCTCGGCACAGGCATAGAAGAGGCCGGAAGTGTTGACCTCCACCATGCGACCTGCCTCTTGGGCGGCCTGTGCCATCATGCGGTAACGGGGTGCAAGGTCGAAACTCGGGTAATAGCCGAACTTCTTAGCCAGGTCGGGATGCGCCATGATGGTGAAGGGGCTGGATGAGAGCGTGGCCTCGCACCAGGTGTCGATATAGCGTTCCCAGATGCTGTCGGGGCCTTCCTCATCCCAGCGGCTTCGTGTGGCAGGATCGTCGAAAGCCCAGCCATCGACGAAATGGACCGAACCGAGGACGACATCGAAGCGTTTGAACGCATCTGCAGGAAAAGTGCGATCCTCCCCTTCCCTGAGCCAGTCCAGCTCGCAGCCCGACAACACCTCCATGTCGGGATATGCTGCCTGTGAACGAGAGATGTCGGCCAGGTACCCTTCAAGGTGTTCCTGGGGCATGCTGAGGCGCGCATGGGGGTCATATGCCTTGGACAAAGGGTAATGCTCGGTCAAGGCAAGGGTGCATATCCCTGCCGCCTGTGCTGCCTTCACCACTTCCCCCACGCTACCGGTGCCATGCCCGCTCAAGAGCGTGTGGGTATGGGTGTTCACCAAAGCCGTCATCCGAGTGAGCCCTGTTCACAGCTGGCCACGAAGGCTTCTTTGAAAGCCTCGACGTCTTCTTGGGTGGTGGCCCATCCCAGGGACACCCGCAACGAGCAGAGGGCCGATTTTTTGGGTATGTTCAAAGCCCGCAGCACATGGCTCGGTTCCAAGCTGTGCGTCGAACAGGCCGACCCAGCCGAGACCTCGAAGCCTTTCAGATCGAGGCGCAAGATCAAGACCTCGCTTTCAAAGCCGTCTGCCAAGACGTGCACGATATGCGGGAGATGGGCAGTGCTTCCTGGCGCACAATCCAAGGTTGGGCGGGCATAGCCCGTCTGTGCGAGCTGGTGGTAGAGCAGGTCGCGAAGAGCCGTGAGGCGATGGTTTTGGGCAGCTGAGCCCTTGCAGGCTGCCTGAGCGGCGGCAGCGAAGCCCACTGCGCCGCACACGTCCTGGGTGCCGCTCCTTTTGCCCATCTCTTGGCCGCCGCCGCGCAAAAGAGGGTCGAAGGGTGTGGTGCGCCGCAGGTAGAGGGCGCCCACCCCTTTGGGGCCGCCGACCTTGTGGGCGGAAAAAGAGGCCGCATCCGCACCGATTGCCTCAAGCCCCAGATCCATCCTTCCCAGGGCTTGGACCGCGTCGGTATGGAAGAGCGCCCCGACACTATGCGCGGCATCCGCAAGTTCCTTGATGGGCTGAATGGTGCCGACCTCGTTGTTGGCCGTTTGGACGGAAACCAGGGCAGTATCCTTGCACAAAAGCGCTTTCAAGGCTTCCGGCCTGATGAAGCCCTGTGAATCGGGGGAAACGCAGCTGATCCTGCACCCTTGCGCCTCCAAGGCCTTGGCGGGCGCCAGGACGGCCTCGTGTTCGATTGCCGAAACCACGATATGGGGCACATAAGATCCTTCGCCCCTGAGGACGGCACGTTTTTGGAGCGCTGCGACAATGCCGGACAAGGCGGCGTTGTTCGCCTCAGTGGCCCCCGAGGTGAAGACGACCTCTTCTGGGCGCAAGGCGCCTATACATGAGGCGAGGTCTGCCCGCGCCTGTTCAAGGGCGGCAAAGGCACGGCGCCCCGAGCTATGGAGCGAATTGGCGTTGGCCTGTACGCCCAGCTCCTGCATATCTGCGCAGAGGTAGGGTTGCATGGCGGCCAAGGCCTCTTGCGCAAGAGGGGCTGTGGCTGCCCAATCAAGGTATACGCGCCTGCTCACGACATGGCTCCGTCCGTGGGCTGCGTGTTGGGGGCTGGGGCTGCCTGGGCATCGGCGGTTGCGCCTTGTCGGATATCGGCGGGCGAGCGGGCGGCCTGGGCTGCCTGGTGTTCAGAGGCCGCGCCTACCCGGGTGTTGGAGGCTGCCTGGGCATCGGCGGTTGCGCCTTGTCGGACATCGGCGGACGAGCGGGCGGCCTGGGCGGCCTGGGCTGCCTGGGCTATGGCTTTGATTGCCTTGCCGGGGTCGCTTGCGGCAAAGACCGCATTCCCTGCGACCAAGACATCGGCGCCCGCTGCGCCTACCTTGCCCGCTGTGGCCACGCCGATGCCGCCATCGACCTCGATCAGAGGGCTTGCCCCTGCCGCCTGTGCCATACGGGCAACTGCGGCGACCCGTTCGTGGGAGCCTTCGATATATGCCTGCCCCGAGAAACCGGGGTACACGCTCATGACCAGCACCAGGTCAAGGCTCTTCACATAAGGCTCTAGCCGGGAAACGGGGGTGTCGGGCTTCAGGCTTGCCCCGGGGTGGGCGCCTGCGGCCCGTATCAGGTCTATCGCCTCGGCAATCTTTTCGGCCTGGCCAGGGGGCTTGTTGGCTGGTGCATCGAAGGCCTCGATGTGGAAGGTGAGGTAATCTGCCCCTGCTTCAAGGTACCAGGGGATCTGGACAAGGGGGTTCGACACCATGAGATGCACGTCAAGGGGCAGAGCAGTGATGCGCTTCAGTTGCGCCACAAAGGGCACCCCAAGGGTCAGGTTGGGCACGAAATGGCCGTCCATGACATCGACATGGATGAAATCTGCACCGCCTTCCTCTATCATACGGACCGAACGTTCCATGTTCATGAAGTCCGCCGACAGTATCGAAGGGGATATCCTGACCTTTCCGAACATTCCTTTGCAACTCCTTTCCCGCTAACTTGCCCTGGTTTGATTGTAGCGCAAAGGAATGGGATATGCCCCCGGCCTTCGGGCATTCCATGAAATACGTGGGTCTCGGGGTTATGCCTATTGTTCGAGCTTGAACACCTGGCTGATGGCCTCTTTGACGGCTTCTCCTTCTAGAATGCCCAACTCTTCCATTTCCTCCCTCACTTCCTCCATACCGGACATGAACTGTTTGGCCTCTTGAGGGTCGAGGTACTGCAGCAAGGTGAGAAGCTCGCCCATATGGGCCTTTTCCTCGTCGCGGATATCGGAAAGCACTGCTTTGGCCAGCTGGTCATCGGTTGCCATCACGTGGGCGTCATAAAGGTATATGGCCTCCAGTTCGCCCGCCAAATCAAGCCGTACTGCCTGGACCAGTTCTTCCTTCGTCATCTTGCGCGAGACGTTCGCCTTGAAGGGATCTGCAAAATCGGGCATGGGGAACCTCTTTCTCTCCTGTGTTCGTTCGTGGCTTTCGGTCTGTGCCGGTAGTTCGGCACCACGGCTTTTCCCCCCAGTGCCCGACACCACGTCTTGGGGCTTCCTGAGAACCGGGGAAAACCTTCTCGTAGAGCTTAGGCGATTTTGCCCCAAAGGTAAAGGGCTTATGGGGAAAGCTTATGCCAATCGGGGCACTGTTCTTGCCCTTGTTCCCACAACGCGTCAAACAAGAAGTCCCCGACATCGGATTGGAACGAAAGACGCCTCAGGGCAAAGGCCCCTGTTCCCCCATCGACAGAGGATTATCCAAGCATTGTTTTCCTGTTTGCGCTTTTGCGAACGGCAAGCCTTGCACGACAAGCGGGGTGCAAGCCTTCTGGATGAACAGGGTGGCCGCCACAAGGACTAAGGCAGCTAGGCAGAGCGCCGCCAAGCCCTGGGGGGCTATGGCCCCGGCGGCCGATAGGGCGGCAACAGGCATGAGGGGGGCGAACCAGGGATCCACGACGGCGGTATCCCAAAGGCCGCCGCCTATCGTCATGCTGACCAAGAAGAAAGGCACGAAAAGCCACGTAGCCGCAGTACGGCCCCACGCCATGCTGAAGGCTCCGGCAAGCACTGCCCCATAGGCGGCTATCACGGCAAAGGCACAAGGCAAAAACAGGCTGAAGCCGACGCCGGCTAAAGCCAATATGATGAAATAGACGACTATCAGGGCGAACCAAACCAACAGCAAAGCGAAAAGACCCGCAGCGTACGAAGCCCGATAGGCTGCCCGGCCACGAAGGAGCAGGCGGCGTTCGCCCTTGGTGGGCAGGGTCAGGGCCGCATGCAGGTAGGCAAGCAGCAGAAGGAGAGCGGCTACCCCGAAAAGGGGCGGATCGCCCTGCCACGCATACTGGAGGCCTGGCCCTTCATAAGCCGTTTCGAGCAGGTCCAGTTCCTGTATGGCTTCGCCTTCTGGCAGGGGCGCGCCCAGGCGGTCCAAGGCCTCTTCCAAATGGATGCCGGCACGTGTCTGCAAAAGGACGTCGCCCACCTGTTCGCAGGCAAAGGCGCTGTCGGTGATGCCGGGGGCCTTCTGGTAGAACACGAGCGAGCGCCCTTGGGTGTTGATGCGCTCGGCGAAGTCGGGCGGGACCACCACGATGCCTTGGACGTCATAGGTGTTGAAGACCTCTTCCATGCCGGCTTCAGGAGCCACCTCTATCACGGTGATGCCGTCTGAATCGCTCAGGCGTGCGGCGAAATCAGCCGCCAGGGGGTCAGCTGAGCGTTGCATGAGGGCAAGCGACAAAGGAGGGGTGCGCCCCATCAAGGCAAGGGACGCGGTGTAGCCCAACAAGAGCTGGAATGCCAGCACGAATGCCAAGAGCGGCAGCAAAGGGCGCTGTGCCTTGAGCGCAAGGCGTACCAGGCCGCTCATAGCAGCCTGCGCCATTCATACCAGGCCACGCCCGCGCACAAGGCAAAGGGCACGGCGAAGAGTGACAGATGAAGGGCATCGAGCGTCGCGCCGAGGGACCACGCAGCCAAAAGGTCCGCCAACCAGGTGGGGTTGAACAGGCGCAGGCTGGACTGCATGAGGAAGCTGGGATAGAAGCCGCCGCCTACGAACAGCAGGAAGAAGGCAATGCCAAGGCCTCCCAACAAAGCCCGGGTGAGCGCAGAATCGGGCTTTGCGCGGGTGCCGCTGAAGAGGAAGAAGAAAGGCGCCAGCACGCAGGACAGGACTGCTCCCGAAACCACCAGCAGCCCGAAGCGCAAGCCTGGATCGAACAGGAGCATCACCGCTCCCAGGATGGCCGAAAGCAATGCCCCCAAGGTGACAGCAAGCAGGAGGTACGCCCCATAGACCTGGTAGAAGCGCAGGCCGCGCACATACAGACGACGCGCATAGCCTTGGGCGTAGAGCCGTGCGAGTGCGATGGCCGCAAAAAGCGCAGCGCATGATACCACCAAAAACAGCAGCAGCATGAGCGCCTGCCGGTAGAAAGGCGAGGTGGTGTCCATCTGCTCGACCCCGTTCAGGCGCACCAAGGCGTCCCCTAAGAGGCGCATGTTGAAATCACGGACAGAATCCCAGCGGGCGTCCTCGTTCTCAAAGCGGCCTTCCGTGGCGCCCATATACACCAGGGCGTAGTTCTGTAGGCTGTCCATGGTGTCCACCGCCCGATCGACCACCGCGAAGACGACCGATCCGAACAGGGGGTCCTTCGCCTTCACCGTTATGGTTGCGTGACCGCCCGTGATCAGGGAATCGAGCAGCCCTTCCGGCAAGGCCACCACCGCGTCCACTTCATCATTTAGCAAAAGCTCCTGCGCCTGGCGGTCCGAGCATACGATCATCTGGTCGATGACCTC
>JAIRPR010000185.1 GCA_031256895.1 Coriobacteriaceae bacterium
CAGCGAGCCCTTCTACTCCTTTTCGGTGCGCCAGAGCGCCCATGTGGCCAACATCGGCTGGACGGGGCCGTCCCCCGAGAGGGTGCTGGGCACCACGGGCTTCGGCCTGCGCATGGAGGCCATGCGCCTCGAGGTCGCAAGCCCCCTTGCCTCAGGCGGCGTCGAGTACGCGGTCCATGCGGCCAACATCGGCTGGATGGCCTGGGAGGCCGA
Organism: Coriobacteriaceae bacterium; assembly: GCA_031256895.1. Lineage (GTDB taxonomy): Bacteria > Actinomycetota > Coriobacteriia > Coriobacteriales > Eggerthellaceae > WRIS01. The sequence goes on from JAIRPR010000185.1 coordinate 214, forward strand.
CGGCGCCATGGCCGGCACCACCGGCCAGGCGCGCCAGCTCGAGGCCGTGAGGATGCGCCTCACGGGCGGCCTGGCGGACACCTTCGACCTGTACTACCGCGCCCATATCGCCGGCTACGGCTGGCTGGGCTGGGCGGCAAACGGCGCAGACGCGGGATCCAGCAGTCGCGGCATCCGGATGGAGGCCGTCGAGGTCAGGCTGGTGCCCAAAGGGGCGCCCGCACCTGGGACTAGGGAAAGGGCTTTCCTGGATAGCAGGACGAATGACCCTTGGCTCGACAACCAGATCCATTCCATTGTTGCCGCGAACGGTTATAACCTATGGAACTGCTTCCGTTATGTCGCGGGCTTCCGCTATATCGGCATGTCCATCTATCCGACAGGCGACTGGGCGCCCCCCTTCGCGCGTGAGATGCTCGTGAACCAGGGGGGCAACTGCTACCGTTACGCCGCCTTGTTCTGCTGCCTGGCTTGGGAGCTGGGCTATGACGCACGTGTGGTCTCTGGGCATGTGCAAAGCGTATCGATGGGCTTTGCCGCCCATGGCTGGGTCGAGATAACCATTGGCGGACAGCGCTATATCTTCGATCCCGACATGGTCGGTAGCGGGAACCCCAGCATGTGGTATCAGCGCACCTATTCCAACCCGCCTATCGGCTACTATGACCTCAATTGCGTCCGTATCTTCTAGAGGTTTGCAGGCCTTGTCCAGACCCCAAGCAATAAAGCGAAGCACCCATTGGTCCAATCGTCATTTTAGGCCTGTCCCGGAATCCAAGCGCAAGACAAACGCTTGGATTCCGGGCATTAAGCCTTGAATAACGACTGGTGGTGAGCAGTCAACCCCAGCGCTTCCGCTCACAAAACGTAACGAAACTGGTCGCGTGAACGGCCCTGACCTCCATGGTGTCAAGGCAACAGAGATCGATTGTTGCTGAGCGCTTCGAGCCTATTGAATAGTTGCCTGGCGGTGCTTGGTCGAATGATGATGAATCTGTTTTATCTTCAGGCGGTGGCTTACGAAGGCTATAATATGTCATGTTGCCCTATTGTTACCGAGAAGATGACAGGTCTCCATGGTTTTCAGCTCGCTGAGTTTCATATGCGTGTTCTTGCCCCTGGTGTTCGGGGCTTATGCCCTGGTGCCTTCCCTGAAGGCGAAAAATGGCATACTCATCGTGGTCAGCCTGGTTTTCTATGCCTATGGAGAACCCGTGTATGTGCTGTTGATGCTTGCGTCATCGCTGATGAACTATGCCTTCGGCCGCCTGATTGCCCGTTACTCCGATAAGGCCTCCAAGCACAGGCCCCTTGCAAGCGCTGGTGGGGGGCTGGCAGTCCCTCCGACGACCGGACAGCCCTCGAGCAATGTCATGCCGAAGCTGTTGCTGGTGGCCAGTGTTGTGGCGAACCTTGCCTTCTTGGGGGTGTTCAAGTATGCAGGGATGTTCGTTGAGACCGTCGACGCCCTGCTCGGCCAATCGTGGGAGGTGCCGCTTATCGCGCTGCCCATCGGCATATCGTTCTATACCTTCCAGGCGATGAGCTACGTCGTCGATGTGTACCGCAAGCAGGTGGACGCATCGCATAGCTACCCCCGGGTCCTCCTGTACATAAGCTTCTTCCCGCAGCTCATAGCTGGCCCCATCATCAAATACCATGATGTTGAGACCCAGCTCGTATCGCGGGCCCTCAGTGTGGAGGGCGTAGCTTTGGGGCTGCGGCGCTTCACGGTAGGTTTGGCGAAGAAGGTGCTTGTCGCCAATACGATGGCTGTGGTGGTGGACAACATCTACAGCGCCGATTTGTCACAGGTGAACATCCTGGTGGCTTGGGTGGCAGCGCTTGCTTACTGCCTGCAGATATACTTCGACTTCTCAGGGTATTCCGACATGGCGATAGGCCTTGCCCGTATCTTCGGCTTCCGCTACAAGGAGAACTTCGACTACCCCTATGTATCGGCCTCCATCAAGGAGTTCTGGCGCCGTTGGCACATATCGCTTTCTACCTGGTTCAAGGAATACCTCTACATCCCTTTGGGAGGAAGCCGCAAAGGAAGGGCGCGCACCGCCTTCAACAAGCTGGTGGTGTTCTTCTGCTGCGGCCTGTGGCATGGGGCTACCTGGACCTTCGTCCTCTGGGGCCTTTTCCATGGCCTGTTCTTGATGCTTGAGGAATTCCTGCCCATAAAGCGCCTTCCTAAGGCCTTGGGCGTCTTGTATGCCCTGTTGGTGGTTGCGGTGGGCTTCGTTCTTTTCCGGGCGGACACCATTTCCCAGGCAGGGTATCTCATAGCCCAGATGTTCACCGGCTTCCATTTCGAGGCTGCCACGACAGCCTTTGCCCTTCGGCAGCTGACACCGCTCTTCCTGGTCGTCTTTGCCGCGGCGGTGCTTGCCTGCCTGCCGGTGCGGGCTTGGATTGCCCGCCTGGTCGAAAGACGCGTCGCAAGGCTGAGAGGCTTCCTTTCCCTGGGGTCCTTCGTCCTTTCTTTCCTCGCACTCGTCCTTTGCATCGCCGTCCTTTCGGGGGGCGGTTACAACCCCTTTATCTATTTCAGGTTCTAGGTGATGGTCATGACGGAAGAAAAGAGCCCCACATTGCCCCAAAGCCCGCACCCGTTGGAGGAACGGCCGACAAAAGCGTCTTCAAAAGCTGCGGAAACGCACGAAGAGAACCAGCCACAGGAAGGCAGGCCATTGAAGCGGTGGGTGCAGACAGGGTATGCAATCGCCTGCTTCGCGGTGTGTCTCCTTCCCTTTGCGGGGATGTTGTGGGCCCCTACCGAGCATACCTCGACCACAGCGGCATCTGCCGCCTTACCCGGTCTCATCGACGAGGAAGGCGGCCCCAATATCGGATACCTTCCCCAACTTGGCCTTTATTTCGAGGATCATTTCGCCTTCCGCAACGAGCTCATCGACCTGAACTCGCGCATCCAGGTGTCCCTGTTCGCGACCTCGCCCACGAACCAGGTGGTGGCAGGCAGCGAGGGCTGGCTCTATTATGGCGGAGAGCTGAACGACTTTTTGGCCAGGGATCCCCTCAGCGTTCGGGCGGCAAGCAACATTGCCCATAACCTCAGCTTGATGCAAGGCTATGCGCAGGCGATGGGGGCGCGTTTCGCTTTTGCCATCGCCCCGAACAAGAGCAGCCTGTACCCGGGCCACATGCCCTATTACCTTCCTCAGGGCGAAAACGGCAACATCGCCCTGATAAAGGCCGCCCTTGAGGAACAGGGAGTCAACTATGTGGACCTGTTCAGCCTTTTCGAGGCACAAGAAGAAGAGCTCTACTGCCTCACTGACAGCCATTGGAATGCCGAAGGGGCGCTCTTGGTTGCAAACGCCCTTTTGAAGGCCTGCGGCGAAGATGAGGCGACCCTTCTTTTGCGCAGCGAGGCACTTGTGGTGGGCGATATCGAGAAGATGCTGCATCCTGCCTGGCCTGTGCCGGAACGGGTCCCTGACATAAGCGTTGGAGGGTGGTCATTTTCGGGCGGGGAAGGCTCTGTCGAGGATGCAGCCATTGTCACCCATTCCGAAGAGTTCCTTGCCCAAGGCAGCCAAGGCAGCCAGGATGCCCAAGGCAGCCAAGGCGCCCAAGGCAGCCAGGATGCCACATTGCTCATGTTCCGCGATTCCTTTGCAAACACTCTGATTCCCCTGTTGGCGCCCCAGTTCGCGCAGGCGGATTTCTCCAAGCTGGTGCCCTATGGCTTCACCCAGATAGATGCCCTGCGCCCTGATTGCGTCATCGTCGAGCGTGCCGAGCGCCATGTCCGCCTGTTGATAGAGCAGCCCCCCATAATGCCTGCCCCTCAGGCAAACCTGGAGATACTGGGGTCGCGTGACTCACAGACCTTGCTGGGGTACCGCATCGATGGGGACTTCCTGGTCATCGAAGGCTGGATCGACCCTGCGGTCATCTCGCCCGAAGACGATGTCTATGTCTGCATCGAAGCCCCTGACGGGCATATCACCGTGGCTGTGCCCTTCTACCTGAGCGGGGAAGCGTTCCTTGAGGGCACGGGCGGGGCATGGCAGGCCGAAGGCCTTCTGGCAACAGGAGGCGAAGAAGGATTTGTGGGTGAAGGCCAGGCTGAAGGCGCAACCGAAATGCCCGCAAATGAAACCGAGGGTGCAACAAACGGGTCGGCCCAGATCGGGGGAAGGGGTGCCGAGAACAGCGCGGGCAGCACCTATGGCAAGAGTGATTACGGATTCAGGGTTTTTGTGCCTTTAGGCTATTTTTCAGAGAACAGGTATATAATAAGCGCGCTGGTTTCAGCGCCCGATACAGGCAAGGCCTTTACGGTAGGCAGCGTTTCCTTTGAAGGCTGACGTGCCAGGTTGCCGAAAGTTGATTTTTGTTGGTGTTGTCGGCGTGCCCGACAGGACTGTTATAAAGGATGGTTTGTACTATGAGTGTTGCATCTAAAAAGCGCGCTTCGGCGTGTTCCCTTACCGGACATGAATCCCTGGCTGCCCTTGCGGTTGCCGCAATGCTGCTGTTCACCCTTTTTGCGGCAGTGGCTTGTGCCCCCCAGCCGAACCCCTCCTTCACCAGGCAGGCACCGGCACCAGAAGCACCTGCGCCTGTGCCCGAGGAAGAGGCCTTGGTCATCGGCAAGGAATCAGACACAGCCCTCAAGATGCCTATCGAGAATGCAAGCGGCAAGACGATAACCGCTCTTTCCGTCAAGCCTTCGACCGAGCCGGAATACCCTGCCTCCATCATGAAAAGCGGCCAGAAGCTGGAAAAGGATGGGAAAGCCTTGCTG
>JAIRPR010000078.1 GCA_031256895.1 Coriobacteriaceae bacterium
CAACTTGTCAAAGCCGTCCAGACCCACAACGCAGACGTGAACGAGTCATGTCCGAAACCCGAATCGTTCATGGAGAAGATGCTGTTCGCCACCGACGAGCTAACAGGCCTCATCGGTGCTGCCATCAGGATGCGTCCGTCCGGCAGTGTGATGGATTTCGAGCTTTCTTCCTTGAAGAAGAAGTTCAAGGACAAGCGCTTTGCCGCTGGCTGTTCACGCGACGTCATCCGCGAAGGCGCACAGATGCTTGGCTGGGAGCTTGACGAGCTCTTCGATTGCACCATCCAGGCCATGCGCAGCTTCGCTCCCGACAAAGACACCTTCGTCCCCGCTGAGTGAGCATTCATCCTGCCAGGAGGCAGCAACACAGAGAAGATGCTCGTCAACAACCCGGGGAAGCAGCCCGCTTACCGCTCGTTAAAGAGTAACAGGCTGCTTCGAAAAAGGCAGCTATCGCTCTATTCTGCCACTTTGTGATGACACGGATCGTGATGAAAGATTGCTCTCTCATTCATGCTCGGCTCCATCCCGCTGCCCTGCGGAGGCACAATATGCCTTGAAAGCTGGCCCTTACCCTGCAGGATATGTTGCTTTCACCCTTTTCTCGCTCCCGTTTACCGGGGATTATTCGGGTATGCACGATAGCGCCTGCTGCTTATGCGAAAAGGCTTGTCCATCCAAAAAGGCTGGGGGTGCAGCTTCGGGGCTTTGATGCGCCCTTTCGGGTGGGAGCCTGCCTGTACCGGGATGTGTTCTTGTGGCGTGTTGCCCATGCTGCCTCTCTCATGCTGGCTGCCCGTGTGGGTTGCCGGGATTCCCCTGTCATAGGATCCTTGTGCCGATCCGCAATCCAACCCTTCGGGGAATAGGCCAGCCGTCTGCCGCGCCCTTTCCCGGGGGCGTCGCCTGGCGGCAAATCTGCTGGCTATGATGCCGCAAAGCCCGACAGCTCCCGTCAACCCGAAGAAACAGGCAAGCGATCCTTTGTCGTCTTCGGTCTTGGGCAAGGACGACTTGGGGGCTGGCATCGGCGGGGAGACCGGGGGCGTTTCAAAGAGAACCGTTTGCCCCAGGTCATTGATGTCCTCATGGGAAACGGCCAGGACTGATGAGCCGTCTTCCTCGCAAAGCCAAAGCTTCTCGAACACAACGACCTCGACACCTTCAAGGCCGGTTGCATCGAAACTGAACACGACGTCGATGGTACCGGTGCTTGCCATTGCCGTGAAGCTGCTTGCAGCGATGACCTCCTGGCCGTCTCTGAGCAAGGGCTTGCCGCTCGATTTGTCCATAAGGGTGCCGGTCAGGATGTAGCGGGTATCGTAAGAAAGCCCCGAGTAACTGACATTATCCCTGATGATGGCACGTTGAGTTGCGGGGACAAGCTTATAGCCCGCACCGCTTCGGGCAATGGTGCTTATACGGGGGACAAAACCGTCAGCTAAGACCTCAAGATCGACCGAGACAGCATTTTCCTTTATGACGACCTCGAAGGGTTCGAGAAGCTCGTATGTGGCATTCGCTTTGCAGGGCAGTTCCTCTATGACATAGGTGTCATAAGGAAGCGCCCCCAGGCTGTCTTGGGGGTCTCCTTCCCCGAACCAGATGCCTGCCTTGGGATCAAGCGGGAAGGAGGGGTCAACCAGGAATGCGTCGTTATAGTTGGTGTCCCGGGTATGGAGATGGATGTTGGCCGACGTATGCGCAGATCCCCGTGCATCGGTCACAAGCACATGGGATTCCCCTGTGGTCTTTGAGCTTACCTTGAAGGGCACCTGAGCGATAGGCTGGCCAGTGGATGGGCCTGCTACTTTGAGGAACTCGAAATCGCCCCGAATGACCTGTTCCCATGAAATGATAGCATTCTTGTTCTGAGGGAACAGGATGCCATCGTCCCATTCGATGGCGCAAGCCCCGTTGCTGGCCACCACCCTTCCCAGGTACACCGGGCTGGGGTCAGGCAAGAGGTAGCCCTCAGGTGCCTTCGTCTCATGTACCAGCACGCTTCCCAAAGGCAGGGTCGGTTCGCCTTGGCTGTTGCGATACAGGTCATCACCGGAGATGAAGGTGCCTGTGCCCCCACTGCTGTCGCCAAGGCATATCATGCCGTCCTCGTCGGTGGCAAAGACCCAGGTCCTTTCCGGGGCGCCGGATGCCTCGGCATCGGCAACTGTTGCGAAGTGGGCAGGGAAGAAGCGGATTGTGTATTCTGCCCCTACGAGCGATGCGCCTCCTTGGGGCAGGTTCAACCCCAGGGGACCATATCCTGCTTCGGAGGACACATCGGCACCAGCAGCAACACCGCCTTCAGCACCAGCAGCAACACCGCCTTCGGCATCAGCAACACCGCCTTCGGCAACACCGCCTTCAGCAACATCGCCCCTTGCAAAACCGCCTTCGGCATCCACTTTCTTCACCAAGGCTGCCAAAGGCGCGTTCAGGGGGTCGTCCCAAACATAGTGAGTGTTCACCCGCACGGTCTCGCCACCGTCGATGACCACGGTATAGGTGTTGGGGTCGAGCGCATAACCGGCGGGTGCTTTTGTCTCGCGCACCAGGTAGGTGTTGCCAGCAGGGAACACCATTTCGGTCGTGCCATATCCGGCATCGTTTCCATAGTAGTCATAAGGGGCAAGGTCTATCTGGGCAACTTGGGCCCCATCCTCGGTGAACACGCCATAGCTTGCTCCTGCCAGCGAATAGCAGCCGTTGTTGTTGGTGAAGGCTTCGGCCGAGCTTCGTTTGAGTATGTCTATCGCCCCCCATTTTGGCGGATCGGTGAGTCCGCGATAAACGGTGAAGCTGCGAAAGGTCTTACCATGTCCGCCATCGATGCCCCACATATAGTCGAAGCGGCACAGTCCGGTGCCCCAAGGGTCGTACCAGGCATGATAGACCTGGAAGGCTTCCCCGGAAAGAGCGCAATGAACATCGATTCCCGAGGCATTGAAGAATATCACCAGGTCCCCCGGCTTGATTATGCCGGTATCGAAGGCGGCATTGTAATCGGACGCAGACCATCCGGTATAAATGGCGTTACCCGAAAAAGCAGCCTTCAACGATCCCGTTGAAGCCCCTTGTTGGCCGGCGATGCCATAGGCGTTCTGCAGCACCCAACCGACAAAGCCTGAACAATCCCATCCTGAAGTGCTCTTCCCGCCCCAGACGTAAGGCACGCCGAGCACCGATTCAATGATAGGCTTGGCTTCTTCCCATGTCCTGCTGCTGATGGGCACGTCATCAGCGTGTGCTTGCGGTAACGGAGGCCTTAAGGCTGCCCAGAGGCCGCAGGCTGCCAGAACGAGGGCAAGCAAAGCTGCAAGCAATGCCCTGAAGGGCAGCTGTCTTGAGGCAGGCATTCTTTGTTCTTGCTGCATAGATGTCTCCATTCTGCCGCCTCTCAAAGGCATGGACAATAGATGGGCGGCTTTTCGGGTCGGCATGAAGGCAATGCCGTCTTCGCACTTCTTTCTTCTTCAAGGCATCAGCATACTGTTTCCATCTAGCAGAACAGAGACAGAAAGCTTGCAAAAAAAGATGATGAACCTTACAGGATCCTTACGCCCCGCATACAAGAACCCCCCCGCATACAAGAACCCCCCCGCATCCAAGAACCCCCCCGCATACAAGGCCCCCCCGCATACAAGAACCTCTCAGAGGCCTCGTTGATTCCCCTGAGGGAGGCTGAACGAACGCGGACAATAAGACCGACAGCAGGCACTCGGTGAGCCATCGAAGGCTACGGTTCCCCCACGGAAGAACGGCTCATACAAAGAAGCTCGGCAACGGCTGGAAGATGCAGCCGTGGCCGAGCGGGGGAGAAGGGGGTGCGCTACCGTGTGTGAGGACTGATGTGCGCACCGCCCGCGTGGAGGGTACAAGGGTCGGGCCCGCAACCGCATGCCAAGTTCGATGGCGCAGGCCAGCCTGAAGTCACAGGCCAAGTCCGACATCACAAGTCAAGCCGCAGCCGCAGGCCAAGCCCGACATTCATCCGGGCAGTTCAAACCTTTTTGGCGGCCTTCAGGTCTGATGCCACCTTCTTGCCCACGTAATGGCCAGAGGTCAGTGCGGTCATATGGGAAAAGCCGCCCCACATGAAGGCGTAGTTCCCCACCATGAACGACCCGGCCGCATAAGCGTTCTTGAACACCGGTGCGCCATCGGCCTGCTTTATGGGCTGAAGATCCGCATTGACCTTCACGCTGACATCGGTGAGGTTATAGAGCGACCGCATCAGGAAGGCATAGTAGGGACCGGTCTTTGCAACAGGGGTCATCTGTGCATGGGGCATCTCGAAGTCGGCATCCTTCCCGGCCTCGTATGCTGTATTGTAGGCCTCGACGGTCTTGGCAAGGCCTTCTGCGTCAATCCCTGTCGCTTTGGCCAGGTCGTCAAGCGTATCGGCTTTCCAAGCCGCCCCGTGGTGTTCCATGAAGGCAAGCTCTGCCTTGAATTCCTCGATGGCTTTCCCGCTCATTATCCCGAAAGCCTTGTTTCCAGGCTGCTTCAGGTAGAGCTTGGGGCCTTTGGTGGAAGGAATGCTTTCCGCAAAGAAACGTTCTCCCTTGAGGTTCACCTTGATGCAAGGCGCATAGGTGTCCAAGATGTTCACCGGCCCATAGTGGCCTATCCTGTTATCGGGGCCACCGACGAAATGGGTCGCCCCGGGAAGGACTACCCCGCCGTTCTGTTCGACCCAGGCCACGCCATCTCCGGTGGTGCCCGCACATCCGAAGTGGATGGCCTCACCGACCGCAGGGCTGTAGTGTTTGGCGCGTTCTGTGTTCGCACCGAGACAGCCTGTTGCCAATATCACTTTTTTCGGCTTGATGAGATAGCTCATGCCTTGTGCCCTGTCGGTCACCTCTACAGCACTGATGGTACCGTCTTCAAGGACAAGCTCTTCAACCTTGGTGCTTTTCCTGATGTCGACGCCGCAGTCGATGGCGATGCCTTCAAGGGATTGTGCAAGATAGGGGCCGCCATCGTTTCGGTACACGAAGCGTGCGCCTTTATCGGTTCCGGTCAAAGGGTTGCGCACTGCCCAGTATGCTGTGGAGATGCCCAAGACGTCATCGATGCGTGCATCGCTCACCGGCATGTAAAGGCCTCTTTCAAGTAACTCAGAAACTGCTTGCGGGCTGTGCTCGATGATGCTTCGGTACACCTGTTCGTTCAGGTGCCCTTCCTTGTCCTGTTTCCGGGCAAGATCGAGGTAGGCTTCGGTGGTGCCCTGGGCACCACCGACCGCCTTGTTGAAGGGGGTGTTGTTGAAGGCCATGAGCACCGTGTCTGAGACGCGGATACAGCCCCCCGTATAGGCCAGCTGCTCGACCAAGACGACAGAGAGCCCTGAGGTATCGCCCATGGAAAGACCTGCGCCCCGTGCAGCGATAGAGGCCGAAAGGCCTGCCGCACCGCCGCCGATAACCAACACGTCGCATGCGATGTCGTCGCCAGGCTTTAAAGTTGGAATGGCCTCTTTCAGATAATCGGAGGCATGGGGGAGGTCTGCAACCGCGCTCTTGGCAGCATCGATGATCCCTTTGCTCGACCAGGTTGCGCCTGACACGGTGTCTACGGCAAGGCTCTGCCGTTCCACCATGGCGGCACATGTCTGATTGATGGCTGCATCAACAATGAAGGGGGTGTCGTCCTGTCCGGTCACGCGGACCGATTCGATGGCACCTTGGTCATCAAGGCTTACCATGACCGAGATATCGCTTTTCAATCCTGGTGCGCTGCCAATGAACACCCTTTGCCCATCTGCCGCCTGTGTAGAGACGCTGCCTTTCACTTGCAGGGTGCAGCCGGTCGTCCCTGCCATTGCCGTAGCGCCCATCAAGGCAGCCCCAGCCCCGGCAGCCATGCTGCAAGCCCCGGTCAAGAATGTCCTTCG
>JAIRPR010000099.1 GCA_031256895.1 Coriobacteriaceae bacterium
AAGGCTGTCGGCAGCCTGTAGTGCCCCTTCGTCATCTATGATGAAAGCATTCACCTCACCGGGTTGCGCTTCCTGTTGGGTCATGGCTTCAAGTGTCTCTGGGGTCACCACTTCGAAGAGGTAGGAGTTCTCGATGGAGGTATCAGCCGTGAAATCCGCATAAGCCACCGAATCCTGGCCTTCCTGGCTATATGCGACTCCCAGGACCCGATAGGCTTTCGCCTGTGCCCGCTCGGTAAAGGACAAGGTGAAAAGCATGGCATTCTGTGCTATTGCGGACACGTCAAAGGCTTCCGCATCGCCAGAGCCTATCGGTGCCACAATAAGGTATGCTGAGCCTATGGGGGTTTCATCCTTAAGGGCGATGGCGATGTTCTCTTGCTGTCCCAGCGCTATCAGGGATTCTTCAAGATATACGAACTCAATAGCAGAAGCAGCATCGACGAAATCCAGAGGAGAACCTATGAGCGCCTCAAGTTCCTGGCTTGACATCAAAGCTGTTGCGGCGGGGAAGGCTTCTTTGAGTGTAGTGTCTGTAGATGCGTCTTCCTGTGAAGCCGTGACGACTTCGTCACCTTGGGGCATTCCGGGGATTGCTTGGTCGTATAAGTCCTGCACAGCAATACCGGGAAGGTCTGACCCCTGCGCTGGCAAAGGTGTTGACCCTTGCGCATAGGCTGGTGCCCCCATCAAGGACACGCACAATAATGCGCTGACGATTAAGGCCGTGACCTTCTTGAAGCAAAACATAGAGTACCTCTCTTGACTTTACTGGTTCACTCTGTTTCGTTTATGGGCAATCTTACTTGTTGGGAGACCCGTCAACTTTGACTTTCCGGGCTCAGTGTCTCCGCATTCCGAAATCCCAGCACCACGGCTCCTGGGCACATCTTGACGCATAGGCATGATCGTTCTACTATCTCGGGCTGTTTGATTGCCGTTTACGCTAAGATTATACCTTCAAGGCATTTCCTCCATCGTATTTCCATCATCCTCATACAATTTGTAGCGATTGAGGCCTACCATCAGAAATATCCATCACCATAACATTCGTTTGTGGTAGCATAACCAACTATGATTGATGATGTTGCCATAATAATCCCCGCTTACTCCGAAGGATCCGTTATCCGCGAGAACCTTGAGGGTGTCTGTGCCGCTTTCAAGCATGTCGTCTGTGTCAACGACGGCTCACCAGACAATACAAGGGAAGAAGCCGAAAAAACAAGGGCGGTCGTTATCAACCATACGCTCAATCTGGGTCAAGGCGCGGCTATACAGACTGGCATCGAGTATGCCCTGACCCTTCCGGTGGAATATTTCTGCACCTTCGATGCCGACGGCCAACACAGCCTCGAAGACGTCTCGGCTATGCTAGACACAATCAAACATGAAAGAGTCGATATCGTGATTGGATCGCGGTTCAAGGGCAGGGTGGAAAACATCTCCCCCCTCAAGAAGCGCATCCTGAAATGTGCTGTTTGGTTCTCGAACGCGACCTCTGGCCTTAAGCTGACCGATGCCCATAACGGGCTTCGGGTATTCAACCGGCATGTCGCCGAGACCATCGACCTCCAGGAAACCGGCTATCAACACGCCAGCGAGTTCACCGAGAAGATTGCCAAGAACGCTTACACCTATGTCGAAGTGCCCAACACTATCGTCTATACCGACTATTCGAGGGCAAAAGGCCAATCGATGCTGAATGCCGTCAATATCGGCATCGACACGCTTATCGGGAAGCTTGTGAAATAAATGCGCATCATATTGCAGATACTTTTGGTTGTTGTCATTCTGACTGGTGGAGTATACTTCCTCTTCAACAACCATACCAAAGCCAAGGCATACAAGAAGATACTGGCCATCGTAGCTGTTATACTTTTGATTCTTGCTGCCCTTTTCCCTTCCACTTCCGATGCAATCGCCCATTTCCTCGGCATTGAGCGGGGTGCCGACCTCATTTTGTACCTGGCCATCTTTTCCATTCTCTACCTTATGCTCAGCCAGTCGCTCTACAAGAAGCGTGTGGCGAAACGCGAGGCAAGGCTTGTACGCAAGCTTGCCATTCTGGAAGAAGCGGTCAAGCGACCCGAGGAATCACAAGACAGGTACAAGGCTTGATTTTTGACGGCAAGAGTGCCTCCCCAGTCTCCCAAAGAGGCCGCCCAGAAGGACGGCCTCTTGTTTGATAAGAAATGCTTCAGACTTGGCTGGCCTCACTGCAGCCAGATACGGATAGCCTCGATAGCCCTTTCTACGCCGATTGTTCCAGCCGTATAGCCAGCTGCGACCGGTTGCGTCCATCCGAACCCGGCAATATGCACCTGATAGTAGAGGGTTTTCCCCGTGGTGTTCATGGTGGGGGAAAGCTCAAAAGCCTCGAGCCTCCTTAATTGGGTGATGGTCGCCTCTGTCGTCATTTCAGACTGACGTACTTTGCGCAGTCGGCTGTCATGTCCGTCAACGTGTTGGAGTTCCCATCAAACACCGGGGTAGACACGTACACCAAATACCCCGGCAGGCTCGAAGGCGACCCGAGCGCCATACCGTAAACAGACCCCTGCGGGTGCCAATTGTCGGTGAGGACAGCAACGGTTAAATAATCCTCTGCGCTTCCCTTCTTCTTTATGACGGTTCTGCAGCCAGACCCGTACCCGTCAAGATGACCTTGCGTCGGGTCTGGGTTGTAAGCCGGATCCGAATCGTAGGGTACCACCGTGAAGTTCCCGTACCATTCGTCGGGAAGTTGTATGGTGTAGTAGGGCGTATCGATGGTGAGCGCGGCCTTCATTACTGCGTCTGCCTTTGCGGCTTCAAGGTCCTCTTGTGCCTTTTGTTTCATCTCTCTCTTGATGGCTTCCAGGTTGTCCTGGGCTTTCTTCTCGGCATCATCTGCGCCTTGCTGGTATCCCACATCGTGGGCTTCCTTCTTCGCCTGTTCAAGTTGCTCTTCAGTAACCCCTGCGGCACATCCGACAAGGAGGACTGCCAAGGTGCAGGTGAACGTCACCGCCAGGATAGCTCTTCTCATCATTTCTCTCTCCAATCTCATGCATCCAGGAAATCACTCCGAGAACCGCTTATTACCGCTCAACACAGCATCCGTTCACGGTAACAAAGGAATTAACCATGACCTGCATTGTAGCAACAGCTATATCTGCTACATGAGCACGATTGTTTGAAGTACGTTCTTCACATATTCTCCATTTTTTGCCATTAAGCTACTCGCAATCAGTGGCTTTTCTCCAAGAACATGCGATGCTTATTTCCATCTGCCGCTCACGTGGTGCATCAGATAGGCGTGAATGGTTGTTTCTGATGGAGCCCAGTTTTGCCCAAAGAACATGCTGCCCGTTGATGTAAGGCTTGCCGCTCCATACTCAAAGACCAGACATGCGGCACCGTCCGATACTGGCTTATAGGTCCTGGTTAAGGTCGGCAACGACACGAACGGGAAGGGGAACTGAATGTCGTTAAAGAACCAAGACCGCGACCATCCATTCCAGTCTATCAAAGTGGCAAATGAGGTGAAGTGGTTGTACCAGGCTTCGGCAATCCCTGACGCATACTTCTTCCACACCCAACCGTTATTGGGGTCCTTGTTGACCGATTCTTCCACAACCCAGTCTTTCAACTGCCCGAAAATTGCCCCATCTGTTATATTGACCTTGCCTATGAATTCTATCTCTGGTACCATAACCACAAAACGCGAACCGCTCGAGCCAGGTGTCAGGCCAAAGCCCGAGCTTGTCGGATGGTCGTTGACAGGATCCCAACCAGTGAACACGAAATAGCCTGGCTCGTTCATCATATGAAGCCCGTTGTTGGATTTGACCACATCTATTGGCATCGGCGCCGATTCTGCCCAAATGCTGTTCTCCAGACTCTCTGATCCATGCTCTACGCTCATGGCGAGCTGCTCAAGCGGTGCTTGTGTCCCATTATCTCCAGCGTCCTCTGACGGCTCTGCCAGGGCAGAAGAAACGGGGACTAGGGTTGCCACCCCCAATGCCGCCGCCGTTGCCGTCAGGAATTCCTTGCGAGTCAGCTTGTCTTCCATTTCATGACCTACCTTTCCTACCTAAGTGTTTATCTGGGTATTTGCCCTTTTATATCGAGAACTGCCATATTGCATTGTCATAGTTGCAACAATGATCCCGTTCGCCGACAGTTTATCAGAGAGAGCAAGGTAACGTTCCTACAATCCTCAAACGACAAAACCAGAATCGCAAGTGATGGCTGAATGCAAATAAGCAATCCCTGCGCAACACCGGAGGGTGCGGTTCAAACGCGATTTAATGCGATTAAATGCGATTAAACGCCTCATCGGTATTGGCATCAAGGGCGCAGGTCTGGTTTCTCTTGGCATGAGCATCAATGCCAATACTGGTACAATAACGCGTAAGAGCCTCCTTCATTGTATATGGCAAGCGAGCTGCTAGTTTGTATAGACAAACCGATTCTCGCCTAACCCACGGCTTGCATAAAGGAAGCTCTGACCGATTTGTTATCGGTCAGAGCTTTTGTCTCCCAAAGAGGCCGCCCAAAAGGACGGCCTCTTGTTTGATGAGAAATGCTTCAGGCTTGGCTGGCCTCACTGCAGCCAGATACGGATAGCCTCGATAGCCCTTTCTACGCCGATTGTTCCAGC
>JAIRPR010000171.1 GCA_031256895.1 Coriobacteriaceae bacterium
TCTATTGCGCGGTGGCCGGCAAAGGCATAGCCCGGCTCTTCACCAAGGGCTCTGAAGGCTACCTTATCCGTTATGTGCGCGAGGACCCCCGGGTGGGGACCGACAGCCCGGATGCCTTCGAACAAGAGGCATTGGGGCTTTTTTCCGCCCAAGGACAGACCGAGCTCTACCGTATAACAACATTGCCCGAAGGAGGCACGGCGTTTCGTTATGCATCAGCCCTGCCGATCGAGAGGAACTGCCTTGTCTGCCACGGCGACCCCAAAGGGAGCTTCGATGAGGTGGGCTTCCTCAAGGAAGGGATGCGCCTTGGTGATATCGGAGGCGCCATCAGCATCACCATACCCTTGGAAGGCTACGAGGAAGAGGCGGCAGAGGCGGTGTTCCGCGGGGTCGTGTTCTTCCTGGCGATGGCGGGGGGCATAAGCCTGATCATCCGCTTCGCCTTGAACCGTTGGGTCACCGGCCCGCTTTCCCGTTCTAACCTGCGGCTCATGGCAGAAAACGAAGAGAAGTCGAACTTCCTCACCATCATGAGCCACGAGCTGCGCACGCCCTTGACCTCGATAATAGCGGCCACTGACTACTGGGAGAAGACGTCCCGGAAGGCTCGCGGGGACGCCTCGAATGAGGGGCGCCTGGTCGATGAGATACGTCAGAACAGCAGATCGCTTTTGGACATGGTGAACAACACCATCGATGTGGCTCGCCTGGAAGCAGGGAGGTTCGAGACGTCGTGCAGCGAACTCGATGCCTGCGACCTGGTGAACTCTATCGTCGGCTCGCTCGAATGCCTTTCCCGGAAACACGGCGTCACCTTAAAGAAGCGCATAGGGGCAGACATCCCGATACTGCTGGCCGACGCGGAGGCCATCCGCAAGATTGTCATGAACCTCTTGAGCAATGCCCTGAAGTTCACCGAGGCAGGTGGCGTGGTCACCATAACGGTCGATTATTGTGCACAAGAAGAAGCGCTGACCATAACGGTGAGCGATACCGGGATAGGCATCCCCCCTGAGGACCTCGAGGCCGTGTTCATGAGGTTCGAGCAAGGGTCGTTGGCGCGGGCACACGGGGGGGCAGGAAGCGGCTTGGGGCTTTTCTTGGTGAAGAGCCTGACAGAGAAGCTGGGTGGCACCATCCAAGCAACCAGCACGGTAGGCGTCGGCAGCACCTTTGTGGCAAACATACCGGTGCCGCCAGCCCCGGCGGAAAGCATGGATGAAGATGACGGGGAGTGGGCACCGCAATCCCCAGGAAGGGGCATGATATGAAGGTAATGCTGGTAGATGACGAGAAGAGCCTCAGGTCGCTTCTGGGGATGATAATCACCGAGGCAGGATACGACTTCTGTTGTGCCTCTGACGGCGTGGCTGCACTCGAGGTCTTTGAACAGGAAAAGCCCGACCTTGCCGTCCTCGACGTGATGATCCCCAAGATGGACGGCTTCGAGCTTTGTGCGCGCCTGCGCAAGGCAAGCCCCCAGATGCCCATTCTCATGCTTTCCGCCAAAGGGGATATCGTTGATAAGAAGATAGGGTTTCGCGCAGGGGCGGACGACTACCTTACCAAGCCCTTCAACGAGGAGGAGCTGCTCTTGCGCATCGAGGCCTTGCTGCGCAGGAGGCAGCCTGGCGCAGCTTCGGGGCATCCAGATGAAGGGCAAGGCCACCATGGCCTGCTCGAACCGGTAAAAGTGGGCGACCTGGAGATAAACCCCCTGCGCTATGAGGTCGTGGTGAAGGGCAGGGTGGTGGCCTTGACCCCCAAGGAGTTTTCGATACTTGCGCTTCTGGCAGAGTCGCCCGGCAAGGTGTTCACACGGGAAGACCTGGTCGAGAGCCTTTGGGGTGCCGATTACGACACCGGCTCGGTCAGTATCCCCGTGTATATCCGCCGCATACGGAAGAAGATCGAGGAAGACCCCTCGAACCCTCGATACCTGCAGACGGTCTGGAGCTTCGGCTACCGTCTGGGCGACTGATCCCCCGCAAGCTTTGCCCCCGGTTGGCGACCCTCAGGACTCCCTCAGGCGCCCCTTGCCGGCCCCCCAGGTCGCCCTGCGTGCCCTTGATGGCCGCAGAAGGCGCGAAGGGTGAGTGAGCGTATTGGGCATACGTGAGCGAACCCTGAGCGCCTTAAGCGGCCATCAAGGACACGCAGGGAGGTCGGAACAGTAGTCTTGGGCGATAATATGCTTCCTGCTTTCCGGGAAGAGGTAGGCGAACAGGGCCATGAAGTAGCTGTCGGTCATCGAGGCCATGTAATCGACGACTATCTGGTTCGGCTCTTCGGAAAGGTATTCGGTGGCGTTCAGGCTGCGTGATTTGGTCAAGAGGTTGGAGAGGTGGTGCTTGTAGAGCGGCGAGTCCTCGCGATGCTTCAAACAATCATCGAGGAGCTTCTCGTACATGTCGGCGAACATGCTCTCGACGATGTTGCCCGTCCCGTTCACCACGCCCTCTTGGTTGTAGATCAGCTCGTAGTTCTGCTTCTTGGCCTGTTTGAGGTCGCAGAACACCTCCTTGCTCATGGCTATGCGGTCACGCCCGTAGCTGTTGTTGACGATATCGACGGTCAGGTTGCTGATTATCTTGGTGTTCTCGTTCCCGATGATGCCGCTCTCGAAGGCATCGAGTGAGGCCAACACCCCCATATCAAGGGCGTCTTGGCGGTCCTTCCCCAGATAGGCAATCATGTCGCTCACCCGTACGACACATCCTTCCAGGGTCGAGGGGCGCAGGCGTTTGATGACGCTTTCGTCCACATAGCAGCGCTCGACCTGTTCATCAAAGGCATCGAAATCCTGAAGCTCGCCCATCTGCAGCACCTGTTGCTCGAATTCCCCATTGTGGCAGAGCACCCCGTCGAGGGTCTGGAGGCTGATGTTTCGACGGAACAGTTTGTCAAGGACGCGGGCGGAATGCACGTTGTGGTTGAAGGAGCGTCCGGTTCCCTGGTGGTAGAGCTTTCCCAGGAACCGTTCGCCTGCGTGCCCGAAGGGCGTATGCCCCACATCATGGCCGAGGGCTATGGCCTCGATGAGGCTCTCGTTCAGACCGAGTATCGCCCCGATGTTGCGGGCGATGCGCGATACCAGCTGGACGTGCAGCCCGCGCCGACAGATGTCGTCGTTTTGTACCAGTGAGAACACCTGGGTCTTGTCGGCGTAGCGGTTATAGGCGGGCACGTTGATGATCTTCTCGATGTCGCGTCCGAAGGCGGGGCGGGTCAGGCTTGCCTTGTCGTGCGAAGGGTCG
>JAIRPR010000050.1 GCA_031256895.1 Coriobacteriaceae bacterium
GGCCTCGACCCCGAAGGAATTCCCGATCGCAGCCCCGTCCCTATCCCCGATGGGGGATCCCGGGCAGCCTTCCCCGCTTGTGATGCTCATTTTGCGGTTCGTATGGTACGTATCGGCTAAAGGGTGTAGTATTTCCTCAGCACCGGGCACGGACGGATGAGCCCACCCCAGCCACACGCAGCCCCTGCAAGGGCGAAGTCAAAGGCAAGGTCAAAGGCACCCGGCGGGCACCGTTCCCACCCGTGCATCAAAAAGTTGGAGAAGTCCCTGAAGAGAGAAAGGGTAGCCATGCAAGCTGCACGTATAATGGAGATACTCAATGTTGCCGAAGCCGCTTCCATAGCCTGTGCCGAGTGGGTAGGCAAGGGCGACAAGGTTGCCGCCGACCAGGCAGCAACCACTGCCATGCGCAATGCCTTCAACGACATAGAGTTCTCGGGGCGCATAGTCATCGGCGAAGGCGAGCGCGACGAGGCCCCCATGCTCTATATCGGCGAAGAGGTCGGAAGGGGCGGCGAAGAGATAGACATCGCCGTCGACCCGTTGGAAGGAACCAACCTCTGTGCTGCCAACAAGCCCAATGCGCTGACCACCATTGCCATTGCGCCCAAGGGCGCCCTGCTGTTCGCCCCTGACACCTACATGTTGAAGATTGCGGCAGGTCCTGCCTGTGCGGGGAAGGTGCACATCGACCATTCCGCTGAACAGAACGTGGCTGCTGTCGCTTCAGCCTTGGGCAAGCCGGTCTCGGAGGTGAACGTGTGCATCCTTGACCGCGACCGCCACAAGGACCTCATCGCGGCAGTGCGCGCCGCAGGCGCCCGGGTACGCCTCATCGACGACGGGGACGTGTTCGGGGCTATCGCCACGGCTGTGCCGGGGACCGGGATAGACCTCTACATGGGCTCGGGCGGTGCGCCGGAAGGCGTGTTGGCCGCCGTCGGGCTCAAGGCCATAGGAGGCACCTTCATGGGTCGCTTCCGCTTCCGTTCTGATGACGAACGTGCCCGTGCGGAAAAGACCGCAGAAGTCGATCTGGACGGGGTGCTCACCATGGACATGCTGGTCCGTTCAGACGATGCAGCCTTCCTGGCTTGCGGGGTCACCAATGGTGAGATGGTCTCAGGGGTCTCTCTGGCAGATGGGTCGGTGACCACTGAATCGGTCGTCATGAACGCCCAGGACAAGACCGTCCGGTTCATCAAGACCTGCCATAGAGGCGAAGACGGCGCCGTCAGGTTCCGTTGAGCCTCGAAGCGTCAACGCGCGCGACGCGGCTGGCCAGCCGTTCAGCCACACCGGGCCGCACCGCAGGCTTCGGCGACGGCATCGACAAGGCCGTAAAACACTTGTCAAAGGCTGCTTTGAGCCACACCGGGCCGCACCGCAGGCTTCGGCGGCTCCGTCATGCACCGCTGAGAGGGCTGTCTGTGCGGTAGTCCTTCTCGCGTATGGCGGTCCTGCGGATCTTCCCGTTCACGGTCTTGGGCAGCTCGTCGGTGTAATCGATGATGCGGGGGTACTTGTAGGGGGCGGTCTGTTCCTTCACCCAGGCCTGGAGCTCCTGGGTCAAGGCAGGGCTGCCCTCGAAGCCGGGAGCAAGCACGATGGTGGCCTTGACCGCGCATCCGCGCAGCTCGTCGGGTACGCCGGTGACCGCGCACTCGCGCACGGCAGGGTGCTCGAGCAGGACGCTCTCAATCTCGAAGGGCCCGATGCGGTAACCGGACGATTTGATGACATCATCGTTTCGCCCTACGTACCAAAGGTAGCCGTCCTCGTCGCACCAGGCGGTGTCGCCGGTATGGTACCAGCCATCGTGGATGGCCTCGGCGGTCTTTTCCGGATCCCGGTAATACCCTGTCATGACCCCGGCGGGGTGGGGGTCTGCCTTGATGCAGATCTCGCCCGTTTCACCGGGATTGCAGCGCGAGCCATCTGAGCGCTTGACCTCCACGGTATACAGGGGCACGGGCTTGCCCATCGACCCGGAGCGAGGCTTCGATCCCATCAGGTTGCCGATGCTCACCACGGTCTCCGTCTGCCCGAAGCCCTCATAGATGGTGAGCCCCGTGTGCTCGAGCCAGAAGTCGAAGATGTCAGGGTTCAAGGCCTCTCCCGCAGTGCTCAAGCGTGTGAGCGACGTGAGGTCGTAGGCATCCACATCGGCCTGCATCATCAGGCGGTACATGGTTGGTGGGCAGCAGAAGGTGGTCAACCGGTAACGCGCCACCAAGGAAAGCACCTCGTCGGCTGAGAAGCGGTCGAAGTCGTAGGTCAGCACGCAGGACTCCATGAGCCATTGTCCATAGAACTTGCCCCAGACGGCCTTGCCCCAGCCGGTATCGGCTATGGTGAAGTGAATGCCGTCGTGTCTCACGCCATGCCAATGCTTGGCGGTCATGAGATGCGCAAGCGCGTAGGTGCTGTCATGGAGCACCATCTTGGGGTTCCCACTGGTCCCACTGGAGAAATACATCAGCAGGGGGTCCGATGAGCGGGTCATGCAGCGGGCAAGGCCCTCTGGGGCGTTGCGCACCCCCGTGTTGAAGTCTATCCAGCCGTCGCGGAGGGCGGGCGCTGCGCAGATGCCTTCCGGGCCCGAAAGGGCGCTGCCCAGCAAGGCACCCTCTGCCGGGCACACCGGCAGCCCCGTCTCGTCGAGGGGGCTTGTCCCGCCGCCGGCACCGTTCACAATCATCCTCAGAACGAGGCTTTCGCACAAGGGCGCCACCGCGTCACACACGGCGGAGATGTCGCCCACGTCTGTGGCAATGACAGCCTTGATGCCTGCCCCGTTCAGGCGGTATTCCAGGTCATGTTCTTTCAGCATAAAGGTGGCCGGCACCAAGACCGCCCCCAGCTTGTGGAGTGCCACGGCGACGAACCAGAACTGGTAATGGCGCCTCAGTATCACCATGACCCTGTCGCCTCTGCCGATCCCGTGGCACTGCAGGAAGTTGGCCGTCTTGTCAGACCAGCGCCTGATATCGGCGAAGGTGAGGAAATGCTCTTCGCCTTCAGGGTTGCACCAGATCATCGCCATGCGGTCGGGGTCGTTTGCGGCTATGTCATCGACCACGTCATAGCCGAAGTTGAAGTCCTCGGGGCATTCCAGGGAAAATGTCGCCAACTGGCCGTCTTCGTGGTAGCTTTCGTGCGCGTAGCGCAGGTGTATGTCTCTCATGGGCTGTCTTCCTTCAGGTAGGCTTGCTTGGTTCCGCAGTCTTCAAGCGAAATCCCCTTCATCTGAGCAT
>JAIRPR010000132.1 GCA_031256895.1 Coriobacteriaceae bacterium
CCCGAAGCCGCAGATAAGGAACCGCCCGAGTGGCCTGAGGCCACCAGCAGCGCCTGACCGCCTGTTTATGCGGGCGGCCAGCCTACAAGTGACCTGCAAACAAGCGACAGGCTGCCAGCCTGCGGGCGGCTGGGCAACAGACACCCGCAGGCTGAAGGCGGGCAACCTGAAGGCTGCCCGCCGCTTTCCTATATCAAAGCCAACACAACGAAGTTCAACAGGAACAACAAGGTGACCACCGCAAGGATGGGATGGATCTCCTTCACTTTGCCCTTGAATATCTTGACCAGGCAATAGAATATGAATCCTATGGCGATGCCCGTTGAGATGCTGTAGAAGAAAGCCATCATGGTTGCCGCGAAGAAGGCGGGGATGGCGTCTTCCAGCTTCTCCCATTCGATGTTCTTAAGCGGCGCCACCATCAGCACACCCACAACGATGAGAGCAGGCGCCGTAGCCCACCCGGGCACCAACAGCACAAAGGGCGCAAAGATGATTGAAATGAGGAAGCAGACCGCTGTGGTCAGGGCGGTCAATCCGGTGCGGCCGCCAGCCCCGATTCCTGCCGCGCTTTCGACATAGGTGGTAGTGTTCGAGGTGCCGAACAAAGACCCGATGGATGTGGCCAGCGAATCCGCCAGCAGGGCTTTGTCCAAACGTGTCTTGAAACCGCGGCTTGCGGCGATGTTGTCTATTTCTTCCTCACTGAAGACGCCCGTAGAACGGCCGGTCCCGATGAAGGTGCCTATGGTGTCAAAGATGTCCGTCAAAGAGAACGCGAACACGGTGGCCAGAACGATGAGTATCTTCGCGGGGTCGGCGAACAAGGAAGGAATGGCGGTGACCGAGGCACCGAAGACAGAGCCGAGCTGCGTGAACGAATCGGCAAGGCCTGCCGTGAAGCCCAAGGTGCTCACATCGACCAGACCCAAGGGAATGGCCACCAAGGTTGATACGATGATGGATATCAAGATGCCGCCCGGCACCTTGTTGGCTACCAGCACGACCATCAAGGCGATGGAAAGCACCGCCATGATGAGCGGCAGGGCATCGAAGGTCACAATGGCCGGCACCGCGCTGGCATTCGACACAATGGTGGTGGTGGCAGGATCCCCGGTGCCCAGCATCAGGTAATTGCCTGGGTCGATGGTGAATGAGAGCAGTCCGGCATCCTTCAGGCCTATGTAGGCTATGAAGATGCCGATGCCAGCCCCGACCGCATACTGCAAGACCTTGGGGATCGATGCGATGATGTGCTTGCGCAAGCTGGTCACCGTGACAGCGAAGTTGATGATGCCGCAGATGAACACCATGGCCAAAGCTTCCTGCCAGCTAAAGCCCATGCCGAAGACCACCGTGAAGGTGAAAAACGCGTTCAGCCCCATGCCGGGGGCCTGTGCGTAAGGCACGTTGGCAATGACCATCATGCCGGTGCCGACAGCTGCGGCAATACAGGTAGCCAGGATGACGGCACCGGCGGGGATGCCCGTTTGAGAGAGAATCGCTTGATTGACGATGATGATGTAAGCCATCGTGACGAAGGTCGTCAATCCTGCGATTATCTCTGTACGGGGGTTGGTGTTGAACTCAGATAGGTGGAACACTTTGTTGAGGGCAGACATTTTTTAATCCTCTCTCTGTTAGGGCGGGGCCTGCACGACCGCTCAGACAACGCACCCCCGATAGGGGAAAGCCCCGCAAAGCCTTTCCTCAGCTTCCTGAAAAAGCCCATCGAAGCACCGTCGAGGTTCACGCGTCCTGCGAAGAAGACCCCTTCTTCTTCCTCGCGTGAAGCGTACCATAGCCCTCCGGGGTTTGCATCAACAAAGTGGCGAATGTAGCAAGTATTTTGAGAACGGCAACAAGAGGCACTCAGAGTTCCGAAGGCAGTGAGCCGACTGGCTAAAGCCCGCGTAAAAAGCTGGCTAAAACTCGCACAAAAGCTGGCTCACCTGATTCGCGTGATGGCAATCCCGCGAGAAATGCCAGGATTCCGTGATGACAAGCGCCCTTCCACTTTCGTATCATCATAAATGAAGAGGCTTCGGCAGCTGCAACTCCTCGGCATCATAGAGCTGGCCCTTTGTTCTTAGTTACCGGATAGCCCCTTATGAAGCGACTTATATGAGAGATGACCATTAAGAGAAAGAAGGAAAAAAGATGGATACTTCATGCATGCCCCAATCATCGGGAAGTGCCTTTGGCACCCACCAACTGACACGACGCAACTTCTTGACAGCAGGCGCCTTCGCTGCTGCTGCTCTGAGTACAGCAGGACTGATAGGCGGGTGTGCTCCGAACACCGATGCAAAAAAGGCAGGCAGCCTTGCAGGAACCGAAGGCACATCATCCGCCTCCAAGGCGAAAGACAGCAAGCCGAGCTTCCTTAATCCGCCGGATCCTATCGCTGATTCAGAAATCAGCGAAACCATCGAGACAGCATTCGTTGTAGTGGGCGGAGGCATAGGTGGACTGGTTGGCTGCCTTTCAGCCATCGATGAGAAGTTGAAGGTGATCGTACTGGAAAAAGCAAAGGTCTCGCGTACCGGCGGTTCCGACATTGCTGCCATCGGCAGCCGTGTTCAAAAGGAACTGGGGGTAGATCTGAGCCCCGAAGCGATGATACGTCGCTACATCAAGCATACCGATGCCTATGTGAATACTCCCCTCCTGTCCAACTGGGCAAAGAACAGTGGCAAGATCATCGATCGCATCCTCGAGATAACCGAGCCTGCAGGTGTCGGCGCAACCATCAGGCTTTGGCCATATCCTTCCCCCGATTGGAACCCTGAAGAGCATGTCATCGAGATGTGGCCGACCGCTCATTCCTTTGCCCATTTCAATGAGTTTGAGGACAATATGGAGGTGGTTGTTGAACCCCTTACAGAATACCTGAAATCACGGGGTGTTGAGTTCTATTATGAGACACCTGGCGTACAACTGGTCATGGAAGGCAATGCGGTTGTAGGCGTGATTGCCCAGAAGCCTGACGGCAGTTACCTGAAAGTCACGTCAAATAAAGGCGTGCTTCTTTCAACAGGCGATTTTGCAAACGACCCCGAGATGATGAATGCCTATTTTCCTGAAGACATCATCGACCTCTCTGCTCGGACCAATGCCTACACGAACTACATGAAGCCGGAAAACCGCCCTGACCCGGCACACCCCCTCAACACCGGCGATGGGCACAAGATGGCTCTGTGGATTGGAGCGCAGATGGAAGAAAGCCCACATTCTTCCATGACCGTTGGGATGGCTTCCATGCCTGCACCTTTCTTGCAGGTGAACGGCAACGGCGAACGCTTCTATAATGAGGATGTCCACAGTGTGAACGAGCTTTTCCGACAGCCGGGTAAAACCTCCTATGTGATCTGGGACTCAAAATGGGAAGATGACTACGAAAAAGCTGTCTGTTGGGAGATGTGGGGGCCTGCCCCGGCCGATGCCGAATCCTATCTGGCAACTTCGGACACCATTGAGGGGCTTGCAGAAAAACTGAGGATCCCTGTAGACAACTTCAAGGCAACAGTTGCACGCAGGAACGAATTGGCAGACCTCGGTGTGGACACTGATTTCGGGTTGGAATCGCATCGCCTCACTTCTTTGACCAAGCCCCCCTATTATGCATCCGAGTTCAGCAGCTATTTCAGCTCTACTCTAAGCGGGATACGCGTGAATGGCGATTCCCAGGTACTCGATCAGCAATCACTTCCTATCAAAGGGCTGTATGCAGCGGGCAATGTGGTGGGCGAGCGCTTCAACAATGCCTACAGCACCTTCTTCCCCGGCTTGACGAACGGTTTTGCCGTATCGACCGGATGGCAAGCCGCCAAACATGCAGCAGGCAAGTAGCTCGAACTCAAGGCCTTCAAGACGCTTGAAGGCCTTGAACAGCGGAATCGGCTCTCTTGTTCTCAACGGTATGGAGTCGTAGCCCTTGTTTCAGGAAAACCGAAGCCTGGCTCATCGCAGTCAGGCTTTTTTATGCACCCATACCGGGCTAACCGATAAGCTTTATGGGCACTGGTCGCGATTGTGCCAAGACTGCCCCTTATTCTGCTTCCCGTTCATGCGCGAACCAGGTCAAGGAAACACGTTATCGTCCGTGAGTTGACTTTCGAAAACACAGTGCCCCGATTGCCCTCGTTCAATCGGGTAGAAAAAGCGGGAGGCGAACCACCCCCCCTGCGGGCTAACCCACGAAAGAGAACGGAAGCATTTATCCGTCTGCATGGATGATGTCGAGCAGGTCTTGACGGGAATGAATGCCTAGTTTGCGGTAAATAGACTTGACGTGGGTATTCACGGTGCTTTCGGATACAAGGAGTTCGGCTTTAACGTAAGGGTTGCTTCTGCCCTGCGCAAGCAACAATAAGACGTCCTGTTCCCTCTTTGAAAGCCCGAAACGTTCGGCAAGATCGCTGCAGCGACCCTCAAAAGACGGCACTGGGGCTATCGGATTTGTCCTGTCGTTGCGTGCGAAAGCGTCTTTTCTACTGAGGATAAGGATGGTGGCTACTATAAGCAGCAAGGCCACCGCAAACGATGCCATCGTTTTTCCGGAAATCCCAAGGATTGCCGTTCCGGGCGAGAATCGCTCGAACAACTCAAAGGAAGAGCCCATCAATTCACCGGCTTGTTCAGCAAAGAGACCCCAAGCGAATACGGGGAGCACCTTGCCCTCTTGCAAAGCCGAGATGTTCGCATACGTGATCATTGCCAGTAACCAGAACAGGAGAAACCCTACGGTTGCAATACATCGTGGCAGGGCAAGATAATCTTCGGTTGCCACAGAGACCAACAAAATCGCCGCAAGCATAAAGACCACAATTGCACAATAGGAAATGCTCAGGTCAATCCCTTGTTTGAGCCTCCGTTCCAAAAAAACGACTGCGAGCGACACGATACCGAAACAGACGAAGATTCCCAAAGTGGTCTGACTGAAGAACGCAGCACTGCCTTGTACCGTAGCACGCAGCATGAATTCGAAGATCATAGAGTATACGGCTATGGCCAAGGCAAGCTTCCAGGGAAGGGCAGGCTTGATGCGTTGCAAGCAGATTGCCACCAGACGCATGGCATCCGGTTGCTGCCGCTCATCTGGTGGAGGCACGGCCGACGAAGAGGGATGCACGGCCGACGAAGGCTCACCCATTACCGCAATCAAGACAACAGCCGAGACGGGTGGAAGCCAGCTGGCTATCATCAATCCCATCTGTTGCTGGAAGAAAACGACCACAATGCAGACGAACGACGCGGCAAGCCCTGAAAAAGCTATGCTCACGCCAGCGTCTTTGACGTTCATGGAACCGAATTGGCGCCCCCACGCCAAGAACATGCCGGCAAAACCCATGCCGGAAACCAGTTGCCCAAGCAGAGAAAAACCCATGAAGGCGCGCGAAGAAGACCCGGCAGTAAGAAGAAGCGCAGAGAACACGACACTGCAACACCGAAAGCGAAAAGAAGGAATACGTCCGGAAAGCAAGAGAATGGCCACCAAAGCAACCATGCTGCCGACACGCATCCAAGAATAGGCAGCATCGACAGGAAGCGACGGGGGAACGACAAAGATAGGGATAAGCAGCCAGCAATGAAACAGAGCAAGACCGCAAGCGGTAACAACATCCTTGCCCCAGTTATAAGCCATTGAAAGACCCGCTCTCGATCAGATCCAACAGTTCCTGGCGATTGGTGATGCCGAGCTTCCGATAAGCGTTCGTTATGTGGTAGTTCACCGTGCTTTGGGCAATGAAGAGCTCCTTTTCGATGCGTCCATAGCTTCTGCCCCTTGCAAAAAGCAACAAGACCTCTCTCTCGCGTTTGGTGAGCCGATGCTGTTTCGCAAGCTGTTCCCAAAGCTGTTCGGAATAATCCCCTCCGGTGATAGAGGGCGCAAGGGCGAAATCGACCTCACTGGGGATAAGGCGATAGATGGTCTTCTCGTTCAAGAGGAAGAAATAAGCGATGGCGATAAGACCCGCCCCCACAAAGGAAACCACACTGAACAGACTGTCGGGCAGATCCTGAAAGGGGAAATACAGCAGGACGCCTAAAGTAGTCGAAAAGGTCTAGAACCCAAGGAGGGAACCCTGTGACAAACCCACAATAAGGACTGACGACAAGCGATACACCTGACACAGCGAGATAGAGAACAGCCATATGAAGATTGAGAGCAGAAGATGGCCAGGGCCAGTGAGCACAGAGGGAACCGGGCCTGTGAAGTTGAAGAGGGGAAAGAGCAGGAATCCAAGGATCAGCATAAAGCATGTCAGTCGATAGACCCACAAGAACCTGACAGCCTTTGACTTTCCCCCAACAAGAAGCATGCACATCAAAAGAAGCAGCTTTACTGCGCTCACAGGAAACTCGACGGATTCAAGGTAATAGACCCCGCTGAATCGTGAAAGGTTATGCATGGCACAAGTGACTAGCCCGATAAGGCTGATTGCCACAAGGAACTGCACTATCAGGATAACGGGCTTTTTAGCAGGCTGTTCTTGTCCATCTTGCACAACCCGCATGAGGCCTTCTCCCTCTTTCAGGGCAGTACGGAGTATGATTGCCGAACAGAAGCCCGCCAAAACGGGCAGCACGATCAACACAAGCTCACGCGACCCCGGGAAAGCCAAAAGCAGTGTGGTCATGCTTATCACTATCAGATAGGTGCCCACGATCTCTAAGAACAAGCGTTTCCCCGAGATTCTGCAAAACGATGATCCGATGGCTTGTATCAATACACCCATGCCGACACCAGACAATACCGCATTTGCCATATGCGCAGGTATGGCCGGCATGAAGTCAAGCGAAGGTAGCAGGCTGGCTATCCCGGCAAGCGCCCCGAGAATCAGACAGAACAGAGGCTTGGTAAGAAAAGTGTGTTCGAAGCGTTTCGCGAACACCGCTGAGAGCACTATGAAGATGGTGAAGACGACAAGCGAATAGATGTCCCGGCCGTCGTTGAAATCACCTGCCCGCGCAGAGCCTACCGATGAGAACCACACATTGCAGAACGTGAGACCCAATACCCGGGGCAGGGTAGAAAAGGCAAAGCCCGAAATATCTGAATGGGTAGCTATCTGCATAGAAAGAGTTTAACACATTAAAGCTGCGAAGCAATCGAACCAATCCATCGCGAGAACTGATGGATTGGTTCGCTGAACCTCTCCGATTTGCGGGTCGGCTGATGGGTGAGGGGCGATAACTCAACCAGTGTGTATTCCGGGCATCATTTTTCTTGTTTTCCCCTTAAGCCTTCTTGGGGTTTGCCCACCCTTGTGGCAAGGGGGCATGATGGCATTGGTTGCAGTACATCTGCGATTCCCCATGCACTCGATGGCAACTGCCGCACGTGATGTCTTTGCCCATATGGCTTGCATGGGGGTTGAAGTCGGTTCCACCATAGTCGACAAGGGCAGCTACAATCCGGTCTTTTGAATGGCACGATCTGAGGCAGAAATCCTCATTCGCAAAATCCCTCTGCTGCAATGGTGTGTAAAAAACCCCCGTGACCCAAGCTGAGGCCTCTTTGACCTGTTCGTCGAAACTGGCCTCATGACAGCTCAGACAGGATGTATCGTTTTGCGCATGAGCCGTGACCAACAAGCCTTCATCTGAGGAATAATACCCTTCAACATAGGGATCCATCGGGTCATGGCAAATGAAGTTACAGAAACTTGGTTGTTCATGCCATACCGCAACCCCAACGCCTGCGCAAAGAACGCAAACCACAACAACGGCAATGACGATGGTTGCCTTTTTCTTCCTCCTCTTCTTCTTTTCCGGTTCGCCTTCAAGTTCCTGATTGACAGATTCTTCTTTTTCGCTCGTGCCTGTTTCCATAGGGTCCTCCCTGACCTGATCCGGTTATCTCTTCTCGTAAGATTCTTTCTTGTGTTCTTCTACCCCTTGTAGCCATTGATATGCTCTGCGGCAAGGAATGCTGTGGTAGAGGTGAAGCACACTCCCCCGCTGACGTTGCTGCTGCAACCGTAATCCGAATCCGGCCCACAGCACCCACCCATGGTTGAACCGGAAGCATAGAGGCCAGGAATGACCGTGCCTTTCTCAGAAACAACCCGGAAGTTCACATCGGTCAGCAAGCCTGCATGGGTTGAGAACATGATCGATCCAATAGCCACGCCATAAAACGGTGCATCTTTGATAGGATGCAGCCATTGAGAGGGGATTCCGCATTCCTCATCGGCACCTGCGGCAACCAGGACATTCCAATCATCGACGGCTTTCTTCACTATTCCTGGATCGAGACCGAGCAACTCTGCCAGTTCATCCAGGGTGTCAGCCGACTTGATGCGACCTTCTTTGATACCGCGTTTGGCGCCTTCGCGCCAATCATGCTCGATAAGGGATTCCGGGATGCGGTCGACATCGGGCATCGAGGGGTTGATAAGATAGCGGCAGCATTCCTGCTTCTGCTCGGCTGCATATTCCTCATAATGGCTGTCGAAGAACCTGTACCCGGTTGCCCCTGGCAGGCATTGCAGAACGCGTGCCTGCTTGCCGTAATCAGCCACTGCCGTGAAATAAGGGAAACGCTTGCCGGTGATGTCGATCCCAAGCCATGCCTGCCGAGCAAGCTGGACATCGCCGTTGTACAGGTAATAGTTCCAATCGGCACCTTCCAAGCCTCCACAAAATGCCTGATAAGCATCATACCCGGTAAAGGCAGCACCAGCACCGAGGCCCATACGGATGGCCTCGCCTGAATCCTGCGTGCCTGTTGTGGAGCATTTGACGCGGTTATAGGCCGAAGGGATGTATTTCTTCAACATATCACGGTTAGCGCTCATGCCCCCAGCTGCAAGAATGACGGCTTTTCCCGCCTTGAAATACTTCGTTTCATTGTTCTCGTCCGACACTTCGATCCCTACAACCCTATCGCCATCTTTTACCAGGGCGGAAAGCAGGGTATTCAGCTTGAGGGTGCCCCCGGCCTTCCCGAATTCCTCTTTCAGGAATTCAAACACATAGATGTTGGTACGCGCTGCCAGACCGCCCGCTTCCTTCCCTTTGGGGGAGACGCCGGTCACCCCGCCGGTCGGGCCACCGGTTGTCGTCGGCTCCCACTCGAAGCCTTTCACACCAAGCCAGTCTACCGCACGAGCAGCATTCGTTGCGACTTTGGTGATGAGGTCTGTGCGTGCGGCACCCTGATGCTGGCGGCTGATGAAGCTCTTGATCATCATATCGGTGACATCGGGAAGGCCTGCCTCGAGCTGTACCTTAGTGCCAGAAACCGCATAGATGCTGCTTTCCTTGCTGGCACCGCCCACGCTTGCCGATTTCTCGATGCAAAGGGTCTTCGATCCGAGCTCTGCCGATCTTAGGGCTCCGAACAAGCCGCCTCCTGTTCCCACTACGATGACATCGTATTCCTCATCCCAGGTTGGCGGGACTGCAACTGGGGAGATATTGTCTGCAGTGCTTTGTGATTGCGCAGACTGACTCGATGCGCTTCCTTCGGTACCGGCTGGCGGCGCGGGCGCTGGCGTTCCCTGGCCGCACCCAGCCAGTGTGCCGACACCCAGAGCCGCTACACCTGCCAAGGCAGCTGTGCCTAAAAAGCTCCGGCGAGACAGGCCTGTGCCCGCCATTGTCTTTGTCGCGATTACCGCTTCTTCAATACTTTCCATTATGCCTCCTTGATCGTGTTCCTCCTGCTCATGCATGCGGCAGTCCTTTTTCAGCGACATGCTGCTTTCCGGCATGTTCTGAATAGTGCTACCCTGTGCGCACAAGAGCTGTCATTACCGAGGTGGGGCTGCACCATAAGTGATGCAGCCCCACCCTGAATGAGGAAATCATGACTGAGGCGTGAACAGAAAACCCCCTTGATACCTATTGGTTCTCTTGTCAGTTACCCATAATTATTACTAGGTGTTCTGCTATCTCAGTTTGAGGTAGTTCTTGACCGCGTCCACTGCGGCAAGACGGCCGCTGGTGGAACACCAGCCCTGCATCGATCCCGGCAAGGTATCAATATCATAGTTGAAGCCATACAGGCCGCCGGCATCGGACCCGCCGGCATAAAGGCCTGGAATCGGATCGCCTTTGGTGTCAATCACGCGGAACTGCTCATCCACCTGAAGGCCACCCACGGTATTCATGAGCCCTTCAGAAAGCCCGAAAGCGTAATAGGGGGGAGTCTCGATAGGTATCAGCAACTCGGGATCCTTGAAGAAGTCGGGGTCTTTGCCTGCGGCTACATATTTATTGTAGGCATCGAAGGTCTTCTTCAGAGAGCTGGCATCAATGCCCATCTGTTCTGCAAGCCCCTCTATCGTGTCTGCCTTCCAGGCTTCTGCATCCTGGTTAGCCAAGGCATCGTCGATGCCCTTTTGCAGATCGGGGTATTTTATGATGCTCTTATCCCAGTTCACATAGCCTTCGTTGATCAGGCGATCTATTTCTGCCTGATCGATGATGCTGTAGACCCTCGCTTGCAGGGAGACCGGGTTCAGGCTGTAGGACTGGTCGGCACCAAAGCCTTCATTCATGAAACGCTTCCCATTCTGGTTCACGATAATTACCTCCGGACGCGTCACCGGAAGGCCTCCGCCCATGCCTCCGACAAAGTTTGCAGCACCTTTGACTACCAGAGAGCCGGTGTTGAGGGCTTCGGGGTGATGAAGGTTCGCCCCGACCGCACGGCCCATGGTGATGCCGTCGCCGTTGCGGCCAGGGTAGCCCACATCGGTGAAGGTGTCATAACGGTAATTGGTGAATTCCTCAAGAAGCGCTTTGCTTGCAGCAAAACCACCCGTGGCAATAATGACAACGGGGGCGTTTATGGCAATCCTATCGCCATTCTTTCTTGTCGCGAGAGCGCCGACCACCTTGCCAGCATCCGTCTGCAACTCGGTGACGGTTGTCTCGAACTCGAATTGGACACCGAATTCCTTTGCCTTCCCATAGAGGTATTGCAAAGCCTCGCGGGTCTCGCCGCTTTCTGTCTTATAGATATGGAAGACATCGAGCACAATGCCGGAGAACTCAACGCCTAAGGATCGGTACCATTCGATGGTTTCAGCAGAATTAGCCATATAATGCCTGAACAGGTTGGCGTTAAAAGATCCGTGGTGATATTCCATCGATTTCTTAAAATAGTCTTCCTGCGAAGGCACGGTTATCCCGAGTTCCTTTTGAACTGAAGTGCCCAAGCCGAACAAGCCCGAAGTCACATTGGATGATCCGCCGTATCCCTGTTCGGTGGATTTCTCTACCAGTATGACCTTTGCGCCAAGCTCTGCTCCCCGCAAAGCGGCTGCCGTGCCGGTACTGCCACTGCCGATCACCACCATGTCTGCTTCGAGGGTCTCGCTGATGGGACCGGCTGCCTTGTCATTGGCGGCTTGCGAACCAGGCTGCGCTTCAGATGCCTGCGGTGAGGCACAGGCAATCAGCCCAAGGCCAACAGCTCCCATCCCCAGCGTTGCAGCCCCCGTTAGGAAGCTTCGTCTTGAAAGGCCGTTTTTCTTCAGATCCTCTGTTTGTTTGACTGTGTCGTTCATGTGGTTCCTCCTTTGTTTAATGGATAAAAGGTGCGTGGGTGCGGACAAAGCCTCTTATCCCCCGCAGTGAAACATACGCAAGGCCTATGGCCTTTGTGCGCCTCATAAACCTCGCGGGGGACATGTCGTTTGACGCCCCTTCAGTCTGGCATCGACGCATCTTCAGTCTGGCATCCGACAAGCCTTTATCCAACGTCACAAAAAGACGGTTTATGGGCTTCCGTGGGCATAAGGCATCGTCAGAAACTGACGAGCAGCAAAAAATGCCCACGCCGAATGCGGTTTGCGTATGCTGAGGACTTGGGGGGCTTGGGCGCGGCTTGCCGGAGGGGGCTTGGGCGCGGCTTGCCGAAGGGGGCTTGGGCGCGGGGCATGAGCCAAGGGGCGATCCGGGGGCGGTTTGACGCAGACAAGGTGACGCGCCCGAATGGCGTGGCCTGGGTGATCTAAATCCTCGGTTCCTGTCTCAACGGAGGCGTGCCTGGGTGATCTAAATCCTAGTTTCCTGTCTCAACGTTTGCGATACGGTCAAGAAGGTCTTGTTTGTTGTGTACGCCAAGCTTGTCATAGATGGACCGGATATGGGTCCTTGCAGTAGAATCGGAGACATGCAGGTTTTGAGAGATATAAGGGGCACTCCGCCCATTTGCCAACAGGAGAAGCACTTCGGATTCACGCGGGGTGAGTTTGAATGTGCAGGCCAGTACAGTACAGTTCTGTGTCCATTGCGTCTTATCGTCTTTGAAGGAAGCCGTTCTTATGAGCTGCCAGTACCCAAAGACATGGTTCTCGCTCAATACCAGTATGGTCACCGTCATCAAAAGATAGACCATTGCCGTCGTGATGGCCACAAGTTGCATGGAATCCGGCTTCGAGGCGCTCACCACATAGCCAGCTATCGTGCCCGCAAGAACACCCGTCATGCTGACCAAGAAGGCTCCGCCGAAAAGCCGGATCATGGAAGCTTGTGCAGTCTTGGCGATTTCCAACAGCACTGCCCATACCATAAGGTAGAAGCAGGTATAACCCATCATGGCAATGGTGAGTGATATACGGCCGTCGGCACCTTTTATGAACGGGAGAAGCAAGAAGCCAGCCACCATGAGCAGAAGCCCTATACGATAGGTCATAAGAGGCTTCCACCCGAAAAGCGCAAGTCCCACAAAGATGGCAATGGCAACAAGCAGCCTTCCTCCCAGCTGCAAGATACTTGCCTGTGAGTATTCCGTTAGGCTTGCGGGGTCGAACAGGAATTGCATAAGGGCCCATGCGCAGGTATAGACCATCAGCCCAACCGCAAGCCTCCAAGGCAAGCCGAATACCTCAACCTGTTTTGCCTGCACAATATCTGGCTGCATCAGCAGAGAGACCGGGGGAAGGTTCCCGAGGCTAGCGGGGCTTTCCGCATCAGATCCTGCCCCTCTTGCAGGCAATGCGCTCCCTTTCAGCGAGCCATATGACACGGGAGTAAAGAACAGGCAGGTGCCCCCAAGAAGAGGAAGCAATGATACAGCTACAACACAGGCAATTGGCTGGAGAAGCGAGATTGCCAAGCACAGGACAGTACCAAGGGCAATCGTCCCGGCAATCCAAACCCCACCCCTGTTCTCTTCATCAGTGGCGTACTTGCCTGCCCATAGCAATATCATGGTGCCCATGCAAAGCCCAGAAAGCACCGCTCCCACAAGGGAAAGCGCTTCGTTGTCCAACAAACCCGAAAAGCCTGCCAACGCCGTTCCGATTACCGCACCAATGGATACCGCCATGATAAGGACCTGGCGCTCCAGGATTCTCATGACCTGTTTCGTAAAGACAGCAGCAAAAAAGGCAATGCCTACCGCTGCCAGAACATCAGCAAGGTTCGCAGCGTGAAGTTGTGTCAATGTGTCATCAAAGAATTGAAAGAGCGAACTTGTCCGGTAAGCGGTATCCGCCCAAGCCCAATAGGCGGCGAACCCCACCATCATCTTGATAGATGTCTTGTTGAGCAGGTATTTTTGTATTTGTTTATCCACGTGGGTACATTCTAAGAGACTGCGCTGTACGTCATCGAAAACGGTGCATCATCAAGCATTGTACGCCTTCAGACGTTGTAGGTCGTCAAAGTCAATTCTTTTTTGTTGGACTCATTCTATCATGTTCGTCCTGATGTCGAAGGAGATGCCCCGAATAAACTACCGAAGAGCCAAAAAACTATTGCTGCAAGGTGACTGCCACCAGGTCGCCCATGGCCTTTGTGCCAATGATGCGGTCTGGGGGGGTGTCAGGGCTGGCGATGTCTCGGGTACGCCACCCCGCAGCCAGCACGCCTTCTATCGCAGCCACGATTGCATCGGCCGCTTCATCAAGGCCGAAGCTGTAACGCAGCATCATCTCGACAGAAAGTATCTGCGCGAGGGGGTTGGCCACCCCTTTGCCCGCTATGTCAGGCGCGCTCCCATGGCTTGGCTCATAGAGCGCCGTGCCATCACCCAAGCTGGCACTTGCCAACATGCCCAAAGAACCGGTCAGCATGGAGGCTTCGTCGGAAAGTATGTCCCCGAACATGTTCTCGGTCACCACCACATCGAACTGCCGGGGGCACTTGACCAGCTGCATGGCCGCGTTATCGACCAGCATGTCAATCAGTTCGACCCCAGGGTAATCAAGCGCCACACGATGGGCGCACTCCCGCCACAGGCGGCTCGATTCTAACACGTTGGCCTTGTCGATGGAATGGAGGCGCTTGGTGCGCTTGCGTGCTGCATCGAAGGCGTGACGCAGGATGCGCTCCACCTCGTATTCACGGTATTCCAGGGTGTCGAAGGCACGCTGCCCCGGTAGGCCGCCGGTGCCACAGCCGACCTCATCGAAGAAGCGTTCCCTTTTGCCGAAGTAAAGCCCGCCGGTCAGCTCCCGCACAATGAGCAGATCGACCCCGGCTACGATGTCGGCCTTGAGCGGTGAGGCTTCTGCCAAGGCAGGGAACAACCTTACCGGGCGAAGGTTCGCATACAGGCCAAGTTCCTTACGGATCCCAAGAAGGCCTTCTTCAGGACGTGGCTTCCCCGGGTCGGTCGTATCCCATTTCGGGCCGCCGACCGCCGCAAGCAACACGGCATCACTCGCTTGGGCTGCTTCCAGGGTTGCTTTCGGAAGCGCAACGCCCGTCTTGTCGATGGCAATACCGCCAATCAAGGCCTCGCTATAGGTGAAGGTCACCCCAGATAGCGCACCGACCGCATCGAGGATCTTCACGCCTTCCGCGATTATCTCGGGCCCTATGCCATCACCCGGTAAAAGGCAGACATGATTAGTCTGGTTCATGGCATGTTCTTTCTTTCTCCCTGCGCCAGCTTCTGCCGCGTGCGGTTGATAAGGCCGCCCGCCTCGATTATCTCTTTGATGAAGGGAGGGAAGGGCTGTGCTTGGAAGGTTTGCCCGGTGCTCTCGTTCACGATGGTGCCGGTATCGGCATCAACACGGACCATATCGCCTTGCTTGATGGCATCGGCTGCCTCAGTGCTTTCCAATATGGCAAGGCCGGTGTTGATGGCATTGCGGTAGAAGATACGGGCAAAGCTTTTGGCTATGACCACATCGATGCCGGCAGCCTTGATGGCGATGGGCGCATGTTCGCGGGAAGACCCGCAGCCGAAGTTCTCATCAGCCACGATTATGTCGCCCTGAACCACTTTCGCAACAAAACCCGCATCAAGGTCTTCCATGCAATGCTTGGCAAGCTCGCTGGGTTCCGAGGTGTTCAGGTACCGTGCCGGAATGATGACATCGGTATCGACGTCTCGCCCATAGCGGTGCACCTTCCCTTTGAATTCCATGAGTTTCCTTTCTTCTTCCCTGGTCAATTGCCTTGGGGGCGGCTGGGCGGAGGCAGGAGCCCCGAAGACCGAGCGTGGCGTACACGGCGTACGCGAGCCGGGCCTGAGCCGTTTCCGCCCCGCTTTGCCGCCTGTCTGCCTTGGGGGCGGCTGGGCGGAGGCAGGAGCCCCGAAGACCGAGCGTGGCGTACACGGCGTACGCGAGCGAGGTCTGAGCGGCTCCTGTCCCGCTCAGCCGCCCCCAAGGTCGGTGGGCAGGGCGATATGCCCCAATACCGCGCTCGCTGCCGCAACCGCTGGCGAGGAAAGGTACACCTCGCTGGAGGGATCGCCCATGCGCCCGACGAAATTGCGGTTGGTGGTGGCGATGGAACGTTCCCCAGCAGCCAAGATGCCCATATAGCCGCCGAGGCAAGGCCCGCAGGTGGGGGTCGAAACCGCACAGTTGGCACTCAAGAATATGTCCATGAGGCCTTCCTCCATGCATTGCCGGAAGACCTGTTGGGTCGCGGGGATGATGATACAGCGCACATGCGGGTGGACGGTATGGCCTTTGAGCACCTCGGCGGCTTGTCGCATGTCTTCTATGCGGCCATTGGTGCAGGATCCGATGACCGCTTGATCTATCGTCACATCCCGTGCCTCAGCAACAGGCCTGGTGTTGGAAGGCAGATGCGGGAAAGCTACGGTGGGCACTATGTAGGCAGCATCTATCTCGTAGGTTTTCGCATAGCGGGCATCAGGGTCTGAGTGGTATTCGGTGTAGGGGCGTTCGACCCTTCCGTCCAGATAGGCGCGGGTCACTTCATCGACCCCTATCAGTCCGGCTTTCGCACCGGCTTCAATGGCCATGTTCGAGATGCTCATGCGGCCTTCAAGGGATAGGCTGCGTATGGCGCTTCCGCTGAACTCCATGGCCTGGTAGAGGGCACCATCGACCCCAATCATACCGATTATGTGCAGGATGATGTCTTTGCCGGTCACCCCTGGCGCAAGCGTTCCTTCGACTTTGAAAAGGATGCTCTCGGGCACCTTGAGCCACACCTTCCCGGTTGCGTACCCCACGGCTGCGTCGGTGGAGCCGACCCCGGTCGCGAATGCCCCCAGGGCACCATAGGTGCAGGTGTGGCTGTCGGATCCGATGATAAGGTCGCCGGCTCCTACAACGCCCTGCTCAGGAAGGAGCGCGTGTTCGACACCCATGCAACCGACCTCATAATAATGGGTGATGCCCTGTTCTCGGGCGAAGTCACGCACGATTTTCGCCTGTTCGGCGCTTTTGATGTCTTTGTTGGGAACATAGTGATCGGGCACCAGGGCGATCTTTGTGGGGTCGAAGACCCGCTTGATGCCTGTCCTTTGCATCTCCCGTATGGCTATCGGTGCCGTCACATCGTTTGACAACACCAGGTCAAGGCAGCACTCTACCAGTTGGCCAGGTTCAACGGAGGGCAGGCCGGCATGGGCGGCTATTATCTTTTCAGCCATGGTCATCGGACGCGTCATAGCAGGCCATCCCTGTGTGTCATCCGTTTCATGGTGAGCCGACCTTGTGAGCCACGCGTCATAGCAGGCCGCCCTTGTGTGTCATGGGCGTCATAGCAGGCCGCCCTTGAGAGCCATTCGCTTCATTGCCGTCCGTTCCTTTTTATAAGAAGATGTAACCCTGGTCAATGGCTACGAAGAGGTCTTGGAGGAAGAAGGCCAAGAATCCATAAAGGGCAATGGAGGTTAAAACGGCGATGACCATCGTGATGACGCACCCTATCACTGCGAACTTCATCGCATCATCTCTGACCTGCTTCAAGTTGCCTGCGTTGATCACCCACGTCAGCAATAGGCCCGTAAGACCCATCAAAAAGCCTATCAGGAACCATGCGAACTTCATGCCACCCGAAAGCGAGGTCAGCTGCGGGGCGGCCAGGGTTTGTGCAGGCTGGTAGTAGGCGGGGGCATACGCAGGCTGCGCGTATGCAGCCGGTGCAACGGGTGCCTGACCGGGATAAGGCGCCGCAGCAGGGTTCTGGTAACCATAGTTCCCGGATGTTTCGGGATTCCCGGGGGACTGGACGGGGAAGGGGGCGGCTGGGGACTGACCGTTCGATTCATCTACCATTGCAAACCTTCTTTCTTACGGGTTGTTTTACGAAGACTTGCTCCCTCTCATCACGCTCGTGGCCACACACAGCTATCACTTTGGATGAAGGGGGGCAATCCTTCATGCACTGACGCACGGGGCAAATATACCATCCCTGAGCACCAGAGGTTCCCTCATTGAAGAAAACTCCACGGTGTCAGCGCAAAAATGCAACGTATGTTGTGGCGTATGTTGTGGCGTATGTTGTGGCGTTGTTGCAGCGCAGCTACCTCTGAGCATCTTCGCTTGTTCCCCCGCTATCACCTCTGTCAAGCGGTCAATCGTGCGACAGGGCAAAGGAAGTGTCGCAGGAGAGCACATAGCTGCCAGGTTCCTTCACGATGAGCTTGTCCCAGACCTATGGAGGAAGCACGGAAAGTCGCAGCAGGGTTCATGGCTGCCAGATTCCTCCACCCCTGTCAAATGGTCAATCTTGCGACAGGGCAAAGCAGAGGGCATCCAAAAGGGTTATGGCGAAATGTTGGGCGGAGCGGCCTTCCCCCGCGTCTTCCCACCTCGTGCCAGGAAGCTCAAGAGCAATGCGGGAAGGGCTTGCAGCCTTTGCGCCCAGAGCAGCCTTCAGGCGCATGGCCAGGCCTTCCTCTTCTTCAAAGGCCACCCGGGGGACGGATTCACCGCTTGCCTCATCGGGAAGGACGATATGAACCAATAACATGGACTCGTCCGGGGCGACCAAGAGCGAATCCGCGCTCAATATCTTTGACGCGGGATTGGTGGCCAGGGCAAGGTTGGACATGCGTGAAGCCACGCTGCGGGTAAAGGCATCAGTGCCGAAGAGGCAGAGGGCGAAACGTTCGAGCACATCAGCAGCGCGGGCAAAGCCCAGGTTCGAAACCGGCGCTGCTTCCTTGCCTTCCCATGAGTGCTGTAGGCTGTGAAGCGCGGCATAGGTGAAGGCCCCCGCGATGCCGTCTGAGGGTAGGCCTAAGTTGAGCTGGAACTTGCGCAAGGCAAGCTCGGTATGGGCGCCGAAGATGCCATCGATAAGGCCGCAGGCAAAGCCCAGGGCACTCAGGGCATGCTGGAGCTCAAGGACATCGTTGCCATGGAAATAGGGCATCCGCAGATAGAGGGTTCGGTCGCCCAGCGAAAAGCTTGCATCCACCAATGCCGCCCACAACCTGTCGTCCACGACCTCGCATGCCCCCAGACCGTAGGCAGCGCAAAAGCCCTTCAGCGCAATTGCCGTCGTGTCGTCGAAGCAGCCGGTGATGCAATCTTTTTCCAGGAATCCCAGCGTACTCAGACGCTGCTGCACATCCTCTACAGCCGCACCTTTGTCATATCTTTGAATCAATTCCATACCCGCTATTGTAACCCAGGGACAAAGAAAGCTTGGGCAGGCTGCGGTAAACGCTGATTTATTGCAGAAACCGCAGCGGTCGAAGCGGCGGCCGAAGCGGCCGTGGCCGAAGCGGCCGTGGCAGCCGTGGCCGAAGCGGCATCAGAGTTCAAGGTTTTGGCATCCCGCGTGATGAAGGCGGGGCCATCGATGGCATCCGTGGCCGAAGCGATGGCCATGGCAGCCGCCCCGCGGGTTACTTCAATCGGTTGACGAACCAATCTGCCATCGATATCAGCAGGTCGCGGGCATCGGATGGCTGTATCATATCGTTCAGGCGATTCTTTGCTATACTAGTCAGGTTCTCCGCATAGTTGCGCGCATAATCGACACTGCCCGCGGCTTCCATAAGGGTTACAGCCT
This sequence comes from Coriobacteriaceae bacterium, assembly GCA_031256895.1. Taxonomy (GTDB): domain Bacteria; phylum Actinomycetota; class Coriobacteriia; order Coriobacteriales; family Eggerthellaceae; genus WRIS01. The sequence continues at coordinate 19,210 of JAIRPR010000132.1, forward strand.
GCGCAAGCACGGCAGGGTCCTTCGTCTTCGAGGACAAGATGCGGATCAAGCGGTCGCGGTCCGGCTTGTCTGAGTTCTGCAAGGCATGCACCACCACCAACGTGCGCTTGCCTTCGGTGATGTCGTTGCGGAAATCCTTCTGGGTGCTTTCTTCCGAGCCTATCAGGTTCAAGAGGTCGTCCTGTATCTGAAAGGCAAGACCGGTGTCCAAGCCGTAGTTGCGCAAGGTCTCCACTTCGGCTTCGCTTCCCAAGCCTACAATGGCCCCTATCGCAAGGGGCGCGGCACCCGAATAGTGGGCAGTCTTATGCGTTGCCATCACCAGGTAGTCCTCGGGGGTTATGTCGTAGCGCCCGTCGCGGGCCCAGCCTATGTCGAGCGCCTGCCCTTCTATGGTGTGCTGGGTCATGTAGATGAGTTCCTTCATCAGGCGGATCTTCATTGCGTCATCAAGCAGGGGGTCGTTCAGCACCGTGCCGTTCACCAACGAAAGCGCCAGGTCGCCCGCGTTGATGGCAAGACCGTACCCTTCGCTCAGATGCAAGCATGGCTCACCGCGCCGCAGCTCGGCCGCGTCGGCGATGTCGTCGTGGATGAGGGCCGCCGTATGGAAATGCTCTATTGCGGCGGCGGCCGTGGTCGCACGTTCCATGGTGCCCCCCACCGCCAGGCACGCCGCATAGCAGATGAGCGGCCTGTGCCGTTTTCCACCGTTCTTGCTGTAATTGATGAGGGGGTCGTACAGATAGGCGTTCATGTCGGAATGCGTGCCACGGGGGATGTAGGAGTTTATCAGCTCACCTACCTTATCGGCATAAGAGGTGAGGTATTCTTCGAATGTTTTAGGAGCGTTCTCTATACTAGCGATGATCTCGTTGATGGTATTGTTCATGGCACTTTCTCAAGTCTTGATGTGCGCGTCCTTCCCGCAATTGCAGAAGAGGGAAAACGCGTACCGTGGTTGAGACCAGTTTACTTGATAGGTTTTATCGATGCAACAGATTTGAAACCAGCGGATGAGACTTTTCGCCGACTTTTCGCCGTACTGGTAATTTCTGGTGCATCATACGGCTTTGTTGTGATAAAGTAGCGGGCGTTATGATTATGACTGATGAACAGCGTGCGCTTATCCTGAAGCAATTCAAGACGTTGAAGGAACGTTCTTCCTTCTATGCGCAGAAGTTCAGAGAAGTCGATCTGGGCGATGTGCAGACGCAGGCAGATTTCGAGCGCCTGCCCTTCTCGGAAAAGGATGACTTGCGCAACGCCTACCCCTTGGGTCTTTCCGCTGTTCCTGAAGACGACATCGTGCGCATCCATTCTTCTTCGGGGACCACCGGCACCCCGGTCATCATTCCCTACACCGCACAAGACGTCGAGGACTGGGCAGTCATGTTTGCCCGCTGTTACGAGATGGCCGGCATCACCAAGCACGACCGCATCCACATCACCCCTGGTTATGGCCTGTGGACGGCAGGTATCGGCTTCCAGGCGGGGGCAGAGCGCCTCGGTGCCATGGCCATCCCCCTAGGGCCTGGCAACACCGAGAAGCAGCTCCAGATGATGCGCGACCTGAAATCCACCGTGCTGACAGCCACCAGCTCATATGCGCTTCTACTGGCCGAGACCATCGCCGAAAAAGGCATCCGCGACACCCTTTCCCTGCGGAAGGCCTGCATCGGCTCTGAGCGATGGGGCGAAAAGATGCGTGCCCGCATCGCCAGCGAACTGGGGGTCGAGCTGTACGACATCTATGGGCTCACCGAGATATACGGGCCGGGCATCGGCATCTCCTGCGACGAGCATGCCGGGATGCATTATTGGAGCGATTACCTCTACTGTGAGATAGTGGATCCCAAGACCGGCGCGGTGCTGCCCGATGGCGAGATCGGCGAGCTGGTCATCACTACCCTGCGCAAGCAAGGGGCGCCGCTCATCCGGTACCGCACCCACGACCTCACCCGCATCATCGCAGGCGATTGTGCCTGCGGTTCGCCCTTCCCCCGCATCGACATCCTTATCGGCCGAACCGACGACATGGTGAAGGTCAAAGGCGTGAACATGTTCCCGGCACAGATTGAGGAAGTCATCAAGTTCACCGATGGGGCCTCTTCCGAATATCAGGTGATGATAGACCACCTGAACGGGAAGGACATCCTGACGCTCTTTTTCGAGACCGGGGCGATCGGGGAAGAAAAGAAACGTGTTGAAGAAGAGCTTGCCCTTATCTTCAAAGGGAAGATCGGCATGACACCCGTGGCCAAAGGCGTCCCACTGGGCGACCTGCCGCGTTCTGAGAAGAAGACCCAGCGTATCTTCGACAATCGATACTGATAGCACATGGGTTTATCGAAGGCTTCCCGCAGGCTTGAAGCGCGGAAGGCTCCGATAAGGTCATGTGCGCATCCAGGCCGTTTTCCGAAGCCACTGGTCGGTCATGGGCTTTTCGCGTGTCATGTCTGCATACCTCATGCGCCGCATACCGCGATTTGACTGGACAGCCGGTGGGCTGATGCGGCCACCTCCCCCTTGAGACCTGCGTTGCTGCCCTTGCCTTGAGGACAGGGCTGCGCAAGGGAAGAGGGGTTCAACAGCACTTGTTTGTGTCATTGTTTTCGTGGATTGTGTGGAAGAGTGAAAGAGTAAGGAAACAAAATGGCTATTAAACTATTGATCATCGTTATCTTCATCGGCATCGCGGTGGGGGTCGGCATCTATTGCCGCAGGCATGCCCAAAGCGTCGATGGCTTCATCCTGGGTGGCCGCAGCGTGGGGCCTTGGCTTTCAGCCTTCGCTTATGGGACCACCTATTTCTCGGCCGTCATCTTTGTGGGCTATGCTGGGCAGTTCGGCTGGAAGTACGGCATCGCGGCAACCTGGATAGGCATCGGCAACGCGATCCTTGGCTCACTTCTGGCCTGGTGGGTCCTTGGGGCGCGTACACGCGAGATGACCCATCGCCTGAAGGCGTCAACCATGCCGGACTTTTTTGGGAAGCGCTACCAGAGCAAAGGGCTGCGCATTGCGGCTGCGGCAATCATCTTCGTTTTCCTGATTCCCTATACCGCCAGCGTCTATAACGGGCTCTCCCGTTTGTTCGGCATGGCGTTCGGCGTGCCCTACGAGATCTGTGTCTTCGGAATGGCACTTGTCACCTGCATCTATGTAGTGTTGGGAGGTTATATGGCCACCGTGATGAACGATTTCATCCAGGGGCTTGTCATGTTGGTGGGCATTGTTGCGGTCATTGCCGCTGTGCTTGCCAACAATGGGGGCTTTGCCGAAGCCGTCACCCAGCTTTCCTTCATCCCTTCGGAATCGACCCCGATGGCAGGGCCTTTTGTCAGCTTCTTCGGCCCCGATCTGTTCAACCTTGCCGGGGTCTTGATCCTGACCAGTCTTGGCACCTGGGGGCTTCCCCAAATGGTCCAGAAGTTCTACGCGATAAAGACCGGCCCTGCCATCAAGCAGGGCGCCATCATATCAACCGCGTTCGCCGTGGTGGTCGCAGGCGGCAGTTACTTCCTGGGGGGCTTCGGACGCCTCTATGGCACCGAGATAGCCCTGACGCCAGCAGGGACGCCTGTTTATGACTCTATCATCCCCACCATGTTGTCAAACCTTCCCGATGTGCTGATCGGCATCGTGGTGGTACTGGTGCTATCGGCATCGATGTCGACGCTTTCATCGCTGGTGCTGACTTCCTCTTCGACCCTCACTCTGGACCTCATCAAGGGCAACATCGTGAAGAACATGACCGAGAAAAGGCAGCTTGTGTTCATCCGTGCCCTGCTTGTTGTGTTCATCGCTGTTTCAGCAGGCCTTGCGCTTCTCCAGTACAATTCATCGATCACCTTTATCGCGCAATTGATGGGCATATCCTGGGGCGCCTTGGCGGGTGCCTTCCTGGGGCCGTTCTTCTGGGGGCTTTACAGCAAGCGCATCTCACGGGCTGCCGTGTGGGCCAGTTTCGTGGTGGGTATCGGTCTGACCGTGTCGAACATGTTCTTCGGGTTCATCGATTCCCCCATCAATGCCGGAGCGCTTGCCATGGTGCTTTCGATGGCACTGGTGCCTTTGGTGAGCCTGGTAAGCCCAGCAGTTCCCTTCGAGGTGCAGCCGCCCCATGCTGAAGGTGCCATCGACCGCGAATACGGGCGCGAGCTGGCTTCAGAAGAAGGCCTCGGGCAGGAAAAAGGCTCGAAACGGGATACGGCACAGGGCTGAGCTTTCGGCTGTGGCCCAAGGAAGGGAACAAGGCACGGAGCAGGACTGAGACGGCGTCGGATCGGAGCCGAGACGGCGTCGGATCGGAGCCGAGACTGTGTCGGTGCACTAAGAGAAGCCCCGGGGCGTGTGCCTCCGGGGCTTCTGGATTGGCCTTTGTCGAACGTGCCTGAGGCGCGAAGAACGGGGAGCCTTGATCAGCCCTTGATGATGGCAAGCGCTTCGTCGCGGAAGGCGTCCATGACGTAGCTGATGCCAGAGACCTGGGCGGCCTCGGGGGTCAGGGCGACCAGGTTGTCGCGGGTGATGGAGGCCAGGTTCATGCAACGCGAGCCAGCCATTATCTGCTGCAGGCCCACTTTGAGGCGGTCGGCATAGGTGTACACGGCCACCGCGCCCAGAGGGATGCGATCCATGTCTTTGCCATACTTGGCCTTCAAGGTCTCGTAGGTGACGAAGATCTCTTCCTTGGTGGTGCCGAAATCGCCGATGGTCTTGGGCATATCGCCCTCTTTCAGCCACTTCTCGATGTTCTTGCCCACAAAGCCGGGGATCATCAGGGCACGGCCCATGCAGACCGCCTTGAAGTACGGTGCGCCCATTGCCAGCGCCTTGTAGATGCCGGCCTCTTCCGAGAAGCTCCCGGCAATGGCAAGGTCGGGCACGTAGGCACCCTGGGCATCCAACATACCGGCAAGCTCATAGGCCATCGACTGCAGGTAGAAGGTGGGGATGCCCCATTCCTCCATCATGCGCCAGGGGCTCATGCCGGTGCCGCCGGGTGCGCCGTCAATGGTGAGCAGGTCTATCTTGGCGTTCGAGGACCACTTGAGTGCCATCGCCAGCTCGCGCATCGGATAGGCGCCGGTCTTCAGGGTGACACGCTTGGCACCAAGCTTGCGCAGCTCTTCGACGCTCTTGTAGAAGTCTTCCTCGTCGATGAAGCCCAAACGGCTGTGGCGCTCGAACTGCTTGATGCTGCCGGCCTTGAAGGCTTCTTGGATGGCTTCATTGGAAGGATCGGGGGTCACGATGTATCCGCGCTTCTGCAGTTCAAGGGCGCGTTCGAGAGAATTCACCTTGATCTCGCCGCCGATGCACTTGGCGCCTTGGCCCCATTTCAGCTCGACCGTTTCCACGCCCAGCTCCTCGACCACATAACGGGCCACACCCAGGCGGGTGTCCTCGACGTTCATCTGGACAAGGATATCACCATGGTCTTCCTGGAATTCCTTGTACAGCTTCACGCGGCGCTCCATATCGGGGGCTTTGACCACTTTGCCGTCAGCGCTGAGCTCGAGCGCAGGATCGATGCCGCAGACGTTCTCACCGCAGACCAGCGAGATGCCAGAGATGGCGGTACCGATGGCGAACTGCTCCCAATTGGCGCGGGCGACCTCGGTCGAACCGAGAGCCCCCGTGAAGATGGGCATGGTCATGCGCACCTTGTTCTCGTAGCCGAACTCGGTCGTGGTGTCCACGGTGGGGAAGGTGGCCGTGTCGGGGCTTGCCACCATGCCTTCCGGCAGGCCGTTCAGGCCAAGAGCATAGCCATTGATGTTGAGGTGCGAATAATCGATGGGGTAATCCTTGTCAGCACCAGCCGTCACATGGCCGAAGGGGCCAGGATAGATGACCTCGCGGCCACGGAACGAGGACTTGAACACCTCGCAGTTGCCACGGCAGTCATCGACGCAGCGGGTGCACAGCCCGCTGACAGGGACCACGCTTCTTGAACGGTTGACAGTCTGGGTTGCATCGTTGGAGTTAGGGCGTTGCAGATTCATGTACGTTCCTTCCTTTTTGTTCTTGCGCTCGTCTGATATCGAGCAAAAACCAGGGGTGGGGCGGCTCCGGTAAGAATAATCCCCCTTAGTGGGGCCAGCCAATACTTCCATCATGTTACCGCTATGTTTCACCTTTGTGAACCAGAGACCTCACTTCACAAAAAAAGTGCCACTGCCCCCGCCCAAGCGGACACGGGCAGGGGGACACAGCCGGGAGCGTACACAGGGACGGCCCTGCGGGGCAAAGGGGGGAGCGGGGGCCAGGGACAGGCCTACTATCAAGGTTCCTGCCATGCTCACGATGGCACCGAAGGTCGCACCCAAAATCTTACCAATGACCAGAGAATATCTCGAGACGGGCGAAACCAGCATCTCTTGGTTGAAGTCTATCTCGTGATCGTCAACCAAACTGGTCATGTTCATGGACACCATCATGAACAACATGTTCACCAACATGCCTACCAGCATGAAGCCTCCGAAATCGAAGCCCAGGCCGCCGGCCATGTTCTGCATCAGATTGCCCCCGATCATCCCCATCATCACCAGGGGCATGGCCAGGCTTATCACCAAGGTGCCCGGCGATTTGAAGAGCAAGGTGATATCCCGTGCCATCACGGTGACTACGGTGTTCAGCTCGCGGAAGGTGCGTGAATCCTTCCGCACCAAGACAGGCTTCTCGGTCATGCCGCATCGCCCTCCTTCGCTTGCGCGGCTGCCTTGCCCAGGAACCTGACATAGGCGTCTTCCAGGGAAGGAAGGCATACCCGCGGGGTGGGATCGAAGTCTACGGTGCGTCGCAGCTCATCCGGCGCACAACAGGCCACAATGCTTCCTTGGTTGATGATGCAGACCTTGTCGACGCTTTCAGCCTCGTCGATGTAATGGGTGGTCAGGAACACCGTGGTGCCAAGTGCCTTGCGCGTCTCGTTGATATAGTCCCACAGGCTGCGACGGCTGACAGCATCGAGGCCTTGCGTCGGCTCGTCAAGGAACAGCACCTCGGGCGTATGGATCAGGCTGCGGATTATCTCCAGTTTGCGCTGCATACCGCCCGAGAGCTTCTTTATCGGTTTGAAGAGGGCGTCTTCAATGCCGACCAGTTCGGCCAGCTCCATAACCTTGTTGCGATAGGCTGTGGGCATGAGTTTAAAGGTTGGACGGTAGCCGCACATGCCATACAGGCATGCGTGGAAGCGGATATTCTCTTCAGCGGTCAGCTGGGGGTCAAGGCTTGGCTTCTGGAATATGATGCCAATCTTCTCCCGCACATGCCGCGCCTGTCGTCCGACATCGAAGCCGGCGATCCTGACCTCTCCGCTGGTCTTGGCAAGGGTGGTGGTCAGGATGGATATGGTGGTGGTCTTCCCCGCGCCATTGGGGCCGAGAAAGGCGAAGAAATCGCCCTTGTCCACGGTGAAGCTTATCCCATCGACCGAGGGCGTTTTTGCACCCTTGTATTGTTTTACCAGGTCACAAACCTCAATCACCGCCATGGCGATTCCCCTTCCCTTTTGATGGCGCCTTTGGGCGCCTTCTTGTGCCAGGGTGCCATCAACAATGCCAGGATTGCCGAAAAGGCAGCCAAGATAACCAGTTCCATTGCAAGCCTCCGTTCAAAACGTGTTTCTCTTACAAAAGACCAGGTTAATTACCTTCCGTAAACGAAGCTTAACGAGAATATAAATGCGGGGTAAACAGTTGCGTTTCGCCCCGTTTCTCCCTGTGTCTCACCAAGCTTTTGGATAAGGTTCCTGCCCCATGTCGCTGCGTACCTATCACGTCGCTCAACTTCTCAAGACAGAAGCAACATCACGCCTGCTATGCAATATGCGACAGACTGACACCAGCCGTGCTTCCTTTGACACTTTGTAGAACACCAGATAATCGCCGACTGCCATTTTGCGAAA
>JAIRPR010000161.1 GCA_031256895.1 Coriobacteriaceae bacterium
GCCTTCACGTGGTCCACGGAGTCTGGCGGGGCGCCCGTGGTGCCCTGTGCGTTCTCATGATAGACGATGTCGTAGTAGGTGGTCACGGTGACGTCGTCGTTGTCGTCGCCTATCTGGTAATAGAAGGCGCCGCTCGTGGGGTTGGGGTTCAAAAGCGACGCGTTCACCTCGACGTGCGCCTTGTCACCCGCCAAAGGCTCGCTCGTGGTGTCGTAGGTGAAGATGAAGGAAAGCGTGACGCCGTTGCCCTGGGCGGACTTGACCACCAGCACCGGAAGCCCGGTGTCTGCGTCGGTCGTGGTCTCGTAGCTGGTTATCCCCGAGCCGCTCGCCGGCACCGTGAAGGTTCCCGGCACGCTGGCCCGCATGTAGATGGGCGTGTTGGCGGCGATACCGCCAATGCGGCCGTCGTAGAAGTTGCCTTCAGCCACATCCTTATTGGCCATGAAGCCGCCCGTTGGCCCGTCATAGAGGTATGCATGCGCAATGCTCCTGTTCAGCACGGTCACGTTGTAGGACACCGTGGTACCACGGGGGTTTTCCGCAGGCACGGTGGCAGCGGGCGTCAGGGTGGTCTCCCAGGCTATGCCGGCACCGCCCCAGTAGTGGGGCAGCTCCCACCAATCGTAGAAGATGGAGCGGCAATTCCTGAAGGTGCCTTGATCCCAGTGCGGCGTGATCAGGCCGTTGATGATGTCCTTGGCACGGATGTTCTGCAGGGGCGTAGCGGGGTCCATATTGTTGAAGACCTCCCTCAAATTGACAAGGTTCGCCCATGTGTACTTGGTGTATCGGCCGACCAAGCCGGTGTCGGGATCCACGGGGCCTGCTGTTCCGGGCGGGTGCAGCGGCGGGTTGTACTGATTGGCAGCGGTGCCGCTGTTGACATAGAAATTAGGCCATGCCGTCATGCCCGCCGGGAAGCGGAAGGACATATCCAGCTGGAAGTTGGGGCCGCCCGCTCCTATGAACATATAGTCCATGGTCTGTTCGAAGCGCCCCGTGCTGAGGTTCATGTGCTGCGGCATGGTGAACACACCGTTCCTGCTTATCCCATACAAGCCGTTGCAGTTCTGGAACATACGGTTCGCGAAATAAGACTTATGGTTGCCGTTGTTGGTATAGGGCGTAATGGTGGTTACCCCTTGGGGGAAGGTGAAGTCGTCGCTCACGTATTCAAGCGAGCGGCAGTTCGCGAACATGCTGGAGCACATGTTGTAGCCTATAGGGCCTACCAGGTTCTGCGGCAGGTTGAAAGCGGCCCCGACCTCTTTCATGCTCACGCAGTCTAGGAACATCCTAATGGCGAACAGGTGCCTGATGGAAACCGTGATGCCCTGCGGCATGGTGAACACGTCGTTCACCTTTTCCAGCTTTGCACAGTTTGAGAACATCTGGTTCGCAAAATCGTCGTAGACACGGGTGAAGCCCTGGGGGAAGTTGAAATTGTCATTCAGCTGCTCTAGCGCTACGCAGTCTTGGAACATCTGTAGACAGAAGGCGTTTCCCGCATCTCCGGTGATATTCTGTGAGAAGGTGAACACAGGGCTTACCGAGGTGAGTGCCGCACAGTTCTGGAACATGCTGGCACAGGCATTATTACCGGGCAACCTGGTCATGTTCAAGGGCATGGTGAAAACAGCGCCCACCGTTTCGAGCACGGGACAGTTCTGGAACATGCCGATGCAAAACTGATGGTTTGCTTGGGTCATACTCTGGGGCAGGGTGAAGGCGTCGCTCACCTTGGTCAAGGCCGCACACTGGTAGAACATGTATGCCGCGAAGTAGTCACAACCGTTCAAGATGCCCTGCGGCATGGTGAAGCTCGGGTTCATCTGCACCAGCGCGTTGCATTCCCGAAACATCTCGTAACAGAAATTATTGCTCACGGCGCTCAGGTTTAACGGCAGGTTGAAGGTAAGGTCGTCGTTGACCTGGGTCAGCGCACCGCACCTGAAGAACATGTCTTGAGCAAAGTTCACCGCGGTCTGCGTCATGTCCTGCGGCATCGTGAACACCTTGCCCACGCTTACCAGGGAACTACACTGATAGAACATCTGATAGGCGAAGCTGTTGCCCGCTTCAGTCATGTGCTGCGGCATGGTGAAGACGTCGTTTATCCTTTCCAGTGAGCTGCAATCCTGGAACATGCCTAATGCGAAGTTATGGACACTGGGGATCTTGGCAGCCGCTGGCGGCTGCGGCAGATTGAAGTTCGCGTTCATCTGCACCAGCGAGGTGCAAGTCTTGAACATATCCCGTGCGAAATCGGTGTTGAAGTTGCTAATCCCCACCGGGAAGGTGAACACCGGGCTTACCTCGGTAAGCTCGGGGCAATTGATGAACATCTCCTGGGCGAAGCCGTTCCCCACCGCTGCGACGATGCCTGCCGGGAAGGTGAAGATATCGTTGATGCGCTCCAATTTGGGGCAGGAAGCGAACATGTCCTTGCAATAGCTCGTGCCTGTGGCAGCCGTCTGCCCGGTGGGCAGCTGGAAGGCAGGGTTCATGTTCACCAGCGAGCCGCAGTTGTTGAACATATAAGCCGCAAAGTTGTTGCCACAGTTGGCGATGGTCGTCGGAAAGGTGAAGGCGGCGTTTACCTCGGTTATCTTGGGACAGCTTTGGAACATGGCCACACAGAAGTCATGGCCCACGCGGCCGAGGCGCTCGGGAAGCTGGAATTCGTCATTGAGCTTTTCCAATACGGCGCAATCCGCAAACATGCTCTTGAACACGCTGTCGTTGGCCGATGTCGCGTTCACAGGCAACCTGAAGCCTGCGTTCAAGGTGACCAGCGCGTCGCAGTTATAGAACATCTCCTGGGCGAAGTTGTTGTTCAATAAGGCGATGTCGGCAGGAAAGGTGAATGCGCTTCCTGCCGCAGTGAGCGCTTTGCAGTCCTTGAACATCTGGTAGCAGAAGTTGGTGCCCGCCGCGGTCAGTTTCAGCGGCAGTTGGAAGTTGCTGTGTGCATCCGGCCTGCCCAACGCGTCGCAGTTCTCGAACATGCCCTGACAGAAGCTGTTGCCTACCGTGAGCAAGCCCTGCGGCAACTGGAAAGGCGTCGATTCGCCCGCGTTGTCCATCACGTTGAAGAGTGTATCGCAGTTGAAGAACATCCTGCCCGCAAAATAGTTGCCGGCAACAGTGGGCGCTTGGGGGAAGTAGAACATGCCGGCACCGCTCGGCTTGGTCATCTTGAGGCAGCCCGCGAACATCTCCGCCGCGAAATTGTTGCCCACATTGCCCGAAATCGCCCTGGGCAAGGTGAAATACATGCTCACAGTGACAAGCTTCTGGCAGTTGTAGAACATCTGGCAGCAGAAGTTGTTCCCCACGGTTACCATGGCAACAGGCAGCCGGAAGTCGTTCGCCATATCAAGCAGGTTTGTACAGTTGTAGAACATCTGCTCTGCAAAAGAGACACCGCAGAGGGCGACACGCTGTGACATGGTAAAGGGGCCACCCGTGCCGCCATTGACCCGCACCAGGCTCGTGCAGCCGTAGAACATCATATAAGCGTAATTATTACCGACCACCGTGAGGTCTGCGGCTAGGTTGGGCATAGTGAACGAGCTGCCCACCTTCTGCAGGGCGGTGCACTGGTTGAACATGGCTGCCCCAAAATAGTGCGCGATAGACCCGGTGGTCTGGCTTGCTGAAGTGCTGTTCAGGTTCTGCGGCATGTTAAAGCTGTCCGCAACACTGATGATGCTGGCGTTCAAGTCGAACATGTTGGCGCAGAAGTAGTCCCCTGCCGCCAAGAGGGCCTGCGGCAGGGTGAAGCCTTCCGGCAAGGAAGTGAGGCGTGTGTTGTAGACCACATTGCTGCTGAGCTCATTATCGCTTTTTGCAAACATGAAGCGGGCGAACCGGTGCCCGGTCGATACCATGTTCTGGGGCAGGTTGAAGCCCGCAGGGAACGAAGTGACGCCCGATGCCGCGAACATCCCTTGTGCAAACTGGTTCCCTGAAGAGATTATCCCCTGGGGAAAGGTGAAGCCTGCGGGCATGGCGCCCAATACCCGGGTGCCATCGAACATGCACGCGCAGAAACCGTTGCCCACCGTTTCAAGGTTCTGTGGCAGATTGAATCCTGCGGGAATGGTGACCAGGGCAAGGCAGCGATAGAACATGTTCACGCAGAAGGAGTGCTGCGCATTGGTGATGTTCTGGGGCAGGTTGAAGCCCGAAGGCAGCGCTGTAAGCTTCTCGCAATCCCGGAACATCTCTGTGGCGAAGCTGTCGCCTACCTGGGTGATGCCGGAAGGCATGGTCAGGCCGTCCGGCAGGGTGACAAAGCCGGTGGCGCGAAACATCCGGTAGCAGAAGTTGGTGCCCACCGTGTCCAGCGTGGGGCCCGGCAGCTTGAAGCCCGGCATCGAAGCCAGCGCCGTGCAGCCCTGGAACATCGCTTCCGCAAAATTGTTCCCTACCTGCGTGAGGTTTTGCGGGAGCGCCATATCGGCCGGCAAATTGTTGAGCTTCGTGCAACCGTAGAACATCTGATAAGCGAAGGCGCCGCCCGTCTGCGTCATGGCCTGCGGGAAGGTGAAGCCTGCAGGAAGGGTTTGAAGCGCCGTGCAGCCACTGAACATCTCTTGAGCGAAGGCGTTCTCTCCCCGCGGTAAGGCCTGGGGGAAGTTGAAGCCTGCAGGAAGGGTTTGAAGCCCCGTGCTGTTATAGAACATGAGGTAACAGAATGCGGTACCTGCCTGCGTCAAAGCCGATGGCAGCGTGAAGCCTGTGGAAAGCGTGGTAAGCACCTTGGTGTCTTGGAACATCCGCGCGCAGAAATAATTCCCGACCGATTGCAAAGTTTGAGGAAGGGTGAAGTCGGCGGGCAGAGTGGTCAACTTGGCGCAGTTCCTGAACATCTCGGAGCAGAAGAACGCCCCGGCTGTTTGCATGTCCTGAGGCAGGTTGGCGCCCGCAGGCAGGCTGACCAAGAGCGAGCAGCCGTTGAACATCTCCGACGCGAAATAGTCTTGCACCGCTGCCAGGTTCTGGGGGAAGGTGAAGCCATTGGGCATGGCGTTCAGTTTGGTGCAGTTCAAGAACATCTGCTGAGCGAAGTAGTTGCCTGTCTGTGTCATGGCCTGCGGGAAGCTGAAATTCACGGGAAGGGTTTCAAGGGCTGTGCAGCCGTTGAACATCTGGGAGGCGAAATAGGCACCCGACTGTGTCATATTCTGCGGGAAGGTGAATCCTGCAGGCAGGGTGGCAAGCGTCGTGCAGTTGTTGAACATCTGGTAGGCGAAGTTGTCACCTGTCTGCTCCATATTCTGAGGGAAGGTGAGGCCTGCCCCCAGGGTGGCCAACTTCGTGCAACCCTTGAACATCTGGTTCGCAAAGCTGGTACCCGACTGAGTCATGACCTGCGGGAAGTTGAATCCGGCAGGCATGGTGGCAAGCGTCGTGCAGCTGGAGAACATCTGGAAGCCGAAGTTGATGCCCGCCTGCGTCATGGCCTGCGGGAAGGTGAATCCATCTGGCATGGCGGCAAGCGTCGTGCAGCCGGAGAACATCTGATACGCGAAGGCGTCTCCTGTCTCAACCATGTCCTGAGGGAAGCTGAATCCGGCAGGCAGGGCAGCCAACTTGGTGCAGCCCTCGAACATCTGATAGGCATAATAGTTCCCCGAGGCAGGGGTGCTCTGCGGGAAGCTGAAGTCAGCTGAGAACTCGGAGAGGTTCTGGCAGTTGAGGAAGGTGTTGCACCAGACATAGCTCACGGGGGTAGCCGCATCGATTTCTTCTTGTGTATGGGTCATCTTCAGGGTGAGCGGAGAAAGAATGCCTTTCACCAGGTTCTTGTTATCCTGCTTGTTCGCGTTGTTGTTGTTCTCCCAAAAGCCGAAAGCCCTCATCCATCCTGTCTGCGCAGGGTCGGTCGGCTCTATTCTGATGGTATAGCTGCCCGCCACAGCATAGGCATGTCCGATGCCGGAGCCATTGGAGTAGTTGCTGTTGCCTATCTTGCTTTCCGTGTTGCCATCGCCCCAATCGATGTCCCACGCATAGTAGTTCGAGGCACCGCCGACCCATCCACCGGTGGGGATGGCGAAGGCCTGGTTGGCGGCTGTGGTGGTTATCTTCAGCAAGAAGAACTCGGTGGCGGATTGGGGGCTTATGACGCCCTCGCCCGGGGCGGGGGCGGGGCTTTCGGGGCTTGTCGCCTCAAGGCCGGTGCCAGACCCCGTATCGGGATCGGTGCCGCCGTTCTCTTGGCCATCAGTGCCCGTGCCTTCGGTACCGTCGCTTGTGCCCTCGGGGCCGCCTTCAGCCGCGCCTTCGGTGCCATCCGTGCCGTCTTCCGTATCGTCCATGCCGTCGACAGAGCCGCTGTCGCCCGTAATGCCCGATGCAGCCTCCATGGCACGCAAATAGGCCAAGCCGTCGTAGAGCGGGCGGAAGCCCAGCTTCAGCACCGGGGCTTTAAGGGAATCATCCGATGTTGTCCCCAATCCCTCGGCAAAGGCGTCCATCGGAACATACGCGGTTGTCCCTTCTGACAAGCCTTTTGGCAAGGCGTAGTCGTTCGAGCCCTGTGGGGCTTGGCCAGAAAGCGCCCTGTCTATGAGGGCTGCCACTTCGGCCGTCGCTGCCTCGGCTGTAGCTGCTTCAGCTTCCGCCAGGGTGTCCACGTCGGCGGTCGTGAGAACGTCCAGGCTCAACGAAGAACCGAGGGAATCTTGTGCCATAGCGGGCTCAAAGCCGTCTGTCGGCCATGACAGGGGCACCAAAGCCCCCGTGAGCGCTACAGCGCACAAGACCGCTATAATACGGCGTATCGGGTTTTGGTTCGTGTGAACAGGACTCAAGCGCGTATTCATCTTTCGCCTCCCTACCATAAGGAAAATGCCAATAGTACGGGCACCCGCCCGTATCCACTCAAAAAGGTTCAGACCTTATTATCTGTCGGTGCCATTATCCCATCCAAGAGCGCCTGCCCTATGAAAGTATCAACATTGATACCTTGAGCTTGCCCGGAAACGAGCTTTTCTATCAGCTGTTTTCTTCAGTTGAGCCAAGCTGCTCCATGCAGGTTGCGTGATGCTTAGTGACAACCGGGCACAAGGTACGTATACTCAAGCCCTATGGAACGAAGGAACTTCTTCAAATTGGCAGGTACCGGGGTGGCCGTTTTGGGCCTTGGCGGTCTTATGTCTGCCAGCATGTCCGGCGGGCTTTCGGGCTGCACGGTGCCCCGCGGCATCACGGTGACCGACCTTGAATCCCCCGGGCCTTACTCAACGGGGGTTCCCGTCTATTTCTCGGAAGAGGCCGACATCCTTATCGTGGGAAGCGGCATTGCCGGGCTTTCAGCGGCGATGGATCCCAGCGAGGCGGGTTATTCGGTCATAGTGGCCGACAAGCAAGACATATTGGGCGGTGAGAGCTATTGCGCCGTCGGCCTTATCCACGTTACGGGATCCGAACTGCAGAAGAAGGCCGGCATTGACACCAGCACCGATGATGCCTGGAAGAACCGTGAGGCCGACCTGCGGGTCCTGGGAGCCGCTGAAGGCCTTGGCATGGCGCGGACCCTTTTCAACACGACAGGCGCTTGGGCAGACCGTATGGCCAAAAACTATCACGCGCGCTTCGCCGATCCCCAGAACCACGTTGGAAAAGGGTCGCCCGACACCAACCTTCTTCCCAAAGGGGGCTTAGGCGAGATGGCCGATATCATGTTGCCCCTGAAGGAGCAGTTGGTCGCCCAGGGTGTCAGCTTCATGTTGGGAAGCCGTGCGGTGGACTTCATCCTTGACGAAAGCTACCAGCCGGTGGGGGTCCGCTTCATGGACGAGAAGGACGGCACCGTGTGCGATGTCAGGGCGCTCAAGATAATCATTGCGACCGGGGGCTTTTCCTGCAACCAGAAGCTGGTGCGGGCATCGCTGCCCCTCCAGGCGGGCATTGCCTGCCATGCTACCCATGCCGCCGGCGAGGGGCTCGACCTCTGCCTTGGCCTGGGAGGCAGGCTGCGCGGCATGGGGATCGCCGCGCCCTTGACGGGCGATGTTCCCCAAGCCAGCGTATGGGGGCAGTTCGGGCCGGTCGTCGACCTTTCCCCCGCCGGCAAGCGGATCGCCGCTGAAGACAAGCCCGGGGCAGCCGCCCTTGCCTGTGCCACCCAGGAGTTGGGCTTCTGGTGGACGGTGTTCGACAAGCAGCTCAGCGAGAACGGCCAGGCGAAAAGCATCTCCTATGTCTTAGGCAAGAGCCCCAAACGGATGGTCGGCCCCTGCGACAGCCTGGATGCCCTTGCAAGCGCTACCGGCATCCCCCCCGAAGCTCTCAAGGCGGGCTTCGATGCCTATGGGGCTGTCGTGGCAGCCAGATGGGATGCTGAGTTCGGCAGGTCTGCGTTCCTTCGGGAACTGAGCGCCCCTTACTATGCCGTGAAACAGTTCCCGCAACGCTACCGCACCTTCGGCGGCGTGGTGACCAACGAACGTGCCCAGGTGCTTGCGGGCAGCACCCCCGTACCCGGCGTCTTCTGCTGCGGTTCGTGCGCAGACGGCAGCTACGAAGGCATCGCATCGAACGGCGCCTTCGGCATGATAGCCGGCAAGGCTGCCACCGAAGAATTGGAGGCAGAGCTTGCCGAGAAGCTGGCCGACGATACCGACGAAGCGATGGGCGAAGAGGCGGGCGACGAGGCCAGTGAGGCCAGTGAGGCCAGTGATGCCGCGGCCCCACATGCAGGCAACGGGGCAGCCGATGAAGCCAGCGGCAGCATGGGCGAAGGAGCGGGCAACAGGGCACCTGATGAGGCCAGTGGTACCGCGGCCGCGCATGAGGGCAACGGGGTCAGCGCTGACATGGACGTTGCTAGCCTCCGTTATACCTGATAGTCGAGGAAGCCTGAACCGGCGCACATCCTGAACAATAATGCCGAATCCACAGAATATGCATATGCCCTCCACATATGCCTGCTACACTCAAAGCGTTGCCAGCAAGATGGATTCTTTGTACAGAGCGACTTGGCTTCGGGACTTCTGAACCAAACGAAAAGGGAATCCACGAAAAACGGGACGGAGATGAGTCGGTAGCTCAATCAAAGGCAACAAGATACCCTGTGAAGGAATAAGCTCCGCGTACGCCCATGAGACCCACATCCATCAATTCCTCGTGCGGCCCACGAGGTAGTCGCCTGTGGCTATCCGTGTACGTCCATGAAGCCCACATCCATCAATTCCCCCTTTAAGAACACGGGAGGCACTGTGCCGAAGAAAAAAGTGATAGCGTTAGCTTGTTCGATTGTGGCAGCGCTTCTTCTGTTCGGCCTTGTGTTTGCCTATCTTACCATCACCGAGACCGAGAAGAACCGGATTGCCCAGCAGAGCCAGATGAAGGAAGAATACCAGAAGGAAAACAGCCATGTTTATGCCTTGGGCGAGACCTTCATCCTTGATTCAAAGGAAGATGACGCAGGCGCTGAGGGCGGCTATGTGGCTTCCTTTGATTGGCTGGGAAAAATGGAGCTCACCTTTACCAAGGCAGAGCTTTTTGCTTCCCCGCTTGCTGCTGGCATCGACGACGACCGATCCAATCCTGGCAACTACGATTCGCAGGATTGGTGCTTCCTCCTTGTTGAGGTTCGCATGAGGAACATCGATGGCGACTACCGCAACCAAGAGTTCAAGAACCGCCAGATATCGTTCGTTCATCTGATCATTGACGAAGCCGACCTCACCGCCGATACCCTGATTGCGCAAATGGTCTATTTTGATGGAACGAAGCCAGGGGCACTGCCGAAGGAATACTACAGCTATGATCTGGATGTCGGCGAAGCCAAGACCTACAGGATAGGCTTCATGCTTCCCCAAGAGGCTTATGGAAGGGAATTCTCGTTGCGTTTGGGGAACATCCCGCATATAAACAAATACCTGGTAGAACTCGGCAATGTCAATCAAACAGCCGAGAAGGGGAGCCCCGATGAGAAACATGATTAAGACAGAGCTAGGCAAGGCCACAAGGAACTTCTGGTTCCTTGTGGCTCTCTTGGTCGGCTGTGCATTGGCTCTGACAAGCGCAATCAACAATGTGAACGTCTTTGAGGAGACCCTCATAGGTGCTGCTTACCTCGGTGAACATAAATGGTGGGACATGTCCAGTTCATCGGTCTTCAAATACTGGATCGTGACCGATTTCATCCAGCCTGCCACCTTCCTCTTCTTCCTGTTGCTGCCGCTTCTGGCCGTCCTTCCCTATGCCTGGTCTTACGGTGTCGAAAAGAAGAGCGGGTATGCCTTGAACGTCTTAGCCCGCACATCGCGCAAGTCGTACCTCTTTGCCAAATTCCTGGCAGTGTTCATTTCCGGAGGCCTGGTCATCACGATACCGATAGTCTTGAACTTTGTCTTCCTCGCCTGCATCATGCCCGCACGGCTTCCTGATATCTATGGGATAATATTCTTCGGAATCAATGAGAGAAGCCTTTTCTCAAGCTTCTTTTACACAAACCCCCTTGTGTATTGCTTGCTCTTCATCGGTTTGAACTTCTTCTTTGCAGGCCTGTGGGCGATGTTCACCAGCGCTCTCTCCTTCTATCTGAAAAACCGTGTCGTCGTTACGATAGCGCCCTTCCTTTTCCTGTTGTTCGTCAAGTTCCTTCATGACAACGTGTTATTGGGAATCCTGAGAACCGAGATAACCCCCTTTGCCTTTCTCAGGGGCACGGGAACCAACTACTCGGCAGATATCGCCATCGTATCCTTGATACTTCTGTTCTTGCTTGGCTTCACGCTGGTGCTTGCTTGGCAAAACAGGAAGAAGGACATCTTATGAGAACGCTCAAGTTCCTGGCACTCGATCTGCGGATAGCCACCTTGCGGGAATGGCCGCGTGGACTTGTCACCTTCTTCCTTTTCGTCCTTGCTGCCCTTGCCCTCTTCCGGCTTCCTTCCCTGGAAGGGAAAGTTCCGTTCGCTCTTTCCTTAGGGGACTACCTGGTGAACGCGTTCGCAGGAATGAAGGAATATGTATTCGACCCGCGCAACCCCTTCGATTATCCTGCCCTCTGGCTGTTGGCCTTCCTTCTTATCGCCTTCTTCACCTTGCGACACCCCTATCAAGATCTCATGGGGTCAGGCAAGCATATCATGTTGCTGTCGGGCAACCGCTTCAGATGGTGGGCTGCGAAATGCGCTTGGGTGGCCATCACCGTACTCTTGTATTTTGCCATAGGGGTTATTGCGCTTCTTTTCTGGGTGTCGTTGACACAGGGCGGGCTTGGCTTAGCCGTGTCTTCGCAGATGCCCGGCCTATTGAAGTTCGATACGATGCTGCTTGTGCAGCCCCCTTGGGAAATACTGGGATTCCTCTTTGGTCTGGTGTCTATGACGGTGGCCATCTGCCTGGTACAGATGCTGGTCACTCTGTACGTGAAGCCGGTGCTTGGTTTTGTCTGCACGGTTTCCCTGTTGTTCTTGTCCGCCTTCTTCAAGAACATCTTCTTGCTTGGCAACTACCTGATGGCTGCAAGGAGCGCAGTGTTCATACGCGATGGGCTGAGTTGGCAGGCAGGGCTTGTCGTATCACTTGTGCTTATAGCGGCAGTCTTGTTCCTTGGCGGTTTTATGTTCAAACGAATGGATATCCTGGATGGGGGGCGGTTGGCATGACCGTTGAAGTAAGAGGGCTGACCAAGAAGATTCACGGCACCACCGTCTTGGCAGATATAGACATGACCGCTCAGCCTGGCACCATCGTAGGCATTCGCGGTATCAACGGCTCAGGAAAGACAATGCTGCTTCGGTCGATAGCCGGCTTCATAAAACCCACTACCGGAACTGTTGTCATTGATGGGAAAGAGCTTTGGCGCGACCTTGACTTCCCGGAAAGCATCGGCATCCTTATAGAGAACCCTGCCTTCCTCGGCGCGTATTCCGCCTTTGACAACCTTCGGTTGTTGGCCTCCATAAAAGGAGCTATCGATCAAGATGCTCTTAAGGATTGCACCGCTTCGGTGGGGCTCGATCCCGCAAGCAGGAAGAAGTACCGGAAGTTCTCCCTTGGCATGAAACAACGCCTGGGCATTGCCGCAGCCATCATGGAACAGCCTGACATCATCCTTTTGGATGAGCCGAACAACGCCCTTGACCTCGATGGGATAGCCCTCTTGAAAGACCTGCTCCTCAAGGAAAAGGAAAGGGGGGCAAGCATCTTGCTGGCCTGTCACGACAACGAGTTCCTCCAAGAGGTTGCCGATGAGGTCTTCTTCCTGGATGCGGGAAGAATAGTGGGGCATACCGAGAAGATGACATCGGATGGCCTATCATGAGTCGGCGCAAGCTTGCCATACTGGCCATGAGCGTTTTGGCCGCTGTTTTGATAGGGGCAAGGATCTATCAGGTCAACGCCGAGGCTCAACCCATTGTGGCCCAGCACTATTCCATGGGCGAATGGGTTGAGCTTAAAGGTTCTTTCCTGAACACCAGCAGTGAAAGCACCGATGGCTATTCTGTGAAGGTCAAGAGCGCACGGTTGGTATCCTACAATGAATACATCGCCGAATTCGGCCTGGACAAAAGCAAGGCCATGGAAGGCTTTGACAAGAAGAGCCTTATCAACATCGAATGGGAGATAAGGAACATCGGCAATGCCGATGGCGGGGTCCTGGTGTTCGAGTGCAAGCTGATCCCCTCCCGGAAGAACATGTATTACATCCCCAGCTTAAGCCTTTGGCAAGAAAGCGAACGCTTCGTTGGAGAATACAGCTTCGGGGTGTCCATTGCAACAGACAGCACCTATACCACCAATATCCCTTACAAGGTGAACATCCTGGACCCCGTGAACTACACCGAGTTCATAAATCCCATTTCTGCCGACGACACCTCATTCGAGCTGATAGTATGCAATGCCCCTGTGCGCAAGGTGATCGATGTGACCTTGACGCCTTGAATGAGGCCCTCAATAGAAGCGGGCTTGGGGGAAGGGGGGCTCAAGGGCGCGCTTGAAGGCACTTGCCTGTATGCAACCCTGGATGCGCTGGATCTGGGCCAGGGGGGTTCCTTCGGCAGCAAGTTCTTCAGCGCTTCT
>JAIRPR010000019.1 GCA_031256895.1 Coriobacteriaceae bacterium
AAAGTGGACAGATGAACCGTCCCTGTGTCCACTTCGGACCGTCCCTGTGCCCCGCCTGTGTCCACTTCGGACCGAACCCGTGCCCTGTTTATTTCAGCAGCCAATCAAGGACTTGAATCTGCTTGATTCCGTTGTGAGAAGTCAGGGGCGTATGATCCATGGTTAAGAGGTATTTTGGGTTATGGTCCCTGATTGCGTCAAGGGGCGCAAGCTCGCGTGCTAAGGTTTTCCCATCTGCATCTATGACGGTATAGGCGACTTGATAGTATTCCATGCCCTTGTCTCCAACAACCACAAAATCAACTTCTGTATTGCCCATCTTCCCGATGAAGACCTCATAGCCTCGGCGGAGAAGCTCCAAAAAGACAATGTTCTCAAGGATATGCCCGTTGTCTGTTTTGTTGGTTCCAAGCAGGGCGTACCGTAATCCCATATCTGCGGCGTAGTATTTATCGCCCGTCTTCAGATGCTGTCTGCCCTTTATGTCATACCTACCGACCTTATAGAGGACAAAGCTGTCGGTCAATGCGGCAAGGTAGCCCTCTACCGTATGTACCGATATCTTCCTTCCCGCCGAAACCATAGTGTCTGCAATGCTTTTTGTTGAGCAAATGTTCCCTATATTGTGGAACATGAACCGCACTACGCTTTTCAACATCTCCACATCGGGAAACCTTTTGCGGGCGATGATGTCTTTTACGACAATTGTGTCAAATATGCTTTGTAGATACAGTCGTCTGTCTTTTGGCCTGGCAAGCTCGAGGGCATAGGGAAACGCGCTGTTTTGGACATAATCGGCATACAGACGGTCAATGCTCGTGCCTTCAGGAAAGGCAGAGACATATTCCCTGAACGACAAAGGGAGCATCTTTATCTCTACATACCTTCCCGAAAGCAACGTTGCCAGCTCGCCGGAGAGTAAATAGGCGTTTGAACCGGTGATATAAACATCACAATTCTTCTTGATAAACAGGCCGTCCACTGCCTTTTGGAATTCGTCAATGCGTTGTACTTCATCCAAAAAGATATAGGTCATTTTTTTGGAAGTCAGCCGCTCGCTCACAAAAGCATAGAGCTGTTTGCTTGTTCGTATGTCTTCATATTCACCATCTTCAAGATTTATCGAAATAATCTGTTCCTCAGAAACACCATCAGCTCTGAGATAATCTTGATACAGTTCGAACAGCGTGGACTTTCCGCATCGTCTGATTCCGGTGACAACCTTGATAAGCTGCTTATCCCGAAAACTGACCAGATCCTCAAGGTATTCCTGTCTGGCAATCATAGAGCACCTTTCGCTAAAGTTTGCACTAATAATACCAAAAACATATTAAAATTGAAAGTTTTTGTAGACCTTCTGCAAAAATCACCATACGATTGAATTTGATCAGACCGGTGGAAAGGAGCGTACCGGTGAGGACGTCTCTGTCACAGGCCTCGTCCACCGACGAAAGGGTCGGCATCGACAAAGCCGTCACCTGGCCGCTACCCGGACGAAGGCAAGCCGGAGCCGACCTGGCGGCCGACTGGCCGAAGCCAGCCCAGGCAAGCCCGACTCAAGCCGACTCAGCCCAGACAAGCTCGACCAGTTCGGGGCTTTGCGCTGCCGGCCAGCTGAAGCCCAGCCGTAGTCATGACAAGCAAAGCCCCGACTCGGGCAATCTCAATTCAGCCAAGCCCGACTCAGATCCGGCTCAGTCTGACTCTAGCCAGCCCAGCTAAGCCCGGCTCAGCCCGACTCAGACCAGTTCAGACCAGTTCAGATCCGGCTCAGCCCGACTCAGACCAGTTCGGGGCTTTGCGTTGCTGTCGGCATCTTGGCTTGCTGAGCCTTGTTCGTCGACGAGGCCAACGCCCTGCGTATGCGCAAGACAAGGTAAGAAGCGAACAAAAGCGTGTAAATGGCAAGGTTCAAGGTCAAGGCAGTGCTGCCTGCCAAAACGGCAGGAATCAGGATGAAAGCCAGGTGGACATATACCAGCGCGAAGAAGGGGTAGGCCAGCAGTTGGACGCGCTTCCAGCTCTCAGGCTTCATGAGCTTGCGCACCCAGACGAACGAGGTGATGGTGAGCACTATCAAGACAGCTGTCAACAGGCTTGCCAGGATTATCGAGGTAGCCAGGTCGGAACGAGCGAAGATGCTTCCGCTGAACAAGCGCGGCAGGAAGTTCACCGCATAGACGATGACATGCCCCGAGGCAAAGATGGCGCCCAGGATGGAAAGCTCCCGCCGGAGAGGAATGAGCAGCCCCCTGATGGGTGAGTCATCAGGGAACACCCCAGCAAACATGACCAAGGTGAAGAAAGCAAGAGAGACCGTGCAGCGTTGTACCAAAAGAAGGACATCACGGGAAAAAGGCCAAGGCCCGCCAGAGAGGAAGAGGTAAACATAAGCTCCTACCAGCGCCAAAGCAACCAGATAGAAAACAATGGGCACCTTCTTCAAAGCCTTACGGAAAAGCAGGACGAACAAGACGGTGCCGATGAGCGAAGCGAGGAACAACATAGGGGGCCTTTCTTTTTTTGTATCTGTCACTTGTCAGCAAAGAAGCCGACAACGCCCCTATAGTAACCCGAGAGGGGGCAAATGAGTAGCGTCTTTTCCTAATAAATATGAATTGGTGCATTTTCAGCGGTATTGACTACTTTCTGGCCACGCATCGAACCAAATGGCTATCCAAAGGTTACAGGCTGGTGTCAGAAGGCAACCCTTGCCCATACCGCCCCACGCATTCCGTTGGGTTCATCTCTTGCGATGCACCTGCATCAGGCTGACATCAGGCTCGCATCCACACCAGGCCACCATCAGGCTGACTGACACCAGGCTAGCATCAGGTTAACATTCGCATCAGGCCATCATAAGGCCATCACCAGGCTAGCACCCACACCAGGCCATCGTCAGGCCATCATCAGGCTATCTCGAAGCCTTCAGCATCCAGCAAAGGGGCGCCTTGGGTTATCCGGGTTGCAACTATCTTGCGTGCTGCGGGAATCGAGAGCAATAGCAGGGCGCCCATGGCAGCCGATGCCGCTATCACCATGAGCCAGGCAGGGACGAAGCTGTGGAAGGCATCGAACAAGCGACCCGAGACCACTGCCCCTACCGCTGCCCCCAAAAGCTCGAAGGCGGTGGCAACGCCGGTGACCAGCCCGAGATCCTTCTTGCCGTATTCCTTGACCACCATGATCGGAGGGGTCACTGTTCCCATGCAGGTGCCGAAGCCGAAGAAAAGGGCTGCCAGGATGGGCGCAATGTCGGTGGCAGGGAAACACAGGGCGATTCCCGCCAAAAGACAGGCGGCACTGCCGACCAGGGTGCCTGCCTTCATGCCGAAACGGTCATAGAGTGCGCCCAGCACAACCTTGCCCACGATGACCATTGCCAGGTAGAGCATCCACACCCTGCCTGCCCATTCGGGGGAATGCCCGCCTAACACGATAAGCACGCCGTCGAGCTCGACTGATTTCATGTTCGTGACAGCATTGGTGATGACTGCCCCGTTCACGATTCCCATCATGACAAGACCCAGGATGAGCAGCCAGAACCCGCCGCTCTTGCGCAGGAACCTCCACCCGACCGAAACCGTGACCGGTTTATCGGGCGACCTGTCGGGCTTGGCAGCTTCCGTCTGGCCTACGCCATAAGGCTCAAGGCCAAGGCTGCTTGGGCGGTTGCGGAACATGATGGCGGTTATGGGCAGGGCAACCACCAGACAGATGAACGCAAGTACCAGGAAGGCTGGCCGCCACCCGGGGCCTTCGAGCATCCTGGTGGTCACCTCGGTCAGGGCAACCCCCCCGAAGCCTGAGCCGGCCAACGCGATGGAAACCGCCAAACCCCGCTTCAGCGTGAACCAGTTGGTGGTGAGCACCGAGACGAACAGGCGCGTCCCGGCAACCACGACCATGCCGGCAACCACGCACAGGGCATAGAGCTGCCAGAGCTGGTCCATGAAGGAGAAGAGCACCAATATGATGAAGGTGACGATCACGGTGATGCTGCCCAAGACGCGCACGCTGCGCTTCTCGGCAAGGGGACCGATGACCAAGGAAGCCACAATGGCCAGAACCGTGCAGAGCGAGACACCGGTATTGAAATCGCCCATCGATATCTTGAGGTCGTTCACGATGTTCTCTTGGAAAAGGGGTATGCAGTTAATGAACACCGTGTAACAGGTGGCCATGATAAGGAAGCCGCCGACCACTATCCACCAGCCATAGAAGAACCTGCCCTGTTTGTGCCCTTGTTCAGTGGCCGTTTCGGCCTCTTTGGCTTCTCGTACGTCAGCTTGCCTTGTGCCTTGTTCCGCTCCAGGGGTGTTTTGTTCATCTCGTGCTGCCATGATTGGTCCTTCCTCGGTAGGCCTTCAACCTCATGTTCATATCCTTATATTCAATCCCGGGCTCTCAACTGGGCGATATTCCTGATCAGTTCGATATAGAAACCGATGCCGCGTCGATAGCTTTCCACATCCAGGTTCTCGTCCTGCCCGTGGATGCGCGAACGTTGGTCGCCCTTCAAAAGGAAGCCTGCGAAACGGTAGGTGTGGGGGCAGATACGCGCGAAATAGCAGGCATCGCTGCGACTGCTTTGCACATAAGGCGCAATGCCGGCATCCGGGTAAACGGCGTGGATGACCTTGCGCAGGTACGAGAAGGCCTCGTCATCGAAGGGCGAGATGGGGGAAGGCTCTATCTCGTTGCCCAATAGTATCTCGGTTCCCTCATCGAAGCAGCCTTTGATGCGTGAAAAGGCTGTCTTGATGTCCTCAGCTGGGTCGATGCGGACATTCACCGTGGCTTTTGCCCGTCGGGGGATGACATTGGCGGCCTTGCTGCCCTTCAGTTCGGTCAGGGCATAGGTGGTACGCACCATGGCAGCGGTCTCGCCATTGCCCTTCAGTATCTTGAGCACCAAGGGCTTGAACAGCCAGAGGTTCCCGAACACCAGCTTGAGGCCGAAGCCGCCGTAGGCGGCAAGCTCTTTGAGCATAGCCGCCACTGCCGGGGAGAGCCGGGCGGGAGCGGGGTTTGCCAACAGGGATCCCAACCCAAAGACCAGCTTGGCAGGCGCATCGGTGGCTGCCGGCGTCGAGGCGTGGCCGCCGGGTGAAGCAACGGTTATGCGGGCGTTCAGGAAGCCTTTCTCCGCAACACCGACGAAGGCGAATTCCTGGTCGATGCCCAGGGGGGCTTTGTCTATCACCGCACCGCCTTCATCGAGCACGAAAGCGGGGGTGATGCCCTTCTCGGTGAAGAGCTCTATCATGCGGGGGGTCGTCTCGCCGGTATCCTCTTCGCAATTGGAGGAACAGATATAGATGTCGCGGGGTGGGGTGAAGCCTTCCGCGAGCAAGGCTTCGGCAGCCTCGAAAAGGGCGGCGACTATGCACTTGGTGTCCACGGTGCCCCGCGCATATATCCTGCCATCGACGATATCCGCGCCGAAGGGGTCGCAGGTCCAACCTGCGGGGTCGGCCTCGACCACGTCGTAGTGCGCCATCAACACGATGGGAGGGAGCCCCGGATTGCTGCCAGCCCATCGCAACATGATGCCGTAGGTGTTCACCATGGTAAGCTCTAGCTGGGCGAACACCAGGGGGAAGAGCCGCTTCAGCTTTGCGATGAACTCATCAAAGGGCGTATGATCGGCATGGGGGTTCTCGGCGCCCCACACCGTGGCGCTGCGCAGCAGTTCCTGGAAGCGTTCGACCGAAGCCTCGCTTCCCTTTTCTGAAGAAGGCGGCAGAGGGTCTTCGACCGTTGTGGGCTTGACACGTGAAGCGTTGGCCAGCAGCACCGCAGCCAAAACGACCAGGATACCGACAACGCATGCAATAAGGGGAACAGCCATGTTCTTCCTTTTCCTATCCTGTTTGGGACGCACGGGGCGCATCCAGCTTGTTCCGCCCACCCCTTGAGCCGGGTGAAGGGAAAAGCCGGAAAGCCGTTACGCGTATTGTATCACGTATGAGGCAGTGCTGCCCGCACCTCTTATCTGAGCATCGCGCACAGGGTGCCGTTTGGCGTTGCTGTTCACAGGTCAGCAAGCGACTCTGTCGTATGCTCCTGTTTGGCCTTTACATCGGGTAAAACGGTCAGATGGGCGAGGACGGATGAACCGACCCTGCGTCCGCCCTGCCTGCATTCGCCCTGCGTCCGCCCTGCCTGCTTCCGCATTCATCGAGTAAAACAGCCAGACCAGGGTGGACGGATGAACCGTCCCTCTGTCCGCAGACCAGGGTGGACGGATGAACCGTCCCTTTGTCCGTGGACGGATGAACCGTCCCTTTGTCCGTCCCTGTGTCCACCTGAATGCGATGGGAGCCGAGGGCAGAATCGCCGAAGGCGCCGTGGTAGTCCGATCCGCCCGTGCAGAAGAGGTTGTGTTCGGTGGCCAGTTGTTCCACCTTGCGCCATTCCTTGGGGCCGTGGTCGGGGTGGTACTTCTCGATGCCATCGAGGCCCAGGCGCGCCAGACGGGCGACCAGGCCGAAATTGTTGAATTGGCCGGGATGGGCAAGCACCGCCCACCCGCCGTCTTCCTTGATGGCGCGAACGGCATCGCGTGCGTCCACATAGGGGATGTGGCGTTCACAGATGCCGCCTTCCTTGAAGAGCGAACGGTAGAGCCTCTGGTATTCGGCGCTGCCATGGGGCGCTTCGGTCAGGGCGGCCATGACATGCTGCTTGTAGAGGCATGTTGATTGGAGTGCATAGCGCCCGAGCAGATCAAGGTCAAGCTTGATGCCGTGGCTTTGCAGCTGTTCTATCTGCCACCGGGTTTTGGCGAAGCGGCGCTCCAGCAAAGGCCCGCAGAGTGCCTGTATGGCCGGGGCGCGTTCGCTTTCAAACCCCAAGCCTATGATATGTGCCTTGGTGTTTTCCGCAGCATCCCAAGCGCTTATCTCGATACCGCCTATCACGGTGACGTTGAAGCGTTCCTGCAAATCGAATGCCTGGGAAAGGCCGGTCACGGTGTCGTGGTTCGTGAAGGCTACATGGGTCAAGCCAAGCGTAGCGGCTTGGGCAAGCACCTCTTCGAAGTCGTCAGACCCATCGGATATGGTCGTGTGGACATGGAGGTCTGCATAGAGGGGCGATTCCATGGGTGTCCCTTTCTGTGTCGGTCCGCCTGTGTTGGGCAGGCTTTGCCCGGGCGATTTGCCTTTCTGCGTCGAATGGCTGCATCCGCGGTGCTTCCGCCTGCAGCAGGCCGGAGGCATCCGCGGTGCTTGCGCCTGCAGCAGGCCGGAGGCATCCGCAGCGCTCCTGCCTTCCCGAAGAGGCCGGCTTCATCCGCAGCGCCCTGGCCTTCCTGCGGATGCAGCCTTGTCCGGCGCCGCTTGTCTCTCGATGATAGAAGCATAGCATCAAGGGTGGGTATGTTGTCGGTAAAGACCCGGTAAAGTCGGGGTTGCGGTCGAGATTACGGGCTGTCTTGTGGATAGGGAATGGGATGCGCTACAGAATCACCGAAGCTTCACCAGGGTGCGGGCTTTGCATCCTTTTTACAAAGGGGGCTTATTCTTGAGGAAAGCTTTAAGCGGCCTTGACCTGATCCAGACAAGGCTCCCGTAAGCTTCTTGATGTGTAGAAAATATCGCGCCACGGCGTTTCGCCTTGGTCATGAAAAAGGAGGTTGTTTTGGAGAATTCGTTCGATCGTCGCCAATTCCTGAAGGGGGT
Source organism: Coriobacteriaceae bacterium (assembly GCA_031256895.1). Lineage (GTDB taxonomy): Bacteria > Actinomycetota > Coriobacteriia > Coriobacteriales > Eggerthellaceae > WRIS01. The sequence goes on from JAIRPR010000019.1 coordinate 7,689, forward strand.
TGCCCAGGTGGCTGCCTTGGGGCTGGTCGGCAGCTTGTCAGGATCCTTGATCGGGTGCAGTACCGCAAACAACGCGAATGCCGCGAACGATGGTTCCGGCAGTGACGGCGGCAGCGCCACCGATAACAAGCCCATCACCTTCGTGTTCCTGCCCGATGCCTCTTCGGCCGATATGGCGCCTTCGCGCACCGCGGTTTCCGAGGCTATCAAGGCAAGCTGTGGACGCGATGCCGAGGTCATGACCACCACCGATTACAACGTTGCAATCGAAGCGATCGCATCAGGAAGCGCCGGCATGGCTCTTCTGGGTGCCGAAGGATATGTGCAGGCCAACAAGAAGAACAACAAGGTGCAGGCCTGCTTCACGAACAGCGACGACAAAGGAAAGCTCGACGGTGCCTGTTACTACAGCCGCATCTGCGTGCGTACCGAGGATGTCGCCGCATACAAGAAAGGGCAAGACTTCGACCTGCAGCCGCTGAAGGGCAAGTCGTTCAGCTTTGTCTCGGCTACCTCCACTTCGGGCTTCAAGGTGCCTTCCGCCAAGCTGGTCTCGGTCTTCGGCCTTTCCAGCAACGAGGTGCTTTTGGAGAACGGCAGCTTCTTCAGCGAGGTGCTCTTGGGGGGTTCGCATCAAGGATCGGTAGTCAACCTGATGAGCGGCGATGCCGATGCCGCAGCCTTCGATGACATCGACGTGGACATGTACCTCACGCTTGTCTCGGGAGAGGCGAACATGCCGGGAGCCGTCTACAAGGTGCGCGATGATGCCGGCGACCCCTTCACCAACGTGCATGGCAAGCAGTTCACCATCATCTCTTCCACTCCGGTCCTCAATGCCCCCTTCGCCTTCAATGAAGAGGTTATTTCCGAGGCAGACCGAAAGGCCATCGTCGATTATTTCTGTTCGAGTGCTGTAAGCGATGATAAAAGGATCTTCAGCGACCCTGACGACAAGAACGCCAAGGCCCTCTTTGTCAAGAAGACCAAA